>JBIIPQ010000432.1:0-3892 GCA_044342535.1 Burkholderiaceae bacterium
GGCCCCGGCCGGGGTCAGGCCCGCCCACCGCGCGTCGCATCGCGATGACGAGGCGCACGGCTGCAGGTAAGCTTGCCGGCCCCGCTCCGGACCCCGCCCCATGATTCGCCTGTCGTGCTTCGACGACCTGATCACCGCTGCGCGCGCGCAGCCCGAGCGCCAGCGCCTGCTGCTGGTCTTCGCCCACATCGGTCTGCCGGCCGACGCCAGCGCCGAACAGCGCAGCAGCTTCGAGGCCGGCCGCGGCGGGGCGCTCACCCCGGTCATGTGCGTCGACAAGCCCGCCGAGGGCTTCCCGCCCTTCGCGGAGCTCGCCGCGGACGCGGACCGCAGCGGCAACGCCTGGTCGGTGGTCTTCGTCGCCGCCATCGGAGAGCGCAATGGCGTGCCCCCGACACCGGGCCAGGTCCAGACCGCGCTCGAGCAGATGATCGAGGCGATCGGCGCTGGCCGGCCCCAGGGCTTCGCGCTGTTCGACCGCGAGGGGCGGCCGGTCCAGGTCGGCTGAGCGTCGCCGGGCTCGGACGACGAGGTGGCTCGTGTAGCGAGCCACCTGTCTGTCAGACTCGTGCGATGCAGGAGCGTCGCTACGCCTTCGTCGACCTAGAGACCTCGGGTGTCTCGCCCTCGGACGACCGCATCACCGAGATCGGCATCGTCCTGGTCGATGGCGACACGCTCGTCGAGGAATGGTCCTCGCTGGTCGATCCGGGCGTGCCGATCCCGCCCGAGATCACCGCCCTCACCGGCATCACCCATGACATGGTGCGCGGCGCACCGCGCTTCGCGACGCTGCTGCCCGAGGTCGCGCGCCGGCTCGAGGGCCGCGTCTTCGTCGCTCACAACGCGCGCTTCGACTACGGCTTCCTGAAGGCCGAGTTCAGGCGGGCCGGCGAGCGCTTCGGCGCGGATGTGCTCTGCACGGTGCGCCTGTCGCGTCGCCTCTTCCCGCAGTACGGCTCGCACCGGCTCGATGCGCTGATCGACCGCCACCGCCTGCCCGCCGCCGACCGTCATCGTGCGCTCGGCGACGCCCGCGCCATCCGCAGCTTCCTGCAGGTGCTGCCCCGCGATGCCGACCCCGACGAGATCGATGCCGCGATCCGCGAGCTCCTGAAGCTGCCGGCCACGCCGCCGCACCTCGATGCCGCGCAGCTCGAGGCCCTGCCCGAGTCGCCCGGCGTCTACGTCTTCGTCGGCGCGAGCGGCCAGCCGCTCTACGTCGGCAAGGCGCGCAACCTTCGCGAGCGCGTGCGCGGCCACTTCTATGCCGACAGCCGCAACGCCAACGACGCGCGCCTCGTCGCCGAGGTCCACGCGCTCGAGATCGAGCCCACCGCGGGCGAGTTCGGCGCGCTGCTGCGCGAGATGCAGCGGATCAAGACCTGCGCGCCGCTGCACAACGTCGCGCTGCGCCGGCGCGAGACCACCTGCTTCCTGCGCGCCGACGTGCCGGGTCGCGCGCCGCGCATCGTCCCCCTCTCCGAGCTGCCCGACGCCGACCCGCTCGCCGAGCCCGGTCTCGCAGGCCCGTTCGGCAGCCGCGCGGGCGCGCGCGCCGCGCTCGCCGCGCTCGGCCGCGAGCACCGGCTGTGCGACCGCGCGCTCGGCCTGTGGGCGCGCGAGGGCGCATGTTTCTCGCGGCAGGTGCGTCGCTGCGACGGACTGTGCACCGGTGATGAAGCGCCCGCGGCCCACCACGCCCGCCTGCACGCCGCGCTCGACCCGCTGCGCTTTCCCGACTGGCCCTTCGACGGCGCGGTCGTGCTCGTCGAGCGCGATGCCGAGTCGGGCCGCGTCGACCGCCTGCGCTTCGATCGCTGGCGCGCGCTGGATGCCGACGGCGCGCAGCCTTTCGATCCCGACGTCTTCAAGCTGCTCAGGCGACGCATCGCGCGCTCGCCGCAGGCCTTCGAGCCGATGGCGCGCTGAGCGGTCGCCGCCCGCGCACATCGGGACGGATCGCACGACACGCCCGCGCGATGACGCAGCGCAGCACGGCGCGAAGCGTCCCACAAGCCAAAGCTTCTCTTGCGAAGCCGGCGAATCCGCGTGCTAGATTACGCGCCCGGAGACAAGGACGACCCACGAGAGAGCAACTTGCAGTTCCTCCAACTGGTCATCAGCGGTATCGCGCAGGGCTGCATCTACGGCCTCATCGCGTTGGGCTTCGTGCTCATCTACAAGGCGACCGAGACGGTCAGCTTCGTGCAGGGCGACCTGATGATGCTGGGCGCCTTCGGCGGCCTCGCCGCCATGACGATGCTCAACTTCCCGTTCTGGCTCGCGATCCTCTCCGCGATCGCCGCGATGGGGGTCTTCGGTCTCGTCGTCGAGCGCCTCGTCATCCGGCCGATCCTCGGCCAGCCCCAGTTCACGATCGTGATGCTCACCATCGGCATCGGCTACATCGTGCGCGGGCTGATCACCATGGTCCCCGGCATCGGCACCGAGACCCACACGCTGCCCGTCCCCTACAAGGACGTCGTGCTGACCGTCGGCGGGCTCCTGCTGTCGGTGGAGCAGGTCGTCGTGATCGGCTCGACCGCGCTGCTCTGCGCGATCCTCTACACGGTGTTCCGCTACTCCACGGTCGGCATCGCGATGCAGGCCTCGTCGCAGAACCAGCTCGCGGCCTACTACATGGGCATCCCGGTCAAGCGGCTCAACGGCCTGGTCTGGGCCCTCGCGGCGGCGGTCGCGGCGGTGGCCGGCCTGCTGCTCGCCCCGATCACCTTCGTCCACGTGAACATGGGCTTCATCGGCCTCAAGGCGTTCCCGGCGGCGGTGGTGGGCGGCTTCGGCAGCCTGCCCGGCGCCATCGTCGGCGGGCTGATCATCGGCGTGGTGGAGTCGCTGTCGGGCTTCTACCTGCCCACCGGGTTCAAGGACGTCGCGCCCTACATCGTGGTGCTGGCGATGCTGTGGTTCAAGCCGAACGGCCTGTTCGGCGAGAAGCTCCGGAAAAAGGTGTAGTCCGGTGCGCTTCCTCTTCAAGACCTCCTACGCCGACGACGTCGCGCTCGCCAAGCACGGCGGCCAGAAGTTCTGGTACGGCGCGCTGATGGCGGCGCTCGTGCTGGCGCCGTGGGCCCTGCCCGAGTACTGGCTCGCCCAGCTCTCGTTCGTGCTGATCTACTCCATCGTCGGCCTGGGCCTGATGCTGCTCGCCGGCTTCACCGGCCAGGTGTCGATCGGGCATGCCGCCTTTCTGGGCGTGGGCGCCTACACGCAGGCCTACCTCACCAACCACGGCTGGCCGTTCCCGCTCGCGCTCGCGGCGGCGATGGCGCTGTCGGCCGGCACCGGCGTGGTGGTCGGCGTGCCGGCGCTGCGCGTCAAGGGCATCTATCTGGGCATCGCGACCCTCGCCTTCGGCTTCATCGTCGAAGAGGTGTTCGCGCGCTGGGAGAGCGTCACCGGCGGCAATGCGGGCCTGCACGTGAAGGCGCCCGACGTCTTCGGCTGGAAGCTCGACGACGACGCCTCGTTCTACTACCTGTGCCTGGTGCTGTGCGTGCTCGTCACGCTGGGCGTGCTGAACCTGCTGCGATCCCCGACCGGCCGTGCCTTCGTCGCCATCCGCGACTCCGAGATCTCGGCGCAGAGCATGGGCATCAACCTGGCCTACTACAAGGGCCTGTCCTTCGCGATCTCCGCGGCGCTCGCCGGCGTCGCGGGCGCGCTCTACGCGCACAAGCTGCGCTTCCTGTCGCCCGACCAGTTCAGCCTCGTGCAGTCGGTCGACCTGCTGCTGCTGGTGGTGGTGGGCGGCCTGGGCTTCGTGCACGGCGCCTTCCTCGGCGCGATCTTCCTGATCACCATGCCGCAGCTCATCGCCATCGGGAAGGACTGGCTGCCCGAATCGATCGGCCAGGCCGCCGGTCTGCAG
>JBIIPQ010000434.1:0-3889 GCA_044342535.1 Burkholderiaceae bacterium
GTCCGAATGCCATGAAACCACCCTAGGCGGTGGTCTCGAATCGGACTAGTGCATCAGCCCATAAATGGCGGAGGGCGAGGGATTCGAACCCCCGGAACCTTGCGGTTCAACGGTTTTCAAGACCGCCGCATTCGACCGCTCTGCCAGCCCTCCGACCTGCCGATCATCGCATATCCGGCTGGACACTTCCGGCTCCGGTGGGCCTCGCAGGACCGGCGGGCAGCACGGCCCCACCCTCCTCGCTCCAAGCCCGCGCGAACGCCACGCCGTAGAGGAATACCGAGGCCGAGTAGAACAGCCACATCAGCAGCACCGCGAGCGAGCCGGCGGCACCGAACGCATCGGCCGTTCCGGCCCGCGCCAGGTACAGCCCGAAGAGGCTCTTGCCGACCACGAACAGCACCGAGGCGACGGCCGCACCGAGCGTCACCTCCCGCCAGCGCACCCGGGTTCTCGGCATCGCCTTCATCAGCAGCGCGAAGGTCGCACCGAGCAGCAGCAGCGCGCTGACCTGGTTCACGATGCCCATCAGCACACGGACCGCATCGTCGGGCGGCCACATCCTGTCCTGCAGCGCGGTCACGACGGTATCGAGCACCAGCGAGACCACCAGCAGGAAGCCCACACCCACCACCAGCCCGATCGACAGCAGCCGTACCCGCAGGAATGCGCCGATCGGACCGGATCCCGGACGCGGCGGCACCTTCCACAGCAGGTTGACGTCCTCGCTCAGCTCGGAGAAGACCGCCGACGCGCCGAGCAGCAGCGTGGCCACCGACAGCAGGGTCTTGAAGGTGATGCCGTCGGCCAGCCAGGCGCTCTGGATCAGGCCCTGGACGGCGAGCGCGCCTTCCTCGCCGATCAGCCCTCTAAGCTGCCCGACCAGCTGGCCGCGCACCGCGTCGGGCCCGAAGAAGGCACCGCCGATGGCGATGACGATCACCAGCGTGGGCGCGAGCGAGAACGCCGCGAAGAACGCCACCGCGGCCGCCATGGTCGGGCAGCGCCTGGTGATCCAGCGCATCGCGGCGGTGGCCGCGGCGCGCCCGAGCCTGCGCATGACGGACATCGGCCCTCCACGGCGTGCAGCCGGGAGCAGGGCAACCCGCGTGCCCGCTCAAGCCGGCGCGCGGATCAGGCGGGCGCGAACGCCGGCCACGGCCAGTCGCCGTCCACCATACGCTGCAGGTGCATCACCGCGATGTGCGTCTTGACGTCGGGCAGCCGCCCGGCCCGCAGCGCGTCGACGAGCTCGCCCACCGTCGCCCATTCGACGTCGATCAGCTCGCCGTGGTCGGGCGCGGCGTCGGCGCGCTGCTCCAGCCCGCGCGCGACGAAGATGTCGATCACCTCGTTCGAGAAGCCGATCGCCGGATGGATCTGCACCAGCGGCGCCCACTCGCGCGCGGCATGACCGGTCTCCTCGAGCAGTTCGCGCTTGGCCGTCTGCAGAGAGGTCTCGCCCGGATCGATCTTGCCCGCCGGGATCTCGAGGTAGGCCCGACGCATCGCATAGCGCCACTGCCGGACCATGAGCACACGACCGTCGTCGGCGATCGGCAGCATCGCGGCCGCGCCGGGATGCATCACCCATTCGCGGCCGTGCAGGGAGCCGTCGGGCAGGCGGGCGCGGTCCTTGCGGACCTTCAGGAACAGGCCCTGGTAGACCAGCTCCGAGTCGACCGTCTTCTCTTCGAGGTGATCGCTCATCGAGGACGGCCGGGCAAGGAACCGGCCCCGGTCAGATGCCGAAGGCCTGCCGTACCGCGCCCAGGCACAGCGTCATCAGCGGCCCGGGCACCAGGCCGAGCAGCAGGATCAGCGCGCCGTTGACCGCCATCACCGCCCGGGCACCGGGCGCCGCCGCGATCGGGCCGGTGTCGACCGGCTCGTCGAAGTAGACGGTCTTGACGATGCGCAGGTAGTAGAACGCGCCGATCAGCGAGACCAGCACCGCGAGGATCGCCAGCCAGGTCATCCCGGCCTCGACCACCGACTGCAGCACCGCGAGCTTGGCGTAGAAGCCGACGGTCGGCGGGATGCCGGCCAGCGAGAACATCAGCAGCAGCATCACGAACGCCAGCCCCGGCGCGCGCCGCGACAGGCCCTTGAGGTCGTCGATGTCCTCGGCCTCGTGGCCCTTGCGCGCCACCAGCAGGATCACGCCGAAGGTACCCAGCGTCGTCAGCACATAGGTGACGACGTAGAACATCGACGCGCTCCACGCATCGGCCATGCCGTCGGTGGAGCCGCCCACCACGCCCGACAGCATGCCGAGCAGCACGAAGCCCACCTGCGCGATCGTCGAGTACGCCAGCATCCGCTTGAGGTTCGACTGCGCGATCGCGACCAGGTTGCCGACGATCATCGACAGCACCGACAGCACCAGCAGCATCTGCTGCCAGTCGACCGCGACCGACGGCAGCGCCTCGGCCAGCAGCCGGAACGCGATGGCGAAGGTCGCGATCTTGGGCGCGGAGGCGATCAGCAGCGTCGCGACCGTGGGCGTGCCCTGGTAGACGTCCGGCACCCACATGTGGAACGGCACGGCGCCGAACTTGAACGCGAGACCCGACACGATGAACACGACGCCGAAGACGATCACGGTGGTGTTCGCCGGCGTGCGCCCGCTCATCGACGCGGCGATCCGGTCGAGGTCGAGCGTGCCCGTGCCGCCGTACAGCATCGACATGCCGTAGAGCAGGAAGCCCGAGGCGAGCGCGCCCAGCACGAAGTACTTGATCGCCGCCTCGGTCGACACCGCGTGATCGCGGCGCAGCGCGGCCAGTGCATACAGCGACAGCGACATCAGCTCGAGGCCGAGGTAGACCACCAGCAGGTTGCCCGCCGAGATCATGATCATCTGGCCGAGCAGCGCGAAGAGGGCCAGCGCATAGAGCTCGCCACGGTGCATGCCGCGGTCGATCGCATAGCCGCGCGCGTAGACCAGCGTCGCCGCGACCGACAGGTAGGACACCAGCTTGAGCACGTGGGCGAGGCCATCGGCGACGTACATGCCGCCGAACGCGACCTGCGCCGGCGAGCCGATCTGCCAGACCGTCGCGGCCGCCGGCAGCAGCAGCAGCGCGATCGCCAGCCGGTCGATCTTCGTCTCCTCGCCGTCCGCCACCTTGACGAAGACGTCGACGAGCAGCACCGCGCAGGCCGCCACCAGCAGCAGGATCTCCGGCAGCGCGGCGGTGATGTTGAGCTTGTCCATCGGGGTCACTCGGCGATCTTGGAGATGGCGACGTGGTCGAGCAGCGCCCGCACCGACGCCTCGGAGACGTCGGTGAACGGCTTGGGCCACAGGCCCATCGCCAGCACCGCGGCCGCCAGCACCGCGAGCATCCAGAACTCGCGCGCGTCGACGTCCTTGAGCGCACGCACCTCGTCGTTCGCGATCTCTCCGAACACCACCCGCTTGTACATCCACAGCGAATAGGCCGCGCCGAAGATCAGCGTGGTGGACGCGATCGCCGCGATCCAGAAGTTGAACTTCACCGCGCCCAGGATGACCATGAACTCGCCGACGAAGCCCGAGGTCGCGGGCAGCCCGGCGTTGGCCATCGTGAACAGCATGAACAGCGCGGCGAACTTGGGCATGGTGTTGACCACGCCGCCGTAGTCGGCGATCCGACGGCTGTGCATCCGGTCGTACAGCACGCCGATGCACAGGAACATCGCGCCCGAGATGAAACCGTGCGAGATCATCTGGATGATGCCGCCCTGCATGCCGAGCTGCTCGAACATGAAGAAGCCGAGGGTCACGAACCCCATGTGCGCGATCGACGAGTACGCGACCAGCTTCTTCATGTCGGTCTGCACCAGCGCCACCAGGCCGATGTAGACGACCGCGATCAGCGACAGCGTGATCATGAAGCCGGAC
>JBIIPQ010000435.1:0-3887 GCA_044342535.1 Burkholderiaceae bacterium
GGCCCGGGCCGCGCGCAGCGCCATCAGCGGCGCCCGCGCCGACGACACGCCGAGCGCCGCCGCGGTCGCGCACAGCGCCTGCACGGTCGCGTCGTCGGCCTGCACCGCGCCGATCCGCAGTCGCGCGGCCGCGACCGCCGCGGCGTCGGCGCCGGGTCCGGCTCCCTCGTCGGACGGCGCGCCGAACACGTCGGCGACGCCCACCGGCACCTCGGCCAGGTCGATCCGGAAGGCCAGCCGCTCGAGCAGCGCGCCGGCCGGCGGCGGGTCGTCGCCCACGCCTTCGTCGAGCGCCACCACCCCGAAGCGCGCCGGCCGCGACGAGGCGAGGCCGTCGCGGGCGAGCGTGCACTCGCCGGTGTCGAGCGCCGCGCACAGCCGCGAGGCGGTGGTGCCCGGCACCCGCTCGGCCATCGCCAGCAGCAGCAGGCCGCCGTCGGCCTCGGCCAGCAGGCCGGACTGGGCGATCGGCCGGCCGGCGGCCAGCGTCGCCGTCAGGTCGAGCCCGCCCAGCAGGCGTTCGTCGCCAGCGTGGATCGGAATCCGTCGCCACGGACTTTCAGGCGGAACGAGGCCTCTCAGGACAGTGAGCCATCGCTCACGTACCGGCCCATGGCCTGCTTTCAGTGCCACGCCGCCGAAGCCCCAGGGGTCGACCGCCAGCAGCGCGGCGGCCCGCAGCGCGTCCGCCCAGCGCAGCACGACCGGGTCGACCGCGGACAGGTCGTCCGCCGGCGGCGCCGCGGCCGGGGCGATCGGATCGGCCACGGCCATCGATTCAGGACGGGATCTGCTCGGCGACCACGCGCTCGACGCGGGCACCCGTGCCGGTGTCGTCGAGCGGATCGCGGCGCAGCCGGTGGCGCAGCGCCGAGGGCGCGACGCGCCGCAGGTGGGTGTCGCCCACCACCGTGTCGCCCTCGAGCGCGGCCAGCGCGCGCGCCGCCCGCATCAGGGTCAGCTCGCCGCGCAGCCCGTCGGTGCCGAGCGCCATGCACAGGCGCGCCGCCCGCTCGAGCACCGCGTCGGGGACGTCGATGCCGGCCACCCGGTCGCGCGCCTTGAGGATCCGCCGGCGGACGCGCTCGTCCTCCGCGTGCCAGCGCCCGGTGAAGCCCTGCGGGTCGCGCTCGAAGGCATCGCGGCGCTTGACCACCTCGATCCGGTCGGCCAGCACGGTCGGCGTCGACACCTCGACCGACAGCCCGAAGCGGTCGAGCAGCTGGGGCCGCAGCTCGCCCTCTTCGGGGTTGCCGCTGCCGACCAGCACGAAGCGCGCCGGATGCCGCACGCTCAGCCCCTCGCGCTCGACGACGTTCTCGCCCGACGCCGCCACGTCGATCAGCAGGTCGACCAGGTGGTCCTCCAGCAGATTGACCTCGTCGACGTACAGGAAGCCGCGGTGTGCCCGGGCCAGCAATCCAGGCTCGAAGGCCTTCACGCCAGCAGTGAGTGCCCGCTCCAGATCCAGCGCGCCGACCACGCGGTCCTCGGTCGCACCCAGCGGCAGGTCGACGACGGGCACCGGGACCAGGTGCGACTTGATCTTCTTCCCGCCGGCCTTGAGCGCATCGCACTCGGCGCAGGCGCCCGCGGGCGCGGCCGGATCGCAGGCGTAGCGGCAGCCCACCGTCGCCTTCATCTTGGGCAGCAGCGCCGCCAGCGCACGCACTGCGGTCGACTTGCCGGTGCCGCGGTCGCCCAGGACCAGCACGCCTCCGACCGAGGGGTCGACGGCGGCGATGAGGATGGCCCGCTTCATCTCGTCCTGGCCGACGATGGCGGAAAACGGGAAGGCGAGGGCCATGTACGGCGTCCGTGACGGAGGTGTCTGTCAACCGGATTCTAGACCGGCGACTGTCCAGTCGGCGCCCGACGTGTCGCAGCGGGCGTTCCGGAGCCGGTGCGGCCGCGCCTCGCGCCCCCCTATACTCGTAGGCTCAGGAGGAGACCGACATGATCGAACGCAAGCAGCTCTACATCGGCGGCCGCTGGGTCGCCCCGTCGTCGACGCAGACCCTCGAGGTCACCGATTCCAACACCGGCGAGCCGTGGGCCACCATCCCCTCGGGCACCGCCGCCGATGCCGATGCGGCGGTCGCCGCCGCGCGCGCCGCCTTCGACGGCTGGTCGCAGACCCCCGCCGCCGAGCGCGCCGACATCGTCCAGAGGATTGCCGACGGTCTGAAGGCGCGCAGCGAGGACCTGGCGCGCACGATCGCCACCGAGGTCGGCATGCCGATCAAGCTGTCGACGCTGGTGCAGGTCGGTGGCCCGGTCGCCGCCTGGTCGAACTACGCGAAGCTCGCCCGCGAGTTCCAGTACGACGAGCGCGTCGGCCACTCGGTCGTCACCCGCGAGCCGGTCGGCGTGGTCGCCGCGATCACGCCGTGGAACTACCCGCTGAACCAGATCACGCTGAAGGTCGCCCCGGCCCTGGCCGCCGGCTGCACGGTGGTCCTCAAGCCGTCCGAGGTCGCGCCGATCAACGCGTTCATCCTCGCCGACGTGATCCACGAGTCGGGCCTGCCGCCCGGCGTCTTCAACCTGGTGACCGGCCTCGGCCCGGTGGTCGGCGAGGCGCTCGCCGCGCACCCCGAGGTCGACATGGTGTCGTTCACAGGCTCCACGCGCGCCGGCAAGCGTGTCTCCGAGGTGGGCGCCCAGACCGTCAAGCGGATCGCGCTCGAGCTCGGCGGCAAGAGCGCCTCGGTGGTGCTCGACGATGCCGACTTCGAGAAGGCGGTGAAGAGCTCGGTCGCCAACTGCTACATGAACTCCGGCCAGACCTGCGCCGCCTGGACGCGCCTGCTGGTGCCGCGTTCGCGGCTGGACGAGGCCCGCGCCATCGCCAAGACGGCGGCCGAGTCGTTCACGGTGGGCAGCGCGTTCGGCGAGGGCGTCAAGCTCGGGCCGCTGGTGTCGGCGCTGCAGCGCGACCGCGTGCTGGGCTACATCCGTCGCGGCATCGAGGAGGGCTCGGAGCTGGTCACCGGCGGGGCCGACGCGCCCGAGGGCGTGGGCGGCGGCTATTTCGTGAAGCCGACGGTGTTCGTCGTGGCCGACTCCAAGGCGACGCTCGCGCAGGAAGAGGTCTTCGGGCCGGTGCTGGCCATCATCCCCTACGACACCGAGGCCGACGCGATCCGCATCGCCAACGACTCGATCTACGGGCTGTCGGGCGCGGTCTGGGCGGGCAGCGACGAGCGCGCGATGCAGGTGGCCCGCAAGCTGCGCACCGGCCAGGTCGACCTCAACGGCGGCCGCTGGAACCCGCAGGCGCCCTTCGGCGGCTACAAGCAGTCGGGCCGCGGTCGGGAGAACGGCGTCTACGGTCTCGAGGAGTTCCTCGAATACAAGGCGATGCAGCTGAAGGCGTGACGCACGCCGCGGCGGCTCAGGCCTTCGGGCCGGGCCGCCGCGCCAGCATGTCGATCTCGATCCTCGCCCCGCGCGCCAGGCCGCTCACGCCGATGCAGGTGCGTGCCGGCCGCCGGCCCTCCGGGAAGTAGGTCGCGTAGACCGCGTTCATGCGGACGTAGTCCTCGTCGAAGTGCAGCAGGTAGATCCGCACGCTGGCCACGTCGGCGAGCGTCAGGCCGCAGCCGGTGAGCACGGTCTGCAGGTTCGCCATCGTCTGGCGGGTCTGGTCCTCGATCGACTCGGGATAGTCCGAGGTGTTCGAGGTGCCGGTGAATGGCATCTGCCCGGTGAGCATGACCCAGCCGTCGGCCTCGACGGCATGACTGAACGGCGCGACCGGATCGGGCGCGCCGCCGATCATGTGGAACGCGAGAGCGGACATCGGCGGAACCTCGTCGAAAATCGGGAGAGCATCGGGAACTGGGGCCGACGATAGCCGATCCGGGCGCCGCCCGGCCGATGCG
>JBIIPQ010000436.1:0-3874 GCA_044342535.1 Burkholderiaceae bacterium
TGCAGGAGCGGATCACCTCGACCAAGAAGGGCTCGATCACCTCGATCCAGGCCGTGTACGTGCCTGCGGACGACCTGACCGACCCGTCGCCGGCGACCACCTTCGCCCACCTGGACGCCACCGTCGTGCTGTCGCGGGACATCGCCGCGCTGGGCATCTACCCGGCCGTCGACCCGCTCGACTCGACCTCGCGCCAGGTCGACCCGTACATCATCGGCGAAGAGCACTACTCGATCACCCGTCGCGTGCAGGCCACCCTGCAGCGCTACAAGGAACTGCGCGACATCATCGCGATCCTGGGCATGGACGAGCTGTCGCCGGACGACAAGCTGGCCGTGGCCCGTGCCCGCAAGATCCAGCGTTTCCTGTCGCAGCCGTTCCACGTCGCCGAGGTGTTCACCGGCTCGCCGGGCAAGTTCGTGCCGCTGAACGAGACGCTGCGCGGCTTCAAGATGATCGTCGACGGCGAGTGCGATGCGCTGCCCGAGCAGGCCTTCTACATGGTCGGCTCGATCGACGAGGCCTTCGAGAAGGCCAAGACGCTGAAGTGATCCCCTGCGGCCCGGTGCCTCGCGCACCGGACCGCGCACGCAACGCCAGGACATCCGCATGCACACGATCCACGTCGACGTCGTCAGCGCCGAGGAATCCATCTTCGAAGGCGAGGCCGAGTTCGTCGCGCTGCCGGGCGAATCGGGCGAGCTGGGGATCTACCCGCAGCACATGCCGCTGATCACCCGCATCAAGCCGGGCGCGGTCCGCATCAAGCTGGTCGGCCGCGCCGAGGAAGAGTTCGTCTTCGTCGCCGGCGGCATCCTCGAGGTGCAGCCGAACCGCGTGACGGTGCTCGCCGACACCGCGATCCGCGGTCACGACCTCGACGAGGCCAAGGCCGAGGAAGCCCGCAAGGCGGCCGAGGAAGCGCTCCAGAACCGCTCCGCCGACATCGACTACGCCAAGGCGCAGGCCGAGCTGGTGGCGGCGATGGCGCAGATCGCGGCGATCAGGAAGCTGCGCGGGAAGTAAGGTTCGCAGCTTCATGCGGACAGCCCGGCGCGGGGACGTGCCGGGCTTTTTGCTTTTCTGGGTGGCTGACCTCCAGGCACGCATCCGCCGCGGATCTGGAGTCTCCGGTGATCATGCTGAGCGTCCGTGCCGCCCGCCGGGTTCGACAGAGCCGCGCGTCGGCGCCGCCAGCGGCGCCGTGCGACCTCCAGGCTGGCAGACCCTTCAGCGAGAACCGCCACCGCCAGGCTCGCCTGCAGCCAACGCCGGCTGGACCGCCAACCCGACGCAGCGCAGAATCGACCCACACCCCAACCACGCGCCGCGTCTTCGCCCATGAGCTCCGCCCAGGCGACCCTCATCCCCGCTCCCCCGGGCCTGCATGGCTACCGCGACCGCAAGCGCGGGGGCTGGCTGCTGTCGGTGGTCGGGCCCGGCGTGGCGGCCAGCGGCACCGGCGCCCACCTCCTGGGCGCCACGCACGTCGGCTGGTTCTTCGTGCCGCTGGTGGTGTTCTATCTGTTCATTCCGCTGCTCGATTTCTGGCTGGGCGAGGACCTCGGCAATCCGCCCGAGGCAGCGGTGCCGGCGCTCGAGGCGGATCCCTACTACCGGGCCATCCTGTACGCCACCGTGCCGGTGCTCTGGGCGGCGGTGTTCGTCAACGTGGCGTTCCTGGCCACGCACCCGTTGCCGCTGGCCGCATGGATCGCGACCGTGATCGCCACCGGTGCAGTGCTCGGCTTCGGCCTGAACGTCAGCCACGAGCTCGGCCACAAGCGCAGCCCGCTGGCGCGCAAGGTGGCGCTCTTGAACACCGCGCTCGGCGGCTACGGGCATTTCTCGATCGAGCACAACCGCGGGCATCACCGTCACGTGTCGACGCCCGAGGACCCGGCCTCGGCGAAGATGGGCGAGGGCATCTGGCGCTTCGCGCTGCGGGAGATGCCGGGGGCGTTCGTTCGCGCCTGGCACCTCGAGGGGGAGCGCCTGCGGCGTGCCGGCAGCGGACCCTGGCATCCGGGCAACGAGATCCTCCAGGCCGCCGCGGTCACGCTGGGGGTCTGGGGTGCACTGACCGCGGTCCTGGGCGCTGGCGCGCTGGCGGTGCTGTTGCCGGTGGCGCTGTGGGGCGCCTTCCAGCTGACCTCGGCGAACTATGTCGAGCACTACGGGCTGCTGCGCCGGCGGCTTGCCGACGGGCACTACGAGCCTTGCCAGCCTCACCACTCCTGGAACAGCAACTGCCTGGTGTCCAACCTGGTGGTGTTCCAGCTGCAGCGTCACTCGGATCATCATGCGCATCCGGGCCGCGGCTACCAGTCGCTGCGCGACTTCCCCGACGTGCCGCGCCTGCCGTCGGGCTACTTCGGCATGTTCCTGCTGGCCTACCTGCCGCCGCTGTGGTTCCGCGTGATGGACCCGCGCCTCGTCACGGCGGTGCAGGGTCGCGCCGAGTGCATCAACATGCTGCCCGCCCGGCGGGATGCGCTGATGCGGCGGTACGGGTTGGCGGCTCCGTAACCCGGGGGCGCTGGAACGCAGGCTGTATCCCGGCTACCGCACCCTCCGACCGACCGGCTGCATGTCCGTTCAGGACGTCTCGACCGAGGGCTCGGCGACGCGGACGGCGGCCGCGCTCTCGAGCTTGCGCAGGTAGGTATCCATCATGTCCAGCTTCTCCGGGTCGGCCGTACCGCGCTCGCGCAGACGCTTGAGAAGGGTCTGCACCTTCGCGAGCAGATCGGGCCGAACACCCTTCACGCGCATCGTCATCAGGTAGACCTCGACTGCGGCGGTCAGCACGCCGGTGTGGTCGCGCGCCTTGGGCAGCGCAGCGTTGACCATCGCGATCGCTTCGTCGAACCCCCCACCGCGCAGGGTGCGCACGGCCGTCTCGGCTTCCTGCTCGGCCTCGGCAAACCGATCGACGATCAATTCACCCGCCCGCTCGGGCATGCCGGCATCCAAGAGAATCTTCCATGCAAGCGCGCGGGTGGAGGCGGCCTCCGCCGATGAGACCTGCTCGGCGGCAGCCACCGCCTCGTCGAGGACCTGCAAGCCCCGTTCGGTCATGCCCATGGACATTGCGGCCTTGGCGATCAGCAGCCGACTGCGTGGCTCGGCGTCGATCTCGAGCGATGCGGCGACGCGTCTGCCCGCCGCCTCGGCTTGATCCGGGCGTCCGAGTTTGGTCCACGCCTGAACATCGATCGCGGCGGCAAGCGCCTGCGTGCGCGGGTCGGCGGGCCAGTCCGATGCCTCTTTTGCGATCAGGCGCATCGCCCGCTGCGGATCGCCGAGTGCCAGGCAGACCTGCGCGAGCAATGCACTGTTGCGCGCGTCCCGGGTGATCGCGTTCGCGGTCTGCCTGACCACCTTGGTCAGCGCGGTTTCGGCGGTCTCGAGCTCGCCGGCGAGGTAGGCGATCTCGGCCAGACGGCGGGTGCGCAGCGAACTGGGGATGTACTCGGCGGCGCGGGTCGCGATATTGAACGCGCCGGTCACGTCGCCGGTGCGCTCGAAGAGCTCGATCAGCAGGTCGTAGGCACCCGCATGGTAGGGGCGCTCCTTGAGAATCGTATGCAGCCGCTGACGTGCCACGGCGATGTCGCCCATCACGAGGCAGCAGCGAGCCACCCCGAGCGAGGCCCAGGTCATCGAGCTGCGGACCTTCAGCGCACGGCGGTAGGTCTGCAACGCATCATCCCAGCGACCGAGTCCGGCCTGGCACTTCGAGATGTGCCGCATCAGTTCGACCCGGAAGCGCGAACCGGCTCGCTCCAGTGACTCGCACAGCACGAGGCCTTCGGCAAACCTGCCCGAGTGCACGGCCTCATACATCGGCCGCAGCTCGATGTGGCGCTCG
>JBIIPQ010000437.1:0-3872 GCA_044342535.1 Burkholderiaceae bacterium
CCGCGCCGGCCGCCGCGTCAAGGCCCACGTCAAGGCCCGCATCGGCGCCCGTCGGCGCATCCGGCGCCAGGAAGCGCATCAGCGGTCCGATCGACTGCGGCGCCGCGGCCAGCGGCAGTGTCGCCTGCCAGCCCGGCCGGGCGGCGTCGGAGGCGGGCCAGCGGTCGGCGCCCGAGGGCTCGCGGCCGACCGTGCGGCGCGGCGCGGCGCCGCCATCCGCCGCATCCGGCAGGCCCGCGCCCGCAGCGCCGGCACCCCAGGCGCCCGCGCGTCCCGGGCCAGAGGGCTCGGTCCCCGCGATCCCCGGCGCCGCGATTCCCGTCCCGGGCGCCGCGCCGCGCACCGTCGACGCCACCCCGTCCGCCGCCGCGCCCACGCGCAGCGCCTCGCGCACCGCGTGGAACACGAACGAGTGGATCGAGCGCGCATCGCGAAAGCGCACCTCGGTCTTGGCCGGATGCACGTTGACGTCCACCTCGACCGGGTCGATCCAAAGGAACAGGCACCAGGCCGGATGGCGGTCACCGTGCAGCACGTCGGCATAGGCCTGCTTGACCGCGTGCGCGAGCAGCTTGTCGCGCACGAAGCGGCCGTTGACGTAGAAGAACTGCCGGTCGGCACGCGCGCGGCTCGCGGTGGGCACCCCGGCCAGCCCGTGCAGCCGCAGCGGGCCCGCGACGCGCTCGATCGCGCGGGTGGCCACGTCCTCGCCGAGCGCCGCCGCCGCCCGCTCGGGGCCGCGCACCGCCGGCCAGTGCTCGACGCGCCGGCCGTCGACGAAGCAGGCGAACGCGATCGCCGGATGCGCGAGCGCCACGCGCCGGAATGCATCGAGCGCATGGGCGGTCTCGGTGCCCTGCGCCTTGAGGAACTTGCGGCGGGCCGGGGTCGCCGAATAGAGCTCGAGCACCTCGACCGAGGTGCCCACGGGGCCGGCGGCGGGCGCCAGGCCCGGCACCGTGCTGTCGATGACGGTGGCCGCCTCCGCGCCCTCGGTGCGGCTCACGATGCGCACCCGCGCCACCGAGGCGATCGCGGCGAGTGCCTCGCCCCGAAAGCCCAGCGTGCGCACGCGCTCGAGCTCGTCGAGCGACACGATCTTGCTGGTCGCATGGCGGGTCAGCGCGAGCGCGAGCTGCGCGGGCGGGATGCCGCAGCCGTCGTCGACGACGGCGACCCGCCGCACGCCGCCTTCCTCGAGCCTAAGCTCGACATGGCGGGCGCCGGCGTCGATCGCGTTCTCGAGCAGTTCCTTGACGACCGAGGCCGGCCGCTCGACCACCTCGCCGGCGGCGATCTGGCTGACCAGGTGGTCGGGCAGGGCGGCGATCGGGCGCCTGACGACCGGCTCGGCGACGCGGTCTTCGGGCGTGGCCGGGCCCGTCCCGGAAGGTGTGTCGTCCATCACGGACACATTATAGGTGCCGTGTATCATCGCCCCGGCCATGGACATCGCGCAGGTCATCGACGTCTTCCTCCACCTCGACAAGCACCTCGAGGCGGTCGTCGCCCAGTACGGTGTCTGGGTGTACGCGATCCTGTTCGCGATCATCTTCGTCGAGACCGGCGTGGTCGTGATGCCGTTCCTGCCGGGCGACTCGCTGCTCTTCGTCTGCGGCGCGATCGCCGCGATCGGCGGCCTGTCGCTGCCGGTGCTGATCGTGCTGCTGATCGTCGCGGCCGTGCTCGGCGATGCCACCAACTACGCGATCGGCCGGCACTTCGGTCCGCGGGTCTGGGGTTGGGAGCAGTCGCGCTTCTTCAATCGCGCCGCCTTCGACCGCACGCACGCGTTCTACGAGCGGCACGGCGCGATCACGATCATCGTCGCCCGCTTCATCCCGTTCGTGCGCACCTTCGCGCCCTTCGTGGCCGGTGTCGCCGAGATGACCTACCCGAAGTTCGCCCTCTACAACGTGGTGGGTGGCGTGGTCTGGGTGACGAGCCTGACCGTGCTCGGCTACCTGGTGGGCAACCTGCCCTGGGTCAAGGCGCACTTCTCCTGGATCGCGCTCGCGCTGATCATCGTGCCGGGCCTGCCCGCGGTGTTCGAGGTGCTTCGGCACACGGTGTTCAAGCGGCGTGCCACGCGCGCCTGAGCGGGCGCCACGTCCGAGTCGAGCCCCCGACGCAGGGGGTCAGTGCAGCCCCGCCAGCCTGAGCGCGAGCCCCGCTGCCCCGCAGGCCAGGATCAGCCGCACCACGCCCACCTTGTAGCGGAACAGCGCGACCGCCGCCGCCGCGCCCAGCGCCGCGGCCACGACATCGAAGCGTCCTCCGAAGCCCTGCGGCCAGAGCACGTGCTGCGCGAAGAAGAGCGCGAGCGCGGCGATCACGCCCACCACCGCCGCGGAGATGCCGGCGAGCGGCGCGGCCACGCGCAGGCTGCCGCGGGTCGCTTCCACCAGCGGGCCGCCGGCGAGGATGAACACGAACGAGGGCAGGAAGGTGAATGCGGTGGCCACGACCGCGCCCACCGCGCCCGCCGCGAACAGCGCGTCGGGCCCGAGCGCCTGCAGCGTCCAGCCGCCGACGAAGCCCACGAAGGCGACGATCATGATCAGCGGCCCGGGCGTGGTCTCGCCGAGCGCCAGGCCGTCGATCATCTGCGGCCCGGTCAGCCAGCCGTAGTGCTCGACCGCGCCCTGGTAGACGTAGGGCAGCACGGCGTACGCGCCGCCGAAGGTGAGCAGCGCGGCCCGGGTGAAGAAGCCGGCCATGTCGGCGAAGACGGGGCTGGCGCCCGGCCAGACGCGCAGCAGCCCCCAGCCGAGCGCCCACAGCCCGATGCCGACCGCGAGCACCGCTGCGAGGTGCCCGCGCGAGAAGCGGGCGTGCGCCGGCGGCGGGGTGTCGTCGTCGATCAATGCCGGCCCGTATGCGGCGCGCGCAGCGCCGTGTCCGGCGCCCCCACCGCCGAAGCCCGAGGGGGCCAGGCGCCCGCCGAGCGCGCCGAGCGCGGCCGCCGCCAGCACGATCGCCGGGAACGGGACGTCGAAGGCCGCGATCGCGACGAAGGCCGCGATCGCGATCGCCCAGGCCGCCGGATGCTTGAGCGAGCGCGACGCGATCCGCCAGCCCGCCGCCAGCACGATGGCGATCACCGCGGGCTTGATGCCGGCGAGCACGCCGCCCACCGCCGGGACGTCGCCGAACGCGAGGTAGACCCAGGACAGCGCGATCATCAGGAACAGCGACGGCAGCACGAACAGGCCGCCGGCGATCAGCGCGCCCGGCGTGCGGTGCATCAGCCAGCCGATGTAGGTGGCGAGCTGCTGCGCCTCGGGCCCGGGCAGCACCATGCAGTAGTTGAGCGCATGCAGGAAGCGACCCTCGGAGATCCAGCGGCGCCGCTCGACCAGCGTCTCGTGCATGATCGCGATCTGCCCGGCCGGCCCGCCGAAGCTGATGAAGCCGAGCTTGAGCCAGAAGCGCAGCGCCTCGCCGAAGGGCACGGTGGCGGGCACAGCGGGCGGCGCCTCGGTGCCCGCGCTCGGTGCGGGGGCGCTCATCGTGCCGCTCCGGGCTGCCAGCGGTGCGATTCGTGCCGCGCGTCGCGGCTCCATGCGTAGAGTGCGTCGTACATCGGTATCGCGGCCTCGAGCATCGCGGCGTCGTCGTCGGCGTGCTGGCGCGACAGGCCGAGCGACAGGGCGAGCAGTCCGGCGGCCTCGGGCGCGAGCCCGTGGCGGTCGGTGTCGGCACCGCGCACCACCGGCGCGAGCCGCGACAGCGCGACATCCTGCAGGCCCGCGGCCTCGCACAGCGTGTCGAAGCTGCAGCGCTCGCCGTCGTGCGTGATCGACCCGCCGGGCAGATCGAAGGCGATCGCGCCGGTGCGGGCCGCGAAGCCGAGCACCTCGGCCTCGGGC
>JBIIPQ010000438.1:0-3856 GCA_044342535.1 Burkholderiaceae bacterium
ATGGAACGCGAAGAAGTGCACCCCGAGGCCGGCGATCGACAGCGCCAGGCGGTGCAGGTCGAGGTCCGCGCGCTTCATGCCGAGCTCGCGCACCAGCAGTCGCAGCAGCGCCTCGAACTGCGGGCGGATCTCGGTGTCGACCGCACCGGCCCAGGCGCCGGTGGGCTCGGCCATCTCGCGGAAATGCAGCTTCATCACCATCCGGACCTCGTCGCCGCGCTTGAGCGGCGCGAGGAATTCGACGTAGAACATCCGCAGCGCCGCCGCGAGCGGCCGCCCGGGGTCGGCGAAGGCGACCAGGTCCTCGGGCGCGCCGCAGATCGACGGATCGGTGAAGAGCGTGCGGTACAGGCCCTCCTTGTCGCCGAAGTAGTAGCTGATCGCGCCGAGGTTGACCTGCGCCTCCTGCGCGAGCGCCCGGACGGAGGTCTTCTCGAAGCCGTGCTCGGCGAACAGCTTCAGGCCCGCACCGAGCAGGCGCTGGCGGGCGTCGATGCCGTCGGCGCGGACGGGGTGGTGAGGCTCGGCAGACGACATGGGTGGCGGGCTCTGGATGCGGGCGGACCGCAAATGGGTCGAACGTTCGTTTCAATTGGAACGGTTGTTTGATTTAAAACGAACGTTCGACCTGTGTCAAGGGCAGGGTCGGCCGGGCCGGGGGAACCTGACACGCCGGATGAGCCGGATGGCTCGGGCGGCATACCATGACCGGCCTGTGTACAGGTCCGACGAACGTTCGCCCACGAAGCGGACACGGCCGTCGGGCCGACAGGGTTCACTCGACGGCCGACCGCGCGGGCCCGCCCGCCTCCGATGACTGCGTTCTTCTGGTTCCTGCCCACCCTCGTCCTGGCGCTGGCCGTCCTCAGCGGCCGGTGCTCGCCCACCGTCGCGTCGGTCCTCGGCCTGGCGACCGCCGTGCCGGTCGCGTTCGCCACGGCACCGATGCCCTTCGGGTTCGCGGCGCTCGCGAGCGCACTGGCCCGCGGCGCCTGGATCGGCGCCACCATCGCCCCGTACATCCTGGGCGGCCTGCTGTTCTGGCAGCTCGCCTCACGGCCCACCGCCATGGCGACCGAGTCAGCGCGCCCCGTCGCGCTCGAACGGCGTGCGCAGCGGCGCCTGCTGTTCTTCGCGTGTTTCCTGGTCGGTCCGTTCGCGGAGTCCGCCACCGGATTCGGCGTCGGGATGCTGGGCACCATCGCGCTGCTCAGGCCCCTGGGGATCGCGCCCGCGCACCTGATGGTCTTCGCCCTGCTGAGCCAGACCTTCATCCCATGGGGCGCGATGGGCAGCGGCACCCTGCTCGCCTCGGCCTACGCCAAGATGCCGGCCGCGGCGCTCGCCGGCGCCTCGCTGCTGCCCATCGCCGCGCTCATGGGGGTCTGGCTCACGCTGTTCTGGGTGACTGCCCGGAAAGCGGGCGTGTCCGCGACGGTGTCCGAGCATCTGAGCGAGGTCGGCTGGATCGTCGCGAGTCTCGGCACGCTGGGCGTCGCGACCGCGCTGCTCGGGCCGGAGATCGCCCTGCTGTCCGCGTTCGGCCCGCTCATCGTCGCGCGCTACCTGATCGACGTCCGGCCCGGCGCCGCAGCGTTTCGGCAGGTGGCGGCGCGGGTCTGGCCCTATCTCGCGCTGGTCGGCGTCCTGACGCTGACCCGCAGCGTGCCGTCCCTGCGGGCCGCGCTGGCGTCGTTCGGAACGATCGCGCCGTATCCCGACCTGCCCGCCTGGGCACCGCTCTTCCACGCCGGCTCGTGGCTGATGGTCGGCGCGGTCGGGGTCGCGCTGGTCCGGGGCCACGTCGGGCAGTGGCGCCAGGAACTGCGCGGGGCGTGGAAGACGGCCAGGACGCCTGTCGTGACCGTGTTCGTGTTCGCCATGCTCGCGGAGGTCCTGGCCGCGGCGGGCATCTCCGCGGCCATCGCCGCGGGCCTCTTCGCGAACCTGGGCGCGCTCGGCGTGCTGGCCGCCCCGCTGATGTCCATCGGACTGGGCGTGCTGACCAACAGCGGCAGCGCGGGCAACAGCCTGTTCATGTCGTCGCAGGTCGCGATGGCCGCCCAGGCGAACCTGTCCGTGCCCGCCACAGCCGCGCTCCAGCACGTCGCCACGTCGAGCATGAGTCTGTTCTCGCTGGTACGCATGGCCATCGCGGCATCGCTGGCGCAAGGCCAGGGCACGGAGCGGCAGGTCTATTCGGGCCTCGTCCCCTATGCCATCGCCAGCACCGCCCTCCTCGCGGGTCTGGGGGCGTGGGCGATCCTGTGAGGCAGAGGCGCCGAGGCGCCGGCGACGTGAAGAGCGGACCCGTCGCGTGGTTCCGATCGCGCGGCCGGCTCTAGTCGCCGCCCGGTACGCTCCGCAACACCGTCAGGTACGTGCCCTCGATCACCGCGCCGGTGTCCGGATCGATCCGCTCGATCGCGTAGTCGTGGCGCGCGGGCGTCCCGGTCACCCGCATCCGGGCGTCGAAGGGCATCGGCCCGCCGCCCGCCTCCACCCGGCGCGTGAACCGGTAGTCCATCCAGGCGTCCCAGTCGGTCGGCTGGTCCACGACGCGCTGGTCGCCGGACGAGGTCTCGGTGATGCGGTAGGTCGGCACGGGCGGCTCGGCGAAGGCGGACCCTTAACCCACCCGCAGCGGCCTGAAGAATTCGACGATCTCGTGCGCCAGCGCCTCGGGCTGCTCCATCGCCGCGAAGTGCCCGCCGCGCGGCATCTCGGTCCAGCGGCGGATGTCGGTGAACGCGCGCTCGCAGACCGAGCGCGGCGGGCGCAGGATCTCGCGCGGGAAGGCCGCATAGCCGCAGGGCGCGCCGACCCCGCCGTCGCGGATCGGCCAGGGGCCGTGCATCCGCGCGTAGTACGGCCAGAACGAGCTGCCGATGGCGCCGGTGAACCAGTACAGCGCGATGTCGGCCAGCATGGTGTCCATCGACAGCGCGTCGCGCGGATCGCCGCGGTTGTCGGTCCAGCGCTGGAACTTCTCGAACAGCCAGGCGGCGAGGCCGGCGGGCGAGTCGGTGAGCGCGGCGCCCAGGGTGTGCGGCCGCGTGCCCTGGATCCACTGGTAGCCGGTCTCCTCCTTCAGGAACAGCGCGAGCTCGTCGAGCCAGCGCTTCTCCTCGGGCGTGGGCGCGGCGACGGTCAGCGCGTCGCGGCGCACCGGCATCATGTTCAGGTGGATGCCGAGCACCGCGTCGGGATGTTCGGCGCCGAGCACCGCGGTGACGAACGAGCCCCAGTCGCCGCCCTGCGCGCCGTAGCGCGGGTAGCCCAGCACCTCGGTCATCAGCGCGTGGAAGGTCCGGGCGATGTCCGGGAGCGCGAAGCGCGGCTGGCCGGGCCGGTACGACAGCGTGTAGCCGGGGAGCGAGGGCGCGACCACGGTGAACGCGTCGGCCGGATCGCCACCGAAGCGCGCCGGATCGGTCAGGCGCGGGATCAGGTCCAGGAACTCGAGCACCGAGCCCGGCCAGCCGTGCGACAGCAGCAGCGGCATCGGCTCGGGGGCGCCGGGCGCGCGCACGCCGGGCACGTGCAGGAAGTGCAGGTCGATGCCCGAGATCGGCACGGTGTACTGCGGGAAGGCGTTGAGCCGAGCCTCCTGCGCACGCCAGTCGAAGCCGTCCTTCCAGTGCGCGACGGCCTCGCGCAGGAAGGCGGTGTCGGTGCCGGTCGCCCACGGCTCGCCCGGCGGAGTCTCGGGGAACCGCGTGCGGGCGAGGCGCTCGTGCAGATCGGCGAGGTCCTCGTCGGGCACGTGCAGGCGGAACGGAACGGGGGCGCTCGTCGGTGTCGTCATCGCTGTCTCCGGAAGGGGTGCGCGTCGGCCGGGCGGCCCGCGGATCGG
>JBIIPQ010000103.1:0-11929 GCA_044342535.1 Burkholderiaceae bacterium
CGCTTCACACCTAGCGCGGTCGTCCGCCGGCGCCGCGCGGGCAGGGTCGCCGACACGACGGCCGACACGGGCTCGGCATCGGACGCGCGCCCGGCCCTGCGCCTCGGCGCGGGGCTCGCCTGGGCCTCCCGCAGCGCAGCATCGACCAGCGTGTCGGCCATCCACAGGGCGATGCGCTCGACCTCTCGGTCCGGCAGGCCCCAGATGTCCTTGAGGATCACGTACGGCTCGATGCCGTAGACCACCGACAGCGCGCGGTGGAGCCGATCGCGCAGCGCGGGCGGCAGCGCGAGCGGCTCGATCGCGTGGGAGAGGATGCGGATCCGGTGCCCCCGCCGGTACGGCACTTCCTCGAGCAGACCTGCACGCTCCCGCCCCCACTGCTCCAGCGCCAGCAGGGCGGCCGCACGCAGCTGCGGCTCGAACTCCTTGAAGCGCGGGAAGGTGGCGGTGAACAGCTCGCGCACTCGAGCGCGCCCGTCCGGATCGTCCGAGGACAGCGCGCGCAGCGGGCCGAGCGAGGCCTCGACCACCGCGCTGATCAGCGCGCTGCGGCTGCCGAAGCACCGGTACGCGGTCGCCCGCGACACGCCGGAGCGCACCGCCACCTCTGCCACCGAGGGAATGTGACCGTCAGCCTGGATGAGCGCCATCGCCGTGTCGAGCAGCAGGCGCACGGTCGCGGGCTTGACGCCGCGGTCGGGCACCGGGGCGACGGTCGGCCCGCGGGGCGGGGACTTAGTGCGGGAGATCAGGACGGCTCCGGGACGGGCGTGCTTCGAATCCGCGCTTGTGATCCGCGCGATACGGTGTCTATACTCGCTCCATCCTGTTTTGAGACGCAAGTCTCATTCGCCCGACACGGGTCGGCGCACAGGTGACAACGGCTCGCGGCAGACCGGCAAGCGTCGGCAGACAACGGGCCCAACCGAGACACGCTTCATGCGACTGGCGAGTTGGACCTGGGGTGGCCGTCATCACGCTGGCAGCATCTCCGCATGCAGCCGCGAGGCGACGCCGCTCGCGGTGACGCGGCCCGAGCGCGGCGTGCTCGACCTCGTCGACCTGCTGGTACGCGGCGAGCCCTTGCCGCCGGCCACCGGCCCGCGGCTCCCGGTCGACGCGATCACGCTGCGCGCCCCCCTGCCGCGGCCGCGCCGCGGGATCTTCTGCGTCGGCCGTAACTACCGCGCGCACGCGGCCGAACTCGCCGGCACCGTGTTCCGCTCGCAGATGCCTCCGGAAGACGGCTGGCCGATCGTGTTCACCAAGCTCGCCGAATGTGTGGTGGGTCCGCACGATCCGGTACGCCTGCCCGGTGCGACCGTCTCGGTGCAGATCGACTACGAGTCCGAGCTCGCGGTGCTCATCGGACGGGGCGGCCGCGACATCCGGCGCGGCCGTGCGATGGAGCACGTGTTCGGCTACACCGTGGTCAACGACGTCACCGCGCGTGACGTGCAGATGCGCCACCAGCAGTGGGACCTCGGCAAGAACTTCGACACCTTCTGCCCGATGGGCCCGTGGGTCGTCACCGCCGACGCGCTCGACGGCCGCGACACCCGCGTGCGCGGCTGGGTCAACGGCGAGCTGCGCCAGGACGGCAGCACCCGCGACATGATCTTCGACATCCCCACGCTGATCGAGACCTGCTCGCGCGGCATCACGCTGCGGCCGGGCGACGTGATCGCCACCGGCACGCCGGCGGGCGTCGGCATGGGCTTCGAGCCGCCGCGCTGGCTGCGCGAGGGCGACGTGGTGCGCGTCGAGATCGACGGCATCGGCGCGATCGAGAACCGCTTCACCGCGTCCATCGGGGACTGAACATGGCCATCGTGTGGATCGACCGGATGGCAGTGGACACGCGCGGCGATGGCGACGCGGTGGTCTTCGTGCACGGCCTGGGCGGCACGATGAACGTCTGGACGCCGCTGCTGCCCGCGCTCGCGCGCTGGCGCTGCGTCCGGGTCGAGCTGCCGGGCGCGGGCCGCTCGCACCGGGCGTACGCCGCGGCCGACGGCGCGCCGCTGTCGGCCGAGTCGCATGCGGACGCGCTCGTGCGCGTCTGCGGCGCGCTGGGCATCGCACGCGCGCACTTCGTCGGTCACTCCTTCGGCACCCTGATCTGCCAGCATCTGGCGGTGCGGTCGCCGGCCCTCGCGCGCAGCCTGGCGCTGTTCGGCGCGCTCTGGGAGCCGTCGGCCGCCATGCGCGACGGAATGCGCGCCCGCGCCGCGACGGTCCGCGCCCAGGGCCTGTTCGAGACCGCCGAAGGCATCTCCGAGTTCGCGCTCTCGCCCAGCAGCCAGGCGCAGCAGCCGCTGACCGTGGCCTACGTGCGCGAGTCGGTGCTCGCCCAGGACGCCGAGGGCTTCGCGCGCAACTGCCTGGCGCTCGCCGAGGCACAGGGCGCCCGCACCGAGCTCGTCACCTGCCCGGTGCTCGTGGTCAACGGCGACGAGGACCGCGTCACGCCGCTGTCCGGCGCCCGCCAGCTCGCCGACCGGCTGCGCGACGCGCGCATCGAGACGCTCGGGCGCTGCGGTCACTGGCCGACCCTGGAACGCCCCGCGGAATCGCAGCGCGCGCTGCGGTCCTTCCTCGAACGTCAGCGCTGACGCAGGAGCAACCGATGGCCGACGTCCTCTTCACCAACGTGCGCATCTTCGACGGCGGCGGCGAGACGCCGTTCACCGGCGACGTGCTCGTGCAGGGCAACCGGATCAGCCGCGTCGCGCGGACCGTCTACGGCCAGCCCTCGCACGCGGTGCTCGGCGCGCAGGTGATCGACGGCGCGGGCGCGTTCCTGATGCCCGGCATGGTCGAGGCGCACACGCACTTCTCCTGGAACGACCAGCCGAGCCTCGACGCCATCCAGCGCATGCCGCCCGAGGAGCACATCCTGTGGTGCGCCGAGGTCGCCCGGAAGTACCTCGACATGGGCTGGACCAGCTGCGTGGGCGCTGCTGCCGCCAAGCCGCGCCTCGACGTGGTGATCCGCAACGCGATCAACGACGGCACCATCGTCGGCCCGCGCTACCTGGCCGCCAGTCAGGAGATCACCGTGCCCGGCGGCCTGGGCGACACCACCGCGCCGCACCTGCCTCAGCACGAGTTCGCATTCGGCGCCATCGTCAGCGGCGCCGAGGAGATGCGCCGCTGCGTGCGCATGTTCGCCAAGTACGGCGTGGACTCGCTCAAGATCAACCTGAGCGGCGAGTCCATCACCGGCATGCCGGGCGAGATGAGCCAGTTCACCGAGGAGGAGATCGCGGTCTGCGTGCAGGAGGCGAAGGCATGGGGCAAGCGCGTCGCCGCGCATGCGCGCTCCACCTGGTCCATCAAGCAGTGCGTGAAGCTCGGCATCGAGGTGATCTACCACGCGAGCTTCACCGACGAGGAGTCGCTCGACATGCTCGAGGCCCGCAAGATGGAGCACTTCGTCGCGCCCGGGCTGGCCTGGCTGATCAACACCAGCCATCAAGCGGGCAAGTGGGGGCTGACGCCGGAGATCACGAAGAAGATGGGCTACCACCGCGAGCTCGAGGCGGCGGTGGAGAGCATGAAGGCGATGCGCCGCCGCGGCATCCGCATCCTGCCCGGCGGCGACTACGGCTTCGCCTGGACGCCGCACGGCACCAATGCGAAGGACCTCGAGACCTTCGTGAAGGTGGTGGGCATGAGCCCGATGGAGGCGCTGCTGTCGGCCACCGCCTGGGGCGGACCGATGATGCGCATGGGCAAGTCGATCGGCTACATCCGCGAGGGCTGCCTCGCCGACATCCTGCTGGTCGACGGCGACCCGCTCACCGACATCACCATCCTGCAGGACAAGGCCCGGATCCTCGCCGTGATGAAGGACGGCGAGTTCCACCGCGCACCGCCCGTGCGCCCGCGCAACGCCACCCGCTGGGCGGCCTGAGGAGCATCGGCATGAACGAGGTCCTCTTCACCAACGTGCGCATCCTCGACGGCACCGGGACGCTGCCGTACGCGGGCAGCGTGCTCGTGCAGGGCAACCGCATCGCCCAGGTCGGCCGCAGCACCGCCCCGATCCGCCCGAGCGCGGCCACCGTCATCGACGGCGCCGGCGCGACGCTCATGCCGGGCATGGTCGAGGCGCACACCCACTTCTCGTGGAACGACGCCGCCACCCTGGCCGGCATCCAGACCATGCCGCTCGAGGAGCATGTGCTGTGGTGCGCCAAGGTGGCCGCGCGCTACCTGCAGGCTGGCTTCACCAGCTGCCTGGGCGCGGCCTGCGCCAAGCCGCGCCTGGACGTGGTGATCCGCAACGCGATCAACGCCGGACAGGTCAAGGGACCGCGCTACCTGGCGGCCAGCCAGGAGATCACCGTGCCGGGCGGCCTCGGCGACGAGACGCTGCCGCACCTGCCGTTCCCCGAGTTCAGCTTCGGGGTCAACGTCAACGGCGCCGACGAGATGCGCCGCGTGGTGCGCATGTTCCTCAAGTACGGCGTCGACAGCATCAAGCTCAACCTGTCGGGCGACAACTTCGTGCCCGGCGCCGGCTCGCACACGACCTGGATGACCGACGCCGAAGTGGCCGCCGCCGCCGAGGAAGTGAAGATGCGCGGCAAGCGCATCCTCGTGCACGCGCGCTCGGCCGCGAGCGTCAAGCAGGCGCTGCGTCATGGCATCGAGCTGATCTACCACGCGAGCTTCACCGACGAGGAGACGCTCGACATGATGGAAGCCGCGCGCGACCGCATCTTCGTGGCCCCGGGCATCGCCATCCTGTACGCCTTGCTCAACGAGAGCGAGCCCTGGGGCATCACCCGCGAGATCGCGACCGGCTGGGGCTACCAGGAGGAATGGGACGCGGCGCTCGAGTCGCTCTCCAAGATGCACCGGCGCGGCATCCGCGTGCTGCCCGGCGGCGACTACGGCTTCGCGTTCACGCCGCACTGCCAGAACGCGCGCGACCTCGAGTTCTTCGTGAAGTACCTCGGCATGACGCCGATGGAAGCGATCCGCGCGACCACCGTCTACGGCGGCCAGATCATGATGCGCGGGCACGAGCTCGGTGCGGTCAAGGACGGCTTCCTCGCCGACCTGCTGCTGGTGGACGGTGACCCGCTCGCGAACCTGTCGATCCTGCGCGACCCGAAGCGCCTCCTCGCGGTCATGAAGGACGGCGTGTTCGCCAAGGCGCCCGCCATCGCCTCGCAGGGCGCCTGGGGGCGTGCGGCATGAGGGCGCGGGCGAGCATGCGGCCATGACGAAGGGTCAGCGCCTCGCGACCTGGCTGCTGGTGGGCGGCCCCATCGCCGTGTTCTCGATCTGGGCGCTGGTGGACAACCCGCGCCTGTACTTGGTCACGATGCTCAACAGCCTGACACTGGCCTCGCTGTACTTCATCGTGGCCAGCGGGTTCACGCTCGTGTTCGGGCTGATGCGCAACGTCAACCTGGCCCATGGCTCGCTGTACCTCCTGGGGGGCTACGTCGGCTACGTGGTGGCGGCGAAGACCGGCTGGTGGGTGATCGCGCTCGCCGCGGGCTTTCTCGCCGCGGCCATCGCAGGCCTGCTGATCCAGGTGCTGGTCCTGCGGCGCATGCAGGGACAGGACCTGCGCCAGACGATGGTCACCATCGGCCTGTCCATCGTGATCGCCGACGTGCTGCTGTGGATCTTCACCGGGCAGGTCTACCAGATGGAGGCCCCCGAGTGGCTCCAGGGCCCGATCCGTGGCATTCCGATCATCAAGGCCTATTCGGCGTACCGCCTGAGCCTGCTCGGCTTCGGCATCGCGATCGGCCTCTTCCTCTGGTGGCTTCTCAACCGCACCCGCGTGGGCGCGATGATCCGGGCCGGCGTCGACGACCGGGCGATGCTGGCGGCGTCGGGCGTCAACGTGAACCTGGTGTTCGCGGTGACCTTCATGCTGGGCGCGGGCCTGGCCGGCTTCGGCGGCGTGATCGGCGCGGTGGAACTGAGCATGGTGCCCGGCGAGGACACCCGCCTGCTGCTCGCGTCGCTGATCGTCGTGATCGTGGGCGGCATGGGCAGCGTGGTCGGCGCGGCGATCGGGGCCGCGATCCTCGGCCTGGCCGAGACCTACGGGCTGGCCTACGCGCCGACCTACAGCGTCGTCTTCACCTTCGTCATTCTCATCGCGGTCCTGGCGTTCAGGCCGCGCGGCATCATGGGGCGTCCGGCGTGAGCGCCGCACGCTGGCGCCGTGCGATGAACGCCGGCCCGACGGGGGCGCCGGTCAGGCCGCCGTCCCCCTCGTCGGCATCGCCGGGCGCCCTCGGTCGGCCGGGGATCGCGCCGGCCGCGGAGCCCGATCCCTACGCCGACAGCGACGCGCCGCACTGGCTCAAGTTCCTCTGGCGCACGCTGTCGCCGCGCCACTGGCTCGTGGCGGCGTTCGTGCTGCTGCTGCCCTTCATCGCCAGCCCCTTCATGCTGTACCAGGTCGCCGCGCAGTCGCTCGTGTTCGGGCTGATCGCGCTGTCGCTGACCTTCCTCGCCGGCTACGGAGGCATGGTGTCGCTCGCGCAGATGACGGTGGCCGGCATCGCCGGCTATGCCGTGGCCGTGCTGGGCACGAGCGGGACCGCCAGCAGCCTGGGCTGGCCGTGGTGGGTGGTGGTGCCCAGCGCGCTGGTCATCGCGGTCACCTGCAGCACGCTGATCGGCTGGCTGTCGGTGCGCACCGACGGCATCTACACGATCATGATCACGCTTGCCATCGGGGTCGCGTTCTACTACCTGGTGCTGCAGAACTACACGGTGTTCAACGGCTTCCAGGGCTTCCAGAAGGTCTACCCGCCCGAGGTGCTGGGCCTGAACTGGCGCGAACCCCGCCCCTTCTACTTTCTGACGCTCGCCTGCGCCCTCGCCGGCTACCTGTTCATCAAGTGGCTGGTGCGCACGCCCTTCGGCATCGCGCTGCAGGGCACCCGCGACAACGCGCGACGCATGGGCTCGCTCGGCTTCGACGTGACCGCCCACCGGGTCGCGGCGTATGCGGTCTCGGGCCTGCTCGCGGGCACCGGCGGCGTGCTGCTCGTCTGGTACAACGGCCTGATCACCCCAGGCTCGGTCGGCACCGGCTGGCTGATCAACGTGCTGGTGATCGCCGTGCTCGGCGGCATGAAGCATCCCATCGGCGCGTTCCTCGGCGCCATCGTCTTCATCCTGCTGCAGACCTTCGCGATCGACCTGATCGATCGCGAGCGCTTCAACCTCGTCATCGGCGGCGTGTTCCTCGCCATCGTGCTGTTTTCCCCCGACGGTCTGCTCGGACTCTGGGCGAAGCTCCGCTCTCGGCTCGGAACGAAGCAGGCCGTGATTTCAACCACCAGGAGACAACCGTGAAGATGAACAAGCGAGTCTGGGTTCTCGGCGCCGTGAGTGCCGCCGTCGCCGCCACGATCGGCAGCGGCGCGATCGCGCAGCAGGGCACGCCGGTGAAGATCGGCCTGCTGGCCACGCTCGAGGGGCCGTTCGCGGCCGGCGGCGCGGACGGCATGCGCGGCGCGGAGCTGGCCGTCCGGCAGGCGGGCGGCACGGTCGCGGGACGCAAGATCGAGATCGTCAAGGCGAGCTCGAACGCCAACCCCGACGTCGCGGTCAACGCGGCGCGCAAGCTGGTCGAGCAGGACAAGGTCGACATCCTGGTGGGCCCGCTGTCGGGCGGCGAGGGCATCGCGATCAAGGACTACTCCAAGACGCAGCCGCAGACCACCTTCATCAACGGCGGCTCGGGCGCGCAGGCCACCACGCTGGTCAGCCCGAGCCCCAACTTCTTCCGCTTCAACACCGAGGGTGCGCAGTGGATGGTCGGCCTGGGCAAGGCGGCCATGGACAAGGGCTACAAGCGCACGATGATCATCGCGGAGGACTACGCGTTCCCGTACTCGCAGGTGCAGGGCTTCATGGCCGAGTACTGCAGGCTCGGCGGCAAGGTGCCGCTCAAGGCCTGGGTGCCGCTGGGGGGCAAGGACTATTCGTCGGTCATCGCCCGCATCCCGAAGGACGTCGATGCGCTGCTGGTGGTGCTGGGCGGCGCCGACGCGGTCAACTTCCTGAACCAGTACGAGGCCGCGGGCGGTGACAAGCCGATGATGGGCGGCTCCATCACGGTGAGCCAGGACGTGCTGAACTACCGCGGCAAGCGGCGCGACTCGCTGGTCGGCACGATCTCCGCCGGCCCGGTGGCGGACAGCTTCGACGGCGCCGAGTGGAAGGCCTTCGTGGCCGACTACCAGAAGAACTTCCCGGTCTCGGCCGGCGGGTTCCCGAGCCCCAGCCTGTTCGCGTACGTGTACTACGTCAACATGAAGGCGGCGCTCGACGGCCTGGCCGCAGTCAACGGCGATCTGGGCGGCCAGCATGCGAAGTACCGCGAGGCGCTGAGCAAGATGGTCCTCAAGACCCCCACCGGCGACGTGCGGCTCGACGCCAACCGGCAGGCCATCGGCACGACCTTCGTGACCGAGGTGGTCAAGGACGCGCAGGGCAACCTCACCACCAAGGTGGCGCGCAAGGTCGACAACATCGACCAGCTGCTGGGCATCAAGAAGGAAGAGTTCCAGATGGGCACGCGCGACGTGCCGGCCTGCCCCTGACCGATCCGGCGCACGGCTGACCCATGGCTTCGATCAGCGACCATCCCGCACGGCGAACCGCCTCGGTGCGCCCGACGGCATCGGCGGCCTCGCGGCCGCTGATGTCCGGCGACGCGCTGGTGCTCGAGGGCGTGACACGCGCCTTCGGTGCCCTGCGCGCCGTCGACGACGTGTCGCTGACCGTCGCCGCGGGTCAGAAGTACGCCGTGCTCGGCTCCAACGGCGCCGGCAAGACGACCCTCTTCAATGCGATCACCGGGGACTTCCCGCCGACAGCGGGACGCATCCTGTTCTTCGGCGAGGACGTCACCGCGCTGCAGCCCCACGAGCGCATCCGCAAGGGGCTGCGGCGCACCTACCAGTCCTCGCTGCTGTTCCGCGAGCTGACGGTGCGCGACAACCTGTTCCTGGCGGTGCGCGGCGTGGCCAGCGGCCGCTTCAGCTTCTGGCGCGCCGGACGGGGTCACGCCTCGCAGGCCGCCACCGACGACATCCTTCACCGCGTGCGCCTGGACCACCTGGCCGGCGAGCTGGTGGGCAACCTGGCGCACGGGCAGCAGCGCCAGCTCGAGATCGGCATGGCGCTCGCGGGCGCACCGCGCCTCATCCTCTTCGACGAGCCGGCAGCGGGCCTGTCGCCCGCCGAGCGGCGCGAGCTGGTGGCGCTGCTGCGCGGGCTGCCGGCGCACATGAGCTTCGTGCTCATCGAGCACGACCTGGACATCGCGCTGCGCGTGGTGGAGCGGGTCACGGTGATGCACAACGGGCGCGTGCTGCGGCACGGCACGCCCGATGAGATCGAGAACGACGCGCAGGTGCAGGCCATCTACATGGGAGGCAAGCACTGATGGGCTGGTTCTCCCGCACCGAGCCGCCCGGCAGGGCCTCGGGGGTGCCGCTGCTGGTCATCGAGGGGCTCGACGTCCACTACGGACGCGCCCATGCGCTGCAGGGCGTGAGCCTGCAGCTCGATCGGGGCGTGCAGGGCATCGTCGGGCGCAACGGCATGGGCAAGACCACGCTGTGCAACGCCGTCACCGGGCTGGTGCCCGCCGCCGGCAGCATCCGGCTGGCGGGCGAGGAGATCCTCGGGCTGAGCCCCAACCAGATCACGCAGCGCGGCATCGCCTACGTGCCGCAGGGCCGGCGCGTCTGGCCCTCGCTCACCGTGGACGAGACGCTGCGCCTGGTGGCGCGCCACAAGCGCGAGATCGACCGCGTCTACGCGATGTTCCCGCGGCTGGCCGAGCGCAAGGGCAACGGCGGCGGGCAGCTCTCCGGCGGCGAGCAGCAGATGCTGGCGATCGGCCGCGCGCTGCTGCTCGCACCGCGCCTCTTGGTGATGGACGAGCCCACCGAGGGCCTGGCGCCCGTCATCGTCGAGCATGTCGCGCAGTCGCTGCGCACGTTGGCCGCCGAGGGCGAGATCTCGATCCTCTTGATCGAGCAGAACCTGGGTGTCGCGCTCGAGGTCGCGGACACCATCGGCGTGATGGTGAACGGCCGCATCGCCCACCAGATGGCCGCGGCCGCGCTGGCCGCCGACCGCGCGCTGCAGGAGCAGCTGCTCGGGGTGCGCAGCGGCGGCCACGAGCTCGAGGCCGAGCCCGACGACACGGCGGCGGCGCTCGCGGCGGCGGCATCGGCACCGGACGAGCCGCTCCAGGTCTACACGGTGCGGCGCGCGCACGGCGACGGCGCGCCCTCGCTCGATGACCTCGCCCCGCGCACCGTCGGCAGCATCAACCGCTGGGGTACGGCGTCCGTCCCGGCACCGACGGCCGATGCCGCCGCGCAGACCGGGGCCGCCTCGTCCGCACCCGCCCTGCGCAGCGCCGCGGCGGCCGCGAAGGTGCTGGAGTTCCCGGTGGCCGCGACCAGCGGGCGCGCCGCCTACGTGGCCGGCACCTTCGACACGAAGGCGCGCGAGCTGTTCTTCCTGCGCCAGTGCCTGGAGCGCCTGGGGCTGCGGGTCGTCACCGTGGACCTGTCGACCTCGGGCCGGCCCTCGCCCGCCAGCGTGCATCCGCGCGAGGTCGCGCGCCACCATCCGGACGGCGAGTCGGCGGTGTTCAGCGGCGACCGCGGCAGCGCCGTCAGCGCGATGGCGCTCGCCTTCGAGCGCTACGTCCTCACGCGTCGCGACCTCGGCGGCATCATCTCGGCCGGCGGCTCGGGCGGCACCTCGCTCGCCACGCCCGCGATGCGGGCACTGCCCATCGGCGTGCCCAAGGTCATGGTGTCCACGATGGCCAGCGGCGACACGCGGCCCTACGTGGGCCCGAGCGACCTGTGCATGATGTATTCGGTGACAGACGTACAGGGCATCAACCGCATCAGCGAGAAGGTGCTGGCCAACGCCGCGCACGCGCTGGCGGGCATGGTGACCCATCCGCCCGCCGAGTCCACGATCACGCGGCCCGCGCTCGGACTCACCATGTTCGGCGTCACCACGCCCTGCGTGCAGGCGGTGACCAAGCGGCTCGAGGCCGACTACGACTGCCTGGTCTTCCATGCGACCGGCGTCGGCGGCCAGAGCATGGAGAAGCTCGCAGGCTCCGGGCTGCTGGTCGGCGTCATCGACGTCTCCACCACCGAGGTGGCCGACGAGATCGTCGGCGGCACGCTGTCCGCGGGCCCGACGCGGCTCGATGTCTTCGCGCAGCATGCGCTGCCCTACGTCGGCTCCTGCGGCGCGCTCGACATGGTCAACTTCGGCGCCTTCGAGTCGGTGCCCGAGCGCTTCCGATCGCGTCGGCTCTACCGCCACAACCCGACGGTGACGCTGATGCGCACCACTGTCGACGAGAACCGCGCGATCGGCGAGTTCATCGCCGGCAAGCTCAATGCGATGGCCGGCCCGGTGCGTTTCCTGATCCCCGAGGGTGGCGTGTCGGCCATCGACCGGCCGGGCCAGCCCTTCCACGACCCCGAGGCCGACCGGATGCTGTTCGGTACGATCGAGACCCTGTTCCGCGCCGGCCCGCAGCGCCGGCTGCAGCGCCTGCCCCTGCACGTCAACGACGAGGCCTTCGCCGACACGCTGGTCGCGGCCTGGCGCGAGGTCTCGGCACTCCCCTCATCGACTCAAGGACGCACGACGTATGCCCCGCATCGCTAGGACCACGCTGCTCGAGCGCTTCCGCGGCAAGATCGCCGTCGGCCGCCCGCTCATCGGCGGCGGCGCGGGTACCGGCCTGTCCGCCAAGTGCGAGGAGGCCGGCGGCATCGACCTGATCGTGATCTACAACTCCGGGCGCTACCGGATGGCCGGACGCGGCTCGCTCGCCGGGCTGATGGCCTACGGCAACGCCAACGAGATCGTC
>JBIIPQ010000439.1:0-3835 GCA_044342535.1 Burkholderiaceae bacterium
TCCGCGCCGAACAGGTCGAAGTAGCACCACAGCACCGAGCAGCCCATCGAATGTCCCAGGATCGTGACGTCCTGCAGGTCCATCGCCACCAGCACCTGCCGCACGTCCTGCGCCAGACGCTGGATGCGGTAGCCGTGCGCCGGCTTGTCCGAGTCGCCGTGGCCGCGCATGTCGATCGCGATCACGCGGTAGCGGTCCGACAGGCCGTCGAGCTGACGCCGGAACTGGGCGGCGGTCTGCGACCAGCCGGGGATCAGCACCAGCGGCTTGCCGCGGCCCGCCTCCAGCACGTTGAGCCGCACGCCGTCTGCGGTCGTGATCGATCGGGTCTCGATGGTCATGGTGTCTCCTCTGGGGGGGGTACGTCGTGGACGCTGCCGGGTGGACCGGTCGGAGAAGAGCTTCTGCCCGTGGCAGTGGGGGCGTCAAGTCTCGAGGGGCCCGGCCGAGTCGACGATCGGAACGGCGCCGGCCCGGCCCGCCGGCGGCGGCATACACTGTCTGCACGTCCCGACGCCCATGCCGCGCCGGGCATCGAGGAGACACACCATGGCCCGGCTCGCCCCCGACGACATCGCCCGCTACCAGCGCGAAGGCTGGATCGTCCCCGAGTACCGCATCCCCGAAGACCGGCTCGCGCACCTGCGCGGCACGCTCGACCGGCTGATCCGCGAGAACCCCGACATCCGCCCCGAGCGGCTGGTCAGCATCCACATCGAAGGCAAGAACGCCGAGGGCGTGCGCGGCAGCGCCGACTTCCTCGAGCTCGCGCGCGACCCTGCCCTCATCGACATGGTCGCGCAGCTCATCGGCGAGGACGTGATCCTCTGGGGCTGCCAGATCTTCTGCAAGCCCGGCGGCGACGGCCTCGAGACCCCCTGGCATCAGGACGGCCACTACTGGCCGATCCGCCCGCTCGCCACCTGCACCATCTGGGTCGCGCTCGACGAGTCGAAGGTCGAGAACGGCTGCCTGCGCGTGATCCCGGGCTCGCATCGCGACCGGGCGCTGCTGCCGCACCTGACCGAGGCGCGCACCGACCTGGTCCTGAACCAGCGCACCGAGGACTCTGCGTTCGATGTCACGCAGGCGGTCGACATCGAGCTCGAGCCCGGCCAGATGTCGATGCACGATGTCTACATGATCCACGGTGCCGCCGCGAACCGCTCGCCGAAGCGCCGCGCGGGCGTCGCGATCCGCTACATGCCGTCGACCTCGCTGTTCGACCGCACGCTGATGAAGCCGGGGGACGGGAGCGGGTACACGGTGGACTTCTCGACGCGGCCTCTCTGGCTGCTGCGCGGCGTGGACCGGGACGGGCGCAACGACTTCACGGTCGGGCACGGGGTGGGCATGGTCAAGGCGCCCGCTCGGGGTGTTCCACGCAGCCTGGAGGCATTCGACCCTGCGTCGCTGCTGACCCGGTCGCGGCACGGAAAGTCATGAGGGCCCTGGACACGAACGTCCTGGTGCGGTTCTTCGTCGATGATGCCGACGATGCACAGGCTGCCCGACCACGGCCCGCAGCCGTCGCTGCGCTTGCCGAGCGATTCCCGAGCCGGCCTCAGCTCTTGACCGCGCCCGCCGTCAGGCCCGACACCATGTAGCGCTTGAACGCGTAGTAGATCGCCGCCGGCGGCAGCGCATAGAGCACGCCGGTGGCCATCAGCAGTTCCCAGGGCGAGTCGTCGGCCGACAGGAACAGGCCGAGCGCCACCGCGAGCGTGATCTCGCGCTCGTCGGACAGCAGCAGGAACGCATACAGGTACTCGTTCCAGGCGAGCAGCACCGCGTACACGCCGATCGCCACCAGCGAGGGCACCATCAGCGGCAGGTAGACCAGCCGGAAGAGCTGCATCGCGGTCGCGCCGTCCATGATCGCCGCCTCGTCGAGCTCGACGGGCAGCTTGTCGGAGGCCTGCTTGAGCACCCAGATCGCGTACGGCGAGGCGAGCGTGACCATCGCGATGATCATCGCCCAGCGGTTGTTCAGCAGCCCGTACAGGCCCATCGTCTTGTACATCGGCACCGCGAGGAAGGCGGCCGGGATGAAGTAGGTGAAGAGCGCCGCGTTCATCACCCAGCGACCGCCGCGCACGCGCAGCCGGCTGATCGCGAAGGCGGCCGCGGTCGCGACCGTCAGCGTCAGCACGCCGGTGGCCGCCGCGATCAGCACGCTCGAGCCGAGCTGCGCCCAGAAGTTGCCCAGGTAGTGGTGCTGCTGCGAGAGCACGATCTCGAAGTTGCGCAGCGTCGCGGGCTGCGGCCAGAGCTTGCCCGAGAACGCGCTGTCCTTGGTCGAGAGCGCGAACAGCATCATGTGATACAGCGGCAGCACGGTCCACAGGAAGACCGGGATGCCGATCAGCCACAGGCCAGCCTCGTTCATCAGGCGTCGCATCGCGCGTCAGTCCTCGCCCGGTCCGCGCGACAGGCGCTTCATCATGTAGACCATCAGCGGCAGCACCAGCGGTGTCGCGACCACGATCGTCGCCATCGCCATGTCGACCTGATCGAGCCTCAGGTAGCGGATGCCGAGCGTGGCCAGCACGTGCGTGAGGTCCGAGGGTCCGCCGCCGGTCAGCAGGTAGACGCTGTTGAAGTCGCCCAGCGTCCAGATCATCGAGAGCAGCGTGCAGGTGATGTAGAGCGTGGCGATCGACGGCCAGGTGATGTGGCGGAACTGCTGCCAGCGCGACGCGCCATCCACCGACGCCGCCTCGTAGAGGTCCTTGCTGATCGCGAGCCGTCCGGTGACCAGGATCAGCGTCCAGAACGGCAGCGACTTCCAGATGTGGACCATCCCTGCCATCGAGAACGCGATCCAGCGGTCGTTCAGCCAGTTCGGCCCGTCGAGCGCGGTGAGGTTGAAGTACAGCGTGTTGATGATCCCCCACTCGGGGTTCAGCATGAAGCGAAACGACAGGATCGTCGGGATCGACGGCACCGCCCACGGCAGGATGAAGAGCACCGCCAGGATGCGGATCCACCAGCGCTCGTGCACGAAGAACCCCGAGAGGAACAGCGCGAGCACGAACTTGATGTTGACCACCACCAGCAGGAACAGCGCCGAGTTCAGCACCGCGTTCCCGAAGACCGGGTCCTGCCACAGCCGCACGTAGCTCTGCGGGTCGCGCGCGAGCGAGAACCCGTAGAGCACCGGATAGAGCACGAAGAGCAGGAACAGCAGCGCGTACGGGACGACGAGCAGCAGCCCGACGGTGTTCCAGGACGCGGGCCGGTACGGCCCCGTGCCGCGCGCGCGCGAGCCGGCCGCGCCCGAAGGCGCGACCGGCTCGATCGACGGTGCGCTCGCCGACATCGGTCAGCCGCGGGCGCGGCTCACGACTGCTTGCCCGCGACCTGGTTGACGCGCTCGATCAGCTCGTCGGCCGCGCGCTCGGGCGTCCACTTGTCGTTGACGATGCGGCTCATCGCCTTGGCCCAGACGTTCTCGTTGTTCAGGATCGTGAACCGCCAGTTGCGCGTGAACGGGAAGGTGCCCGTGCCCGCGCGGAACTGGTCCGACACCGCCTTGCGGTGCTTGTCCTCGCCCGTCCAGAACGTGCGGTCCGCGCCGCCCTGCGTCACCGGATACCAGCGGCCGAGCGAGCCCTCGGTATAGGGGATCAGGTTCGCGTCCTCCATCATGAACGCGATGAACTCCTTGGCCCGCTTCTCGTTCTTCGTGCCGCTGAAGGCCACCGCGACCTTGATCGCCGCCAGGTAGCTCATCGGCCGGCCGTCCGGCTTGTTCGGCCACTGCGCCGTGGCGATCAGCTCCTCGTAGTTCTTCTTCGCCTGGGCGCGCTGCTCCGCCGTCAGCGTCTGGTTG
>JBIIPQ010000440.1:0-3831 GCA_044342535.1 Burkholderiaceae bacterium
GCATGCTGGGCACCCCGCGGCGCCAGTTCGGCAACATCGTGGGCCATGTGAAGGGCGTTGCCGACATGTCCTCGCTGTCGGCCTGGACCGCCGGCCAGTTCGACCCGGGCCTGAACTGGGGCGATGTGGAATGGATCAAGAAACGCTGGGGCGGCAAGCTGATCCTCAAGGGCATCCAGGATGTCGAGGACGCGCGGCTGGCGGCAGCCACCGGCGCGGATGCGCTGATCGTCTCGAACCACGGCGGGCGCCAGCTCGATGGCGCGCTGTCCTCGATCGCCTCGCTGCCGGCCGTCGTGGCCGAGGTCGGTGACCGCATCGAGGTCCACATGGACGGCGGTATCCGCAGCGGCCAGGACGTGCTCAAGGCGGTGGCCCTGGGCGCTCGTGGCACCTACATCGGCCGCTCGTTCCTGTATGGCCTGGGCGCGATGGGCGAGGAGGGGGTCACCCGCGCGCTCGAGATCATCGCTCGCGAACTCGATCTCACCATGGCGCTGTGCGGCCGGCGCGAGCTGAGCAGCGTCGACCGCGGCATCCTGGTGCCCGGCACCTTCTGCTGAGCGGGCGCCGATGCGTCTGGCGGATCTTTCGGGAAGCGATCGGCCCCTTCAGCCCCAGACGTCCTGCGCCGTCTCGACCACCAGCTGCAGCTTGCGGCGCTGGTCTTCCACGGCGATGTTGTTGCCGTGCACGGTGCTGGAGAACCCGCACTGCGGGCTCAGGCACAGCTGATCGAGGGGGGCGTACTGCACGGCCTCGTCGATGCGGCGCTTGAGGGCGTCCTTGCTCTCGAGCTGGCCGAACTTGGTGGTCACCAGGCCCAGCACCACGATCTTGCCCTTCGACAGGTGGCGCAGCGGGCGGAAGTCGCCCGAGCGTTCGTCGTCGTATTCGAGGAAGAAGGCGTCCAGATTCATGCGCGACAACAGCGCCTCGGCCACGGGCTCGTAGTTGCCGGCCGCCGCGTGCGTGCTCTTGAAGTTGCCTCGGCAAAGATGCATGGCCAGGGTCATGCCCGCAGGCTTGAGCGCCACCACCTTGTTGATGAAGTCGGCATAGCGGTAAGGCAGCTCGTTGGGGTCATCGCCGCGCTGGCGCGCGCCCTCGCGCATGCGCTCGTCGCACAGGTAGGCCAGGTTGGTGTCATCCATCTGCACGTAGCTGCAGCCGGCGTCGGCCAGGGACTGCAGCTCGGCCCCGTAGGCCCGCGCCACGTCGTCATAGAACACCGGGTCGAGCTCGGGGTAGGCCTCTCGGCTGATGCCCGCGCGCCCGCCGCGAAAGTGAAGCATGGTGGGCGAGGGGATGGTCACCTTGGGCAGCAGGCCGTGGCTGCCGGACTTGCCCAAGGCCTCCACTCGCGACTTCAGGTACTGGAAGTCGGCCAGCTGGATGTTCCTGACGTGGCGCACCGTGTCGATGACGCGGATGGCCGGTGGTGCCAGCTCCTCGGTGCCGTCGGGCTTGCGAACGGTGAACGGGATGTCGGTCTTCACGCCGCCCAGCTGGTCGAGGAAATCGATGTGGAAGTAGGTCCGCCGGAACTCGCCGTCGGTGATGGACTGCAGGCCGGCATCGATCTGGAAACGCACGATCTCGTCGATCGCGCGGTCTTCCACTTCGCGCAGTTGCTCGGGGGTGATCTCCCCCTTGGCCTTCTGCTCGCGCGCCTGCAGAAGGTAGGCCGGGCGCAGGAAGCTGCCGACATGGTCGGCGCGGAACGGGGGATGGGAACGGATCGTCATGGCCTTGTGCTCCAGGGGCGGCGCGGCGGATCGGTCGCCGCTTCAGAAGGGATACTGGCGCGGCGTGGTCTGAACCGTGACCCAGCGCAGCTCGGTGAACTCGTGCACGCCAGCGCGGCCGCCGAAACGCCCGAAGCCGCTGCCCTTGACGCCTCCGAAGGGCATCTGCGCCTCATCGTGCACGGTGGGGCCGTTGACATGGCAGATCCCGGTATCGATGCGTCGGGCCACGTTCATCGCACGCGCGACGTCGCGCCCGAACACTGCCGCCGACAGGCCGTACTCGTTGTCGTTGGCGCAGGCGATCGCCTCTTCGATGCCGCGCACCCGCACGATGGCCTTGACCGGTCCGAAGGTCTCCTCGCGGTAGATGCGCATGGCGGGGGTCACGTGGTCGAGAAGCGTGGCCGGCATCAGCGTGCTGTCGGCCTTGCCGCCGCACAAGAGCTTGGCACCCTTGGCGATCGCGTCGTCGATCAGCGCGTTGCAGTGCTCGACCGTGGACATGCCGATCACGCTGCCCAGCACCACGGGCTCGGGCTTGCGCGGGTCGCCAAGCGGCAGGGACTTGGCCTTCGTGGCGAGTTTCCTCACGAAGGCCTCGGCCACCTTCTCATCGACGATCAGTCGCTCGGTGCTCATGCAGATCTGGCCGCTGTTGGCAAAGCAGCCGAAGGCCGCGCCGTTGACGGCGTCGTCCAGATCGGCGTCGTCCAGCACCAGCAGGGGCGCCTTGCCGCCGAGTTCCAGCACGGCGGGCTTCAGGTACTTGGCGCAGGTCATGGCAATCAGCCGGCCCACGCGGGTGGAACCCGTGAAGTTCACGCGCCGCACCGCCGGGTGCGCCACGATGGCCTCCACGACCGCGCCGGCGTCCGCCGGTGCGTTGGTGATGTAGTTGACCACGCCCGGCGGAAAGCCCGCCTCCTGCAGGGTCTCGATGATGAGCTGGTGCGTCCGCGGGCAGTTCTCGCTGCCCTTCAGGATGACCGTGTTGCCGCAGGCCAGCGGGGTGGCGATCGCGCGCACGCCCAGGATCACCGGCGCGTTCCAGGGGGCAATGCCCAGCACCACACCCGCAGGCTGGCGGATCGCCATGGCCAGGCTGCCGGGCACGTCGGACGGAATCACCTCGCCGACGATCTGCGTGGTCAGGGCCGCGGCCTCGCGCAGCATGCCGGCGGCCAGGAAGACGTTGAAGCCCCCCCACATGCCGGTGGCCCCGGTCTCGGCCGAGATCGCCTCGATGAACTGAGGCGTGCGGGTCTCCAGCAGATCGGCCGCCTTCAGCAGCAGGGCGCGGCGCAGACCCGGACCGGTCTCGCTCCAGGTCCTGAAGGCTTCGGCGGCGGCCTCCACCGCCATCACCGCATCTGCCGGCGAGGCTGCCGGCGCCCGTGTGGCGACCGTGCCGTCCAGCGGGTTGCGGCGCTCGAAGGTGGCGTTCCGCTCGGCCGTGACCTTCAGGCCGTTGATCAGCATCGGCAGATCCGACATGGAGGACTCCTGCAGGGGATGTGGAAGGGGTTGGGTAGAAGCGGTTCGGGGTGTCGATGCACAGGCTGTGGCCAGCGGCGCAGCAGCGCGTGGTGATGCTCAGGACGGCGTCACGATCGTGGGGCAGCCGCCGTTGTCGGGGACACGTCCGTCCGGCCCCGACGTGCCGCATCGGCGGCCGAGGTGGTGTCCTGCGCCTGCGCGCCGAGGTAGGCTTCCCGCACCACGGTGGAGCGGCTCAGCAGGCGTGCAGGGCCGCTGGCCACCAGCGCGCCGCGCTCCAGCACGTAGCCGCGGTCGGCCACGGCCAGGGCCTTCTTGACGTTCTGCTCCACCATCAGCACGGTGGTGCCGGCGTCGGCGATGCGCCGGGCCATCGCCAGCAACTCGTCCACCATGCGCGGGGCCAGACCCAGCGAGGGTTCGTCCAGCATCAGCAGACGCGGTGCGCTCATCATGGCGCGGGCGACGGCCACCATCTGCTGCTCGCCGCCGCTCATGGTGCCGGCCAGTTGCGTGGCGCGCTCGCGCAGCTTGGGGAAATCCTGCAGCACCTGCACCAGCCGGTGCGCCCGCTCGGCCTTCG
>JBIIPQ010000011.1:0-32651 GCA_044342535.1 Burkholderiaceae bacterium
GGCCTATCCGTACCTGATCCGCGACGTCGACCACTTCAAGAAGGTCTACTACGGCCCGGTCGGCGGCGAGTTCATGGAGGAAGTCGCCAAGAAGTCCTCGTTCCGCATCATCGGTGCCGGCTACCGCGGCGCGCGCTGGCTGACCTCGAACAAGCCGGTCCGGACCGTCGCCGACATCAAGGGCCTGAAGCTGCGCGTGCCGCCGCTGAAGATGTACCGGATGACCTGGGAGCTGCTGGGCGCGAGCCCGGTGCCGATGGGCGTGGCCGAGCTGTTCACCTCGATGCAGCAGGGCGTGGTCGACGGCCAGGAGAACCCGCTCGAGTTCATCGACAACTTCAAGTTCAACGAAGTCCAGAAGTTCGCGATCGACACGCGGCATGTCATCGGCGCGATGACCTGGATCTTTTCGGATGCGCGCTTCAAGCAGCTGCCGGCCGACGTCCAGAAGCTGCTGAAGGAGGAGGGCGACCGCGTGATGCTCGAGGCCACCGACCGCATGGTCGCGATGGAAGGCGATCTGCGCAAGAAGCTCGAGTCCCGGGGCATGCAGTTCAACGACATCGACCGGGAGTCGATCCGTGTCCGCCTGGGCGACATCGCCAAGGAGTTCCCGGACCTTGCCCCGTGGGTCGCCCGGTTCGCGGCCGTCAAGTGATCGAGCCGGCCTTCGGGGCCGGGACCGGCGCGCCCGAGGGTGCGCCGGCCGGCCGGCCGGCCGCGCCCCGCGCGGCCATCGTCTGGGCGCGTCGCATCGAGCAGGGGCTCGACGTCGTGCTCGGCGTGATGCTGATCGCCGTCGCGGCGACGCTCTTCTACCAGGTGTTCGGGCGCTACGTGATCGGCCGGGCGCCCGCCTGGACCGAGGAGCTCGCCCGCATGCTGGTGGCGTGGATGGCCATGCTCGGCACCGCCGCCTGCCTGCGCACCGGGGGCCACATCGCGGTGGGCGCGCTGGTCGGTGCCGTGCCGCCGCGCGTGCGCGTCGTGCTGCTCGGCCTGCGGGATGCCGCGGTGATGGCGACCGCCGGCGTGCTCGGCTGGGCCGGCACCCGCTTCGCGGTGATGAACGGCGCGCAGGAGTCCGCCGCGATGGAGATCCCGATGTCGGTCCCGTATTCGGCGATGTGCGTCGGGGCCGTGCTGATGGCGATCGTGCTCGCGCTGGTGCGCCTCGGGGGCGAGACGCCGCCGGTGGACGCCGCGCTGCATTCGGAGTGATGCGATGACCATGCTCGGGGTGCTCGGGCTCGCGCTCGCGGTGCTGCTGCTGCTCGCGGTGCCGATCGCGTTCGCACTGGTGCTGTCGGCGACGATCGCGGTGCTGTTCGTCGGCGGCATCGACCTGATGATCGTGCCGCAGCAGGTCTACCAGGGGCTCGACAGCTTCCTGCTGCTGGCGATACCGATGTTCCTGCTGGCCGGCGAGCTGATGGCGCAGGGCGGCATGACCGACCGGCTGCTCGGCTTCTCCAACGCGCTGTTCGGACGCTTCCGGGGCGGCCTGGCGATGAGCAACGTCGCGGCGGCGACGCTGATGGCCGGCATCTCCGGCTCGGCGATCGCCGACACCTCGGCGCTCGGCAAGGTGCTGATTCCCTCGATGATCAAGGCCGGATACGGCCGCGGCTTCTCGGCCGCGCTGACGGCGGCGGCCAACGTGGTCGGACCGATCATCCCGCCGTCGATCACCTTCCTGATGATCAGCGTGCTGACCAACCTGTCGCCGCTCAAGCTGTTCATGGCGGCGGTGATCCCCGGCCTCCTGTACGCGGCGGCGATGCTGCTGGTGGCCGGCGTCATCAGCCGCCGGCGCAACTATCCGACTCACGAGGCGGTCGACGGACGCGGCATGTGGATCGCGTTCAGGCGCGCGGCCTGGGCGCTGGCGATGCCGGTGCTGCTGATCGTCGGCATCCGCACCGGGGTCTTCAACGTCACCGAGTCGTCGGCGGTCGCGGTCGTCTACGCGCTCTTCGTCGGTCTGTTCGTGCACCGCGAGCTCGACGCGCGCAAGCTCTGGCGTGCGGTGGTCGGTTCGGCGCGGGCAACCGCGGTGATCATGATCATCCTCGGCGGCGCGCAGATCGTCTCGTGGTTCCTCGCCTACGAGCAGGCGCCGCAGCGCATCGCCGACTGGATGCTCGGCTCGATCAGCGGGCCGATGATGTTCCTGCTGGTGGTCAACGTGCTGCTGCTGGTGGTCGGCACGTTCATGGAGAACGCGCCGGCGCTGGTGCTGCTGTGCCCGGTGCTCTATCCGGTGGCGGCCAAGTTCGGCATCGACCCCTACCATTTCTCGATGATCGTCGGCATCAACCTGCTGATCGGCCTGATCACGCCGCCGGTGGCCATCTGCCTGTCGATCGGCGCGCTGATCGCGAAGGCGCCGAGCGACGAAGTCAACCGCGAGGTGCTGCCCTTCCTGGGGGCGGCGGTGTTCGTGGTCTTCCTCGTGACCTACGTGCCCGCGATCTCGCTGTGGCTGCCGTCGGTGGTCGGCGGCCGATGACGTCGCGGCGGCGGCCCGGGGTCCGCCGCCGCCGAACCTTCCAGGGAGCACCTGCATGACACGACGTTTCGACGGCCGCGTGGCCGTGGTGTTCGGCGCCGGCTCGGTCGGGCCCGGCTGGGGCAACGGCAAGGCGGCCGCGGTGCAGTACGCGCGCGACGGCGCCACGGTGGCCGCGATCGACATCGCGATCGATGCGGCGAACGAGACCGTCGGCATCATCCGCGGCGAGGGCGGCACGGCCGAGGGCTGGGCCTGCGACGTCACGAAGCGCGACCAGATCGTATCGGTCGTGACCGATGTCCTGGCGAGGTTCGGGCGCATCGACGTGCTGCACAACAACGTCGGCCTGCCGGCGATGGGCACCACCGAGACCCTGAGCGAGGACGCCTGGGATCACGCGATGGACGTGAACCTCAAGAGCGTGTTCCTGACCTGCCAGGCGGTGCTGCCGACCATGGTGAAGCAGGGCAAGGGCGCGATCGTCAACATCTCGTCGGTGGCGGCGGTCCGCTACACCGGCTACCCGTATCCGGCGTACTACGCGAGCAAGGCGGCGCTCAATCACCTGACCGCGTCGATCGCGCTGGAGTACGCGAGGAAGGGCATCCGCGCCAACGCGATCATGCCGGGGATGATGCACACGCCGCACATCGAGAAGGCGATCGTCGGGCAGTACGCGTCCGAGGCCGAGATGATCGAGAAGCGCAACGCGCTGTGCCCGACCGGCCGCATGGGGACGGGTTGGGACATCGCGAAGTGCGCGGCCTTCCTCGCCTCCGACGAGGCCGAGTACATCACCGGCCAGGTGATCGCGGTCGACGGCGGACTGACGGTTCGCTGCTGAGACGGCACGGGGCGCCGCCCGCCGCGGCCGTTGCCGCGGCGCGCCGTGCAGCGGCGCGGCGGATCGGGTACAAAGCGCCATGGACACTGCTATCCCTTCCGCCCCCCGGTTCGACTACGTCGTGGTCGGTGCCGGTTCCGCCGGCTGCGTGCTGGCCGCCCGCCTGAGCGAGGACCCTACGGTCACGGTCGCGCTGCTCGAGGCCGGACCGCCCGACGCCAGCGTGCTGATCCACTGCCCGGCGGGCCTGGCGCTGCTGGCCAAGACCGGCCAGGCCAACTGGGCGTTCGACACCGTGCCGCAGCCCGGGCTGGGCGGGCGGCGCGGCTACCAGCCGCGCGGCAAGGTGCTGGGCGGCTCGAGCTCGGTCAACGCGATGATCTACGCGCGCGGCGTGCCCGCCGACTACGACCACTGGGCGTCGCTCGGCAACCCGGGCTGGGGCTGGGACGACGTGCTGCCGCTGTTCCGCCGCGCCGAGCACAACGAGCGTGGCGCCGACGCGCTGCACGGGCAGGGCGGTCCGCTCAATGTCGCCGACCTGCGCTCGCCGAACCCCGTCGCCCGCGCCTTCGTCGAGGCCGGGGTCCAGGCCGGCCTGCGCGAGAACCCGGACTTCAACGGCCCGGTCCAGGAAGGCGTCGGGATGTACCAGGTCACTCACCGCAACGGCGAGCGCTGCAGCGCGGCCAAGGCGTACCTGACGCCGGCGCTCGCACGCCCCAACCTCCAGGTGATTACCGGTGCGCACGCGACCCGGCTGCTGCTCGACGGACGGCGCGCCAGCGGCGTCGAGTACCGGCGCACCGACGGCTCGAGCGCCCGCGTGCTCGCGCGGCGCGAGGTGCTGCTGGCGGCCGGGGCGTTCCAATCGCCGCAGCTGCTGATGCTGTCCGGGATCGGGCCGGGCGCCCACCTGCGCGAGCACGGTATCCCGGTGGTCCACGACCTGGCCGGCGTCGGAGGTGCGCTGCACGACCATCCGGACGTGGTGCAGGTGGTGGATGCACCGGGCCAGACTGAACTGTTCGGCCTGTCCGTGAAGGGGGCCGCACGGCTGCTGCGTGGCGTCTTCGAATGGCGCGAACGCCGCACCGGACCGTTGACCACCAACTTCGCCGAGGCTGGCGCGTTCCTGCGCTCGCGTCCGGAGGAGGTGCTGCCGGACCTGCAGCTTCACTTCGTGGTCGGCAAGCTCGTCGATCACGGGCGCAAGACCGTGTTCGGCCACGGCTACTCCTGCCACGTCTGCCTGCTGCGACCCAAGAGCCGCGGCAGCGTGCGCCTGGCGAGCGCCGACCCGATGGCGGCACCGGCGATCGACCCGGCCTTCCTCGCCGAGCGCGAGGACGTCGAGGCGATGGTCCGGGGCTTCACGCTGATGCGATCGATCCTGCGTCAGCCCGCGCTCGCGCGTTTCGGCGGCACGGAGCTGCAGGCCTCGGCCAGCGCGGTCACCGATGCGCAGATCGAGGTCTTCCTGCGCGAGCGGGCCGACACCATCTACCACCCGGTGGGCAGCTGCGCGATGGGGCCCGGGCCGCAGGCGGTCGTCGACGCCTCGCTGCGCGTGCACGGCATCGAGGCACTGCGCGTGGTCGACGCCTCGGTCATGCCGCGCATCGTCGGCGGCAACACCAACGCGCCGACGATCATGATCGCGGAGAAGGCGGTGGATCTGATCCGGGCGGACGCGCGGGTCGGGCAGTCGAGCGCGGCCATCGCCGTCTGAGGAGGCGCGCCTCGGTCGGCGACGCGCTGCGCCTCGGGCGGCGACGCGCTGCGTCGGGGGCGGCGACGCGCTGCGTCGGGGGGCGAAGCGCTGCGTCGGGGCGGTCGCGCCTCAGCCGGCGCGGGTCGCCTTCGCGTCGATCGCGTGCTGGCGGGCGAGCACCGCCCGTGCGCGGTCGACGATCGGGAGGTCGACCATCCGCCCCTTCCACGCGAAGGCCGCGCGCCCCGCGCCGATCTCGCGCTCGAAGGCCTCGAGCATCTCGCGTGCGGCGACCACCTCCGCCGGATCGGGCGAGAAGCCCTCGTTGCAGATCGCGACCTGCGAAGGATGGATGCAGAAGGCGCCGAGGAAGCCGAGCCGGCGCGCACGCACGATCCGCGCGCGGTACGCGTCGATGTCGCGGTAGTCGGCCACCGAGCCGACGAAGCCGATCGGCAGCACCCCGGCGCGGCGTGCGGCGCGCACGTTGTCGACGTTCGGCACGTACATCGCGTCGTCGTCGACGCTCGAGCCGAGCGACACCGACAGGTCCTCGCCGCCGATGATCTGGCCCACCACGCGCGAGTGCGCGGCGGCGATGGCGTCGAGATGCGCGAGGCCCTCGGCGTCCTCGACCATCGTGATCACGCGGGTGTGGCCGACCGGCAGTCCGCGCTCGCGCTCGAGCTCGGCGAGCACCCCGGCGAGCTCGCGGACGAAGGAGGCGTCGGGCACCTTCGGCATGGCGATCGCGCTCACCGAGGCGCGCACCGTCGCCTCGAGGTCGCGCACCAGCATGCGCCAGGGCCGGTTCACGCGGACGGTGACCTCGCGGCCCGCCGCGGCGAACCGGTCGGCGATCGCGGCGACGCGCGCGCGCGCCTCGTCCTTCTGCGCCGGGCCGACGCTGTCCTCGAGGTCGATCTGCAGCGCGTCGGCGTCGCCCTTGAGCGCGCTCTCGACGAACCGGTCGCTGACCGCGGGAACGAACAGGATGGAGCGCCAGACGGGCAGCTCGCGGGCATCGGTGCTGACGTGCACGGTCGGGTCCTTCGAGGGTCAGGGCAGGCGGGCGAGCTCGGCGAGGATCTCGTCGGTGTGTTCGCCGAGCGCCGGCGCGGGGCGGCGGAACCCCCCGGGCGTGGCGCCCAGGCGCGGCACGACGTTGTGCATCGGGATCGAGCCGAGCTCGGCGTCCTCGACGTCGACGATCGCCTCGCGGCCTCGGGTGTAGGGATGATCGAGCAGCTCGCCCATGTCGCAGACCGGGCCGACGGTGACGCCTGCCGCCTCGAACAGCGCGAGGTTCTCGGCGGTGCTGCGCTCGACGATGAAGCCGCCGATGATCGCGTCGAGCGCGTCGCGGTTCGCGACCCGCGCGGTGTTGTCGTGGAAGCGCGGGTCCGTCTTGAGCTCGGGGCGCCCGATGGTGTCGAGGATGCGCATCGCCATCGACTGCATCGAGCCCGACAGCGCGACGAAGCCGCCGTCCCGGCACGGATAGACGTTGCGCGGCGCGGCGTGGGTCGACTGGTTGCCGGCGCGCATCGTCGCCTTGCCGGTCAGCCGGGTCTTGGCCGCCTCGCAGGCGATGGTCGAGAAGATCGGCTCGAACAGCGACAGGTCGATCACCTGGCCGCGGCCCTCGCGTTCGGCCGCGCGCAGCGCGGTCATCGTCGCGAACGCGCCCTGGATGCCCGCGATCATGTCGGCGAGCGCCAGCGGCGGCAGCGCGGGCGGCCGGTCCGGGAAGCCGTTGAGGTGGGCGAAGCCGCTCATCGCCTCGACCAGGGTGCCGAAGCCCGGCTTGTGCGCGTACGGCCCGGTCTGGCCCCAGCCGGAGATCCTCACGATCACCAGCGCCGGGTTCGCGGCGAGGAGGTCGGCGGGCGCCAGGTCCATCTTCTCGAGCCCGCCGGGCACGAAGTTCTCGACCATCACCTGCGCGTGCGCGAGCAGCTTGCGCAGGCTGGCGAGGCCCGCGTCGCTGTGCAGGTCGAGCGTCATCGAGCGCTTGTTGCGGCCGTAGACCTTCCAGTAGATCGGCTGGCCGGCCTCGCGCCAGCGCCGCAGGTCGTCACCCTCGCCGGGGCGCTCGACCTTGATGACGTCGGCGCCGAAGTCGGCGAGCTGCAGCGTCAGCATGTTGCCGGCGACGAGGCGGGACAGGTCGACGACGCGGATGCCCTCGAGGGGGCCGCGGGCGGTGGGGTCGAATCGGATCATGGCCGGTCGATGATACGCGGCGCCCCGACGGGGGAGCCGGGCGGACGTTCCGAACGGCGGCTCCATCGGAGCGCCGCTCAGCCCGTGCCGAGCCGCCTTCTGACCGCCTCGTGATGGTCGCCGCGGCCGGCGCGTCCGACCAGCACCAGCGTCGGCGTGCGCGACAGCAGGTCGCGGGCGGCCGCCACCAGCGCGTCGGCGCCGATCGACATCGTGGTGGCGATGCGCTCGTCGGGCGACAGCACGCGGCCGTGCACGAGCAGGTCGCGGGCGACGGTCTCGGCGAGCTCCATCGGCCGCTCGAGACTGCGGGCGAGGTGGGTCGCCTGCTGGTTGTGGGTGCGCTCGAGGTCCTCGGGCGCGATGCTGCGCGTCAGCGCGGTCAGCTCGTCGCAGACCACGTCGAGGAACACCCGCAGGTTGCGCGGCGCGACGCCGGCGGTGACCTGAAGTGTCCCGCAGTCGTCGTGGCCCTCGGTCCAGGCGTCGATCTGGTAGGCGAGGCCACGCTGCTCGCGCACCGACTGGAAGAGCGGCGAGGACATGCCGCCGCCGAGCAGTTCGCCGAGCAGCTCGTAGACCGGGTAGCTCGGGTCGGTGCGCGCCGGCACCGGCCAGCCGAGGGCGACCGAGGTCTGCTCGTAGTCGTCGTCGACGTGGCGGTAGCCGCCCAGGTAGCGGGCGATCTCGCGCTCGGCGGGCGTGCCGGCAGGCAGGTCGCCGAAGTGCCGCTCGACCTCGTCGGCGAAGCGATCATGGTCGACGTCGCCGGCAGCCGCCACCACCATGTTGGCGGCACGGTAGTGCGTGCCGAGGTAGCCGAGGAAGTCGTCGCGGGTGACGCGCTTGACGAAGCGCGCGCTGCCGAGGATGGGGCGCCCGAAGGACTGCTTCGGCCAGGCCTTGAGGTCGAACTCGTCCTGGGCGATGGACTCGGGATCGTCGGCCGCGTCGCCGAGCTCCTGCAGGATCACCTGGCGCTCGCGCTCGATCTCCTCGGCCGGGAAGGTCGAGCGGCGGATCACGTCGGCCAGCACGTCGAGGGCCACCGGCATGTGCTCGGCGAGCAGCACCGTGTGGTAGGCGGTGTGGTCCTTGGCGGTGTAGGCGTTCATCGACGCGCCGACCCGCTCGATCTCGAGCGAGATGCGGCGCGCGTCGCGGGTCTCGGTGCCCTTGAACGCCATGTGCTCGAGGAAGTGCGAGATGCCGTTGAGCGGCGCCGGCTCGTCGCGCGAGCCGACCCGCACGAAGGCGCCGACCGCCGCGGTGCGAAAGCCCGGCAGGCGCACCGACGCGATGGTCAGGCCGTTGGGCAGGACCCGCGTGCGCACGTCCATCGGGGCGGATCCGGGCTCGGCGGCGGACCGGTTCTGGGCGCGGCCCGTCGTCACGCGCGGCCCTGCTTCCAGGCCTCGTAGCGCGCGCGCTGCTCGGCGTTCGGGGGGTACAGGCCGGGCAGCGACGCACCGGCCTCGACCTCGCCCATGATCCAGGCCTCGAGCCGCTCCTGCTCGGGGGCGGCCTCGGCGATCGTCGTGGCGATCGAGGCCGGCACCAGCACCGCGCCGTCGCCATCGGCGACGATCCAGTCGTCGGGGAAGACCGCCACGCCGCCGCAGCCGATCGGCTGCTGCCAGGCGACGAAGGTCAGGCCGGCGACCGAGGGCGGCGCAGCCGCGCCGCGGCACCAGACCGGCAGGCCGGTGCCGAGCACGCCTTCGGCGTCGCGGACCACGCCGTCGGTGACCAGTGCGGCGACCTGCCGCTTCGCCATCCGCGCGCACAGGATGTCGCCGAAGATGCCGGCGTCGGTCACGCCCATGGCGTCGACCACGGCCACGCAGCCGGCGGGCATCGCCTCGATCGCGGCGCGGGTGGAGATCGGCGACGACCAGGACTCGGGCGTGGCGAGGTCCTCGCGGGCGGGCACGAAGCGCAGCGTGAAGGCCCGTCCGACGATACGCGGACCCACATAGCGCGGCTCGCCGGCGCGAAGGGGGGCGGCGCCGCGCAGCCAGGTGTTGCGCAGCCCGTGCTTGAGCAGCAGCGTGGTGAGCGTGGCGGTGGTGACGCCCCGCAGGGCGTCGGCGATGGCGGCGTCTGACATCGGTCGGATCTGCCCGGGCAGGGACGGCTGGAACGGCCCAGTCTACACGGCCCCGCGGGCCGCCCACTGGCCCGCCCCTTCGCCCGCCGGCCCGCCCCTTCAAGGGCGCAGCGGCCTGACCGGGCCGGTCGGGCCGGGGGCCGCGGCACGCAGCCGCAGCGCGAAGGCCTCGGCGTCGACCGGCACGCCCAGCAGGTAGCCCTGCCCGTCCTCGCAGCCGATGCGTCGCAGCGCGGCGAACTGGGCATCGGTCTCGATCCCCTCGGCGGTCACGGCGAGCCCGAGCGTGCGGCTCATCGCGACGATCGTCTCGACGATCGCGACCGCGCTGCTGTCGCCGGGCAGGTCGTGCACGAAGCTCCGGTCGATCTTGAGCCGGTCGAGCGGCAGGTGCTTGAGCGCCGACAGCGACGAGTAGCCGGTGCCGAAGTCGTCGATGGCGATGCGTACGCCGAGCCTGCGGATGGTGTCGAGCTGGCGCAGCGAGCCGGCTCCCGAGCGCAGCGCGGTCTCGGTGACTTCGACCTCGAGCCGATCGGGCGAGAGCCTCGAGGTGTCCAGCATGCGCTGCAGGCGCCCGGCGAAGTCGCCGCGCTCGAGCTGGCGGGGCGAGACGTTCATGCACAGCCGCGGTGGCATCAGCCCCGCTTCGATCCAGGCCGAGGCGTGCTCGCAGATGCGCTCGAGCACGAAGAGCCCGATCGTCTCGATCAGCCCGCTGTCCTCGGCGATCCGCACGAACTGCTGCGGCGCGACCGGCACCCCGTCCTCGCGCCGCCAGCGCAGCAGTGCCTCGGCGGCGACCAGCTGCCCGTCGGCCAGCGCCAAGATCGGCTGGAAGTGCAGGGTCAGCTCGCCGCGCTCGAGCGATCGGCGCAGCCCCTGCTCGACGTCGAGGCGGCGGCGCGCGCGCCGGGCGAGCGCGCGCGTGTAGAAGGACACGTGGTTGCGGCCGTTGGCCTTCGCGGCGTACATCGCGGAGTCGGCCGCCATCATCAGCGCGCCGCGGTCGCCGCCGTCCTGCGGGAACACCGCGACGCCGATGCTCGCGGAGCCCTTGACCGTGCGCCCGCCGATGTCGATCGGCTCGGACAGCAGCGCGAGCAGCTTCTCGGCCAGCCGGCTCGCGTCCTCGGGCTGGGCGAGGTCGGTCATCACGACGACGAACTCGTCCCCGCCCAGCCGGGCCGAGGTGTCGGCGTCGCGGATCGAGGCCCGCAGCCGCCGGGCGACTTCCTGCAGCAGGCGGTCACCCGCGGCGTGGCCGAGCGAGTCGTTGATCGTCTTGAAGCCGTCGAGGTCGATGAACATCAGCGCCACGCCGTGGCCGAGGCGGCGCGCGCGCTGCAGCTCGTGGTCGAGCCGCTCGTCGAGCAGCGCGCGGTTCGGCAGGCCGGTCAGCACATCGTGGTGCGCGAGGTAGCTCAGCTGTTCCTGGGCGCTGCGCATCGAGGTCAGGTCCGAGCAGGTGAGCACGTACCGCACCTCGTCGTCCTCGCCCTCCGGCACGCGGCTCGCGGTCTCCAGCGCCACCAGCAGCCGGCCGTCGCGCCGGCGCAGGCCGACTTCGCCGCGCCAGTGGCCGTCGGGCGCGTGCACCAGCGTCTCCCAGAAGCCGGCCGGATGCGGCGGGTCGTGGAGCAGCTCGTCGGCGTCGCGGCCGAGCACTTCGGCCTCGCTCCAGCCGGTGAGCGCGACGAACGCCGGGTTCACCGACACGATCCGGCGCCGGGCGTCGGTCATCACGATCGCATCGGCGATGCGCTGCAGGACGATGCCGGCCTGCCGCAGGCGCTCCTCGGCCTGGCGCCGCTCGGTCACGTCGCGTAGCAGGCCCACCACGCGGGTCGGTGCGGCGGCGGCGGCATCGGCACCGTTCCGCGCCTCGCCGAGGCGGGTGCCGGAGAGCGGCTTGGCGTGCAGCTCCACCCAGCGTCCGCCGGCCTCGTCCGCGCCGGATGATGGCTCCGAGGCGAGCGGCCCGGCGACCGGCCAGATGCCGTCGACCTGCTGGCCGAGGGCGAGGCTCGCCCGGATCGAACCGAGGTCCGCCTCGCCGAAGCCCGCGAGCAGGCTCGACAGGTCGCCAGGCACCGCGCCCGGCTGCGCGAGGGTGCCGCGGTCGGTGCGTGGGTCCCAGTCCCAGACGACGAGACCCGCCGCATCCATCGCCAGGCGCAGCCGCTCCTCGCTGCGCTCGACGGCAGCATCCGCATCGTGCCGCGCGAGCGCGACCTGGATCGTCGCATGCAGCTCGCGGCTCTCGTACGGCTTGATCAGGTAGCCGTAGGGGCGGCTCGACTGCGCGCGGGCGAGCGTCTCGTCCTCGGCGTAGGCCGTCATGAAGACGACCGGCGTGCGCGAGGTCTCGCGGATCCGGCAGGCGGCCTCGATGCCGTCGATGGCGCCTTCGATGTTGATGTCCATCAGCACCAGGTCGGGCTTCAGCGTGTCGACCGCCCGCAGCGCGTCCTCGCCGCGGGCGACCGTGCGCAGCACCCGGTAGCCCATCTCGACCAGCCTGTGCGAGAGGTCGAGCGCGACGATCCGCTCGTCCTCCACCACCACGATCGATGCCGCCCGCAGGCGCGGTCGCAGCGTGGTGTCGACGACGGCGCTCATCGCCGGGCCTCCGCCACCAGCGGGAAGCGGACCTCGAAACGGGTACCCGGCGGGCCGCCGCGCGACAGCGTGCCGCCGAGCTGCTCGACCAGCAGCGGGACGAGCTGCAGGCCGAGCGAGGTCAGCGCCTCGGTGTCGAGGCCGGGCGGCAGTCCGACGCCGTCGTCCTCGACCCGGATCGACGCGGTGTCGCCGTCGATCGCGATGGCGATGCTGATCGTGCCGGCGCGGCCATCCGGGAACGCATGGTCGTAGGCGTTGGTGACCAGTTCGTTGACGAGCAGGCCGCAGGGCATCGCGCGCGGCAGCTCCAGGTGCAGCGGCACCTCCGCGCCCTCGACGCGAAGGTGCACTGCGGGCGCGCTCGAACGCTGTCCGTCGGCGAGCAGCCGGCCGAGCCGCGTCAGGTACTCGCCGACGTGCAGCCGCGCGACGTCGGCGTGCTCGTGGAGCAGCTGATGGGTCAGCGCCATCGCATGGACGCGGTTGCGGCACGCCGCGAGCGCGGCACGCGCCTCGGGCGGCGCACCGCGGGCCTGCAGCGACAGCAGGCTGGTGATCACCTGGAGGTTGTTCTTCACGCGGTGGTGGACCTCGTCGAGCAGCACCGTCTTCTCCCGCAGCATCGCCTCGAGCTGGCGCTGCTCGGTCTGGCGCGTGCCGAGGTCGACGATCGTCGCCAGCACCGAGATCACGCCGTCGTGCCGGATCGGCGACAGGCCGATCTCCAGCGGAATCACGGTGCCGTCGCGGTGCCGGCCGCGCAGGTCGCGCCCCGGGGCCATCGCGCGGCGCGCCGGGGTGTCCAGGTAGCCGGTCCGCAGCGCCGCGTGGCCGGCGCGTGCCGCGTCGGGCAGCAGCGCGTCGATGTCCGTACCGAGCAGCTCGCCGGGGCCGTAGCCGAACAGCCGCTCGGCCTGCGGGTTCGCGAGCACGATCCGTCCGTCCGGGTCGGACACCAGCAGGCCGACCGGCAAGGCCGCGACGACATCGCGAAAGCGCCGCTCGCCGTCGCGCACCGCCTGCTCGGCCCCGCGCCGGCCGTGGATCTCGGCGGCGAGGCGTGCGGCCTCGCCGACGGCGCGCGCGCGCCGGCCCGCCTCGCGTCGCAGGTACAGCCCGAGCGCCAGCACCGTCAGCGCGCCGACCGCGACGACCAGCAGGGGGCCCTGGCTGCGCGAGGCCTGTCCGAGGGCCTCGGCGCCCGCCACGTCCAGGGTCCGGAGTCGGCCGGGCAGCTCGTTCGGCAGCAGTCCCTGCATCAGCGCATCGACCCACGCCGGGCCCTCGACCCCGCCGAGCACCGGACGGCCGAAGTGACCGGCGAGGGTCGGTGCCGCGCGGCGCATCGTCTCGGAGGCCCGGCCGAGGCCCGCCGCCCGCAGGATGCGCCCGGCCTGCGGCGGCACGAACTGCCCGACGATCGTGCCTGCCGCGCTCAGCGCGAACCCGCTGTGCTCGACGCGGGCGGCGAGCGTGGCGGCGGGCCGGTCGCCCGCCGCGCCACGGCGAAGCTGCGCCGCGTGCCCGTCGGGGTCAGTGGCGATCCGCCAGCCGAGCACGGCCAGTCCCAGCGCCACGGCCACCGCGATCCATCCCGCCGTCTCGTGTTCCCTGCCCGCCAATGCCATCGGTGGTTTCGCCTCGCGGCGCAGGGCGAGGCAAGAGTCACGCCCGGGACGGCCGGTGGGGGGCGAGGGGTCCTGCGCGGGGGCTCTACGCGGGGGGCGGCCCGCCTGCGCCCCCGCTCGAGCGCACGAACGCGACGAGCTCGCGGGCGATCTCCTCGCCAGCGTCTTCCTGCAGGAAATGGCCGGCACCCCGGATCCGGCGGTGCGGTCGGCCGTGCGCGCCGGGCACCTGCGCCTGCCAGGCGCGCTCGCCGCCGCGGGTGATCGGATCGCGGGTCGAGAACAGCGTGAGGAAGGGCTTGTCCCAGGCACGAAAGACCATCCAGGCACGCTCGTTGGCGGCGTGCTCCGGATCGTCCGGGCCGGCCGGCACGAAGCCCGGCATCAGGCGTGCGGCGATCCGGTGGCGCGTGTCAGGGAAGGGCGCGTCGTAGGCGGCGCGCTCGCGCGCGCCGAGGCCGCGCGCGCAGCCGGCCGCGACGATGCGGCCGATCGGGAACCACGGGCTCCAGCGCGCGAAGGCGCGCCACAGCACGAAGGCGCGCGGCAGCGGCTGGCCCCCCGTCGGCAGGCCGCCGTTGGCGAGCACGATCCGGTCGAAGCGCTCCGGCGCCTCGGCTGCCATCCGCAGCCCGATCAGCGAGCCCCAGTCCTGGCAGAACAGCGTGACGCCGCGCAGGTCCGCGACCCGCATCCAGGCCGACATCCAGCGCACCTGGCTCGCGTACGAATGCGCCCGGGGATCCGCGGGCTTGTCGGAGCGGCCGAAGCCCACCAGGTCGGGGGCGACCGCGCGCAGGCCGGCATCGAGCAGCACCGGGATCATCTTGCGATAGAGGTACGACCAGGTCGGCTCGCCGTGCATCAGCAGCACGACGGGCGCGTCGCGGGGGCCCTCGTCGATGCAGGCGATGCGCAGGCCCTCGACCGCGAGATAGCGCGGCGCGTAGGGGAAGGCGGGCAGGTCCGCGAAGCGGCTGTCCGGGGTCCGAAGGATGTCGGTGGCGGCCGGGCTGGGCATGGAGGGCTCAGCGATGCGTGAGGGAGATCGCGCGCGAGCCGGCGGGCAGGCTCACGAAGTCGCCGTCGCGCCCCACCCGGATCGGACCGTTCCAGAGTCGCGGCGCGTCGCCCAGGAACGCGTTCTCGAGCGCCGTCATCGGCAGCGGCGGCACGATGTGGTTCAGCAGCAGGTAGCCGACGCGGGCATCGCGCGCGGTCTCGGCCGCCTCCTCGGGCGTGGCGTGGTAGTCGACGATGTCGGCGAAGAGCTTCACCAGGTTCGGCCGCTGCGCCGCGTCGGCCGCGCGGGCGAGCACCGCCAGCAGCGGCCTGGACAGCGCCTCGTGCACCAGGAGGTCCACACCCTCGGCCTCGCGGCGAACGGCGTCCGAGCGGCGGGTGTCGCCGCTCAGCACGACGATCCGGTCGCGGTAGCGGATCCGGTAGCCGAGCGCCGGATGCACCGGCGAGTGGTCGACGGCGAAGGCGACCACCTCGAGCTCCCCGTCGGCGATCACGACCGCGCGGCCGTCCGCGCTCAGCACGATCGGGCGGGCGGTGCCGCCCGCACCGCCCGGCGGCACGATCGACTCGCCGTGATGCGCGACCCGGTAGCCGCGGTCGGCGGCGTACACGCGCCCGAGGCCGTCGACCACCGTCTCCACGCCCGCCGGGCCGTGCACTGGGGCGGGCGAGGTGCGCGCGCCCCCCACCCAGCGCTGCAGCAGCAGCTCGCCCAGGCCGTCGAGATGGTCGGAGTGCAGGTGGGTGAGCAGCACCTCGTCGATGCGCCCCGCCTCGAAGCCCAGCCGCGCGAGCCCGCGCAGTGCGCCGCTGCCGGCATCGAAGACCAGCAGCCGCCGGCCGGCCAGGACCAGCGTGCACGGCCCGCCGCGACGCTCGTCCGGAAACGGCGAGCCTGCGCCGCACAGGCCCACGTGCAGCCCGTCGGGCAGCGCGCCGACCGGATCGGCCGACAGGCGGGCGAGCGCGCCGCGCTCGACGATCGCCAGGGCGATGGGGGTGCGCAGCATCCAGGCGAGCGCGGCGAGGGCCGCGATCGCGAGGAGTGCGGCGGCGAGACGGCGCACGCGTCGGGTCATGACGGGCTCGCCGGGGCGTTCAGCGCGGCCGCGGTGCGCCGGCGGCGGCGCACGCGCCAGCCCCCCGCCGCCAGGACGCCGAGCAGCACGGCGAGCGCCGGGCCGCCATAGGCAGGCAGCCAGTAGTTGTGGATCGTGTTGATCGTCACCTGTCGGGAGGCGTCGTAGCCGACGGGCATCGGCAGCACGTGATGCTCGCGCGCCCAGGTCTCGTAGGCTGCGCGCATCGCGGCGAAGGCCTCGGGCAGGCGGTCCTTGAGATCGAGTGTCTCGCCGGGGTCGGCGCGCAGGTCGTGCAGCCGCCACTGGCCGTCGCCGAGCGGCGGCAGGCTGCGGGTGAGCTTCAGGTCGCCCCGATAGAGCGCCTCGTCGCCCGACAGCTCGTAGCCGAGCGTGTCGTCCGGACCGCGCACCGCACGGCCCGGGTCCTGCAGCGCCGCGACCAGGCTGCGCCCCGACATCGGCTCGATCGGGCGCCCCTCGCGCTGCGGGGCCGCTGGCGCGACGCCGGCCAGTTCGAGCAGTGTCGGTGCGAGATCGGTCACATGGGTCAGGCCGTGATGCAGGGCCCCGGCGGGCGCGCCGCGCACGCCCGACACGATCAGCGGCACCCGCGTGCCGCCTTCGCCGCCGACGAACTTGTAGCCCGCCAGCGGCGAGGCCGCGGCGCTCGCCCAGCCCGGTCCGATGATCGCGTACGCGCCCTCGCCGCCGAGGCGGTCGATCGACTGCGAGTACTGGGTCCAGAGCCAGGGCTGCGCGGCCGCGTAGTCCGAGCCCTCCGGGCCGTTGTCGGACAGGAAGACGAACACCGTGTCGTCGTAGAGCCCGCGGGCCTTCAGGTGGGCGACGAGTCGGCCGACATGGTGGTCCATCGCCTCGGCCATCGCCGCATAGACCTCCATGCTGCGCGCCTGATGGCGGCGCTCCGACGCGGACAGCGCGCTCCAGTCGCGGGTGGTCGGCATCCGGGCCATCGGCGCGCCGGCCGGGATCGTGCCGAGCGCGACGGCGCGATCGCGGCGGGCGACACGCAGCGCGTCCCAGCCGGCGTCGTAGCGGCCGGCCTGCCGCTCGACGAACTCGCGAGGGGCCTGTAGCGGCGCGTGGTTGGCCTGGAAGGCGACGAGCGCGAAGAAGGGCCGGTCGCTCGCCGCGTCGGCCTCCAGGTAGGCGATCGTCCGGTCGACGAACCACTCCGACGAGTAGAAGCGGGCCGGCATCGACGCGGCTCGCCCGTCCTCGAACCACTCCACCGTGGCCGAGTGGGGCAGGTAGCGCTTCGTCGGCTCCCAGTTGTCCGAGCCGGTGTCGCCCTGGACGATCGAGCGGTCGAACCCGCGCCGGTCGGGCAGGTTGTGCGGCTCGGACCCGACGTTCCACTTGCCGGCCGCGTAGGTCCGGTAGCCGGCCTCCTGCAGCAGCGTCGGCAGCGTGATCACGTTCGTGTCGAGCGAGCCGAGGTAGCCGCGCCGCCCCATGTGCTCGCGCGGCATCGACTCGCGCAGGTTGCCGACGCCGGCACGGTGGTGCTCGACGCCGGTCAGCAGCATCGCGCGGGTCGGCGCGCAGGAGGCGGCCACGTGGAAGTTGGTGAAGCGCGTGCCCCGCGCGGCGAGCGCATCGAGGTGAGGCGTGGGGATCTCGCCGCCGAAGGCACCGACGTCGGTGAAGCCCCAGTCGTCGGCGACGAGGACGACGATGTTGGGGCGCGTGCGCGCGGCGCCCGCGATCGACGCGGCCGCAGCCGGCTGCGCGGCGTCGGCGGATCGGGCGGGCATGGCGAGCGTCAGGCAGACGGCGAGTGGGGCGAGTGGGGCGAGGGTGGCGAGGGTGGCGAGGGTGGCGAGGGTGGCGGCCATGACCCGGCCCGCGGCCCGTGCGAGGTGTCCGACGCTCATCTTCCGTGCTCCCTGTGAGGGCCGGCCTCGAGCGCATCGACGACCGCCCACAGTCGGTCCTGGCCCCAGACCGCGGTGTCGCCGACCGCGAAGGCGGGCACGCCCCACAGCCCGCGTTCGAACAGCGCGACCCGGTTGTGCTCGGCCTCGGCGCGCCAGCCGGTCTCGTTCAGCGCGTCGCGGCACGCCGACCAGGACAGCCCGGCGCGTTCGGCGATCGTGCGCAGGCCGCGATCGCTGCCGGCGTCCAGCCCCTCGGCCCAGGTGCCGCGCATGAACGACAGCAGGAAGGCCTCGCCCCGCCCCGCGGCCTGCGCGTGGTGCATCAGCGCGAGCCCGCGCTCGACCGGGCGGCCGACCGGATCGACGAGGCGACCGAAGGGGATGCCGCGCACGAAGGCCTCGCGCGCGGCGTCGGCGGCGATGTACGTGCGCTTGGCACGCGGCACCGGCAGCCCGCGCATGACCATCGGCAGCAGGCCGCGCAGCCGCAGCGGCACGCCGGCGTGTCTCGCGAGCGCCAGCACCCGCGGCGCGGCGATCGCCGAGTACGGGCTGCGCAACGAGAACCAGAACTCGATCGGACCCGGATGGCGGGCGATCACCGGTCCGGACGGGTCGGCGCCGGGCTCGAACAGCAGCCCGCTCGTGCCGGCGCGCGCCGCCCCCAGGTCCTGCAGCCGGTGCTCGAGGTGATGCAGCCGGTCGATGCCCCAGTACCACTCGCCATCGAGATGGAAGGTCGCGCCGAGGTAGTGGCCGAGCCGCCGGCGCAGCGCGTCGGACGCGGCGAGGTGCGCGGTCACGGTCGGGTCGGGGGGCACGGCGGTCGAGGCGGTTGCGGCGGTCGGGGCGGTCGCGGCGGTCGAGGCGGTCGAGGCGGTCACGGCCTCCCAGGCCGCCCGCGTGAGCGGGGCCGCCGAGTCGACGAAGCGGCCCGTGCCGGCCGCCGCCACCAGGCGCGCCGTGGCATCGGCCAGGGCGTGCGCGTCGGGTCGTGCGCCCGGATCCTCGAAGTCGAGTCCGTGCCGGCGCGCGAGCAGCGCCGCGTCGCGCCGCGACCAGGCCACCAGCCGCTCGCGCTCGGGGGCGACCGCGTCCAGCGGCGCCCCGACCACGTGCGGCACGACGTCGAGGTCGTAGCGGCGCACCAGCTCGGGCAGGGCGCCGGCGGCCAGCAGCGAGTACGGATCGTCGGGCTGGTGGAAGTAGTCGAGGCGAAGCCGCTCGCCGCGCGCCACCCGTGCCCGCTCGGCCCGAGCCCGCCGGCGCAGCAGACGCTCGCGCGACAGCAGCCAGGCCGAGATCGGCGGGGACAGCAGGCCCTTCAGAGACACGCTGCCGCCTCGTCCGGGAGCGTGACCGCGCGCCCGCGGGGCCATCGGGTCCGGTACACTCCCATGCATAAGTGTATGGAGCGTGCGCCCGTCACGGGCACGCCGACCGGAGGGCGAGCATGGCGCAGCAGTCTAGACGAGGCGTGTCCTCGAAGGGTCGCACGACGGCGCGCACCGCGACGCCCGCGCGCCGCGGCGACGCCGGCGAGACGCCGCGCCTCGGTCCCGACCAGTGGCTCGATGCGGCCCACGCGGCCGTGGTGGCCGGCGGCTTCGGGAACGTCCGGGTGCTCCCGCTCGCCCAGGCGCTCGGCATCACCCGTGGCAGCTTCTACTGGCACTTCGCCGATCATGCGGAGCTGGTGGCCGCGCTGATCGAGCGCTGGCATCGCCGCGAGATCGAGGCCGACCGTGCGCTCGAGGCGGCGTCCTCGGACGATCCGCTCGCCGACCTGCTGGCGGTGCTCGACGCGGCGCTCGCGCGCGGCGGCAGCGACCTCGCCGACCTGCGCTTCGAGCTCGCGCTGCGCAGCCACGGCCGGCAGGATCCCGCAGTGGCCGAGATGCTCGCCGAAGTCGATGCGCTGCGCCTCGGCCTGATCGCAGCGAAGTACCGCCGGATCCTGGGCGGGGAGGCGGACGCCGCGGAGGATCTCGCCGCCCTGCTGTACGTCGCGGTCGCGGGGGCCCACCAGGCGCTGGCCCGCCCGGGCAGCGATGCGGCCGTCGCCACCTACCTGCGCGACGTGATCGCCGAACACCTGATCCTGCGGCCGGCGCAGCCCGGCGCACCGCGGCGGGCCGCGATCGGGCGCGGGCGCGGGCGCGGGCGCGGCGCGCTCAGTTGATCCAGTAGGTGAAGTCATCGTCCGGGCCCGAAGGCTGGTCGAGTGTCCGGTCGATCGCCACCGGGAGTTCGATGAACGAGCGCCACGCCGGGGGCGGCATGTCCGCGTGATGTGCCTGCAGCAGCGCGCGCAGCCGCGCGACCTGCTCGGGGCGCGCGGCCGACAGGTCGGTGCGCTCCGTCGGATCCGATGCGAGGTCGAACAGCCAGGTGCGCCGGGGGCGCTGCGAGTCGATCAGCTTCCAGTCGCCGTCGCGGACCGAACGCAGGCTGCCGTCGCGCCAGAACAGCGTCCGTGCCGGCGCCTCGGGCGCGGCCTCGGTCAGCAGCGGCAGCAGGTTCTTGCCGTCGAGGGGGCGGTCGGCAGGGAGTGCCGCGCCCGCCGCCGCCACTGCGGTCGGCAGCAGGTCGATGCCCGAGACCGGTGACTGCAGGCGGGTACCGGCCGCGATGCGCCCCGGCCAGCGCGCCACGAAGGGCACGCGCACGCCGCCCTCGAAGAGCGTCAGCTTCCAGCCGCGGAACGGCCTGTTGACCTCCGGCAGACCGAGGTAGCCCGGCGCGCCGTTGTCGCTGGTGAAGATCACCAGCGTGTTCTCGTCCAGCCCCTCGTCGCGCAGGGTCTGCATCACGCGGCCCACGCTGCGATCGAGCGAGCGGATCATCGCGCCGTAGACCCGTCGGCGGTGGTCGCCGCGATCGGGCAGGGCGTCGTAGTCGGCCCGGCTCGCCTGCAGCGGCGTGTGGATGCCCCAGTGCGCCAGGTACAGGAAGAACGGCCGATTGCGGTTGGCGCGGATCGCGGCGACCGCCTCGTCGGTGAACCAGTCGGTCAGGTAGCCGGCGGGCTCGAACCAGTCGCCCGCGTTGTAGCTCGCGGCCCAGCGCATGTTCGACCACAGGAACCGGTCGATCGGATCGAAGTCCTGCTTCGAGTTGACCACGGCCGGGCTGTTCTCGGGCAGGTACAGCCCGCTCTCCATGAAGACCGACTCGGCGAAGCCCTGGTTGTTCGGCCGCATCTGCGGCGTGCTGCCCAGGTGCCACTTGCCGATGTGCATCGTGTGATAGCCGCGCGCGGCGAGCACTTCGGCGATCGTGCGCTCCGACGCCGGCATCCCGAGTTCGTTGAACTTCGGCGCGGCCGCGGCAGCCTCGCGGTCGATGAGCAGCGGATGGGGCCGCCCGGGGGCGGCGTACAGGTCGGCCGCGACCCGGGCCATCGCGCCTGGTGTGGGCGTGAACTCGACGCCGAAGCGCCAGGGATAGCGGCCCGTCAGCAGCCCTGCGCGCGACGCGGTGCAGACCGCGCTCACCGCGTAGCCGTGGTCGAAGCGCACGCCCTCGCGCGCCAGCGAGTCGATGTGGGGTGTCGCCGCGCCCCAGTCCTCGTGCCCGCCGCCGTAGGTGGTCACGTCGTTGTAGCCGAGGTCGTCCGCGAGGATGACGATGATGTTCGGCGGCCGCGCCGATGGCGGTGCCTGCGGCGTCGCCGGTCCAGCCTGCCAGGGCACCGGCCGGTTCGGCGCACGGGGATTGACGAGATCGGTGTACCAGCCGAGCGAGTGGCGCAGGATCGACAGGCGGTAAGTCCAGCCGAGGGCGCCGAGGGCCACGACGAGCAGCAGCCCTGCGGCGAGCCACCTGCGACGCGTGCTCATCGCGATACCCCGCCGGCGAGCTCGAGCATCCGCTGCGCCGTCTCCTCGCCGTCGTTCTGGTTCTGTCCGGTGACCAGCCGGCCGTCGACGACGACGTGCCGTGCGAACAGGTCGAGCCTCGCATGCGCGCACTCGTAGCGCGCGCCGGCTGCCCGCAGTTCGCGCTCGGGATGCTGCGGCGTGCTGCGGATGCCCAGCTGGGCGACCTGCCGGTCGGTGACCGCGGTCAGTCGCCGGCCGCGCACCAGCGGCTCGCCGTCGGTGTCGCGGGCCTGGAGCAAACCGAGCGGACCGTGGCAGACCCCGCCGACCACCCGGCCCGCGGCCCAGGCCGCGCCGATCCCGCGACCGAGTGCGGCCGAAGCACCGAGGTCGTAGGCTGCGCCCCAGCCGCCGGCGAGGAAGATCATGTCGTAGGCCGTGAAGTCGACGTCATCGACGCGCAGCGATCGCTCGGCGAGCGCACGTGCCTGCGGATCGGCCAGGAAGCGTCGATCGGACTCCGACACGACGAACCATCGGAAGGACTCCGGGTCCACCGGGATCGGTCCGCCCGCGATGCTCGCCAGGTCGACCCGCAGGCCCGCGTCCTTGAACGCGTAGTAGGGTGCGGTGAGCTCGGATGCGAACACGCCCGTCGGTCGACCCTTCGGTCCCGGCACCGCATGGCTGGTGGTGACGATGAGTGCGCATGCACCCGGCAGCGCCCGTTTCGGCCCGCGATAGGGCGCGTGCAGCCCCAGCGCCCGGAGCAGCGCGGGCAGTCCGAAGCGAAGACCCAGGCCGGCTACGGCGAGCGCTGCGGCAACGGGGATCAGGACGGCGAGCACGGCGGCTCCGGTCTTCGGAGTGTGACGGGCGCGCGAACCGGATCGACCGCAGGCCGTACATCCCTGTATGGGGGTGTGCGAACACTAGAGCAGCGGTCCGCGCGGTGTCAACCCGATGCGCCGCCGGCTGCCCGAATCGCGGGCGGCCGGCGCCGGTGCGTCAGCCGCAGGTGCCGATCCAGCCGCAGGTGCCGCAGCGGTCGCAGCCGTCGACCTTCGCGAGCGTCGGATGGTGGCACTCGGGGCACACGCGTCCGGTGACTCGCGGTGCCTCGGGCCGGGCCGCCGTCGGTGCCGCGCCGCCGTCGGCGGCCCGACCCTCAGAGGCGAAGGCCCGCCTCGGGTCGAGCGGCGCGCCGTCCGCATCGAGGATGCCGAGCATCTGGTAGCGATGCAGCAGGAGCCGGGCGAGGTAGGCGATCGTCGACGGCCAGACCCGGCTCTTGGTGTCGCCCGGCACCGGCGCCCAGAAGTCGCCGCGTGGCTCGGCGAAGTCGACGAGCTTGGCGAGCTTGCGACCGATCCAGGCGGTGTCGACGATCCGCATGTCGATCGACAGCAGCTTGGTGAGCCCGTCGAAGGCGCGCGGGTAGCTGCCTGCGAGCCAGACCGAGTACGGGCGGCGAGTGCCGTCGGGCAGCGTCAGCTCCTTGACGATCATGTGGATGTCGTCGCCGGTGGCCGGGTTGGCGACGTCGACCGACCAGGACATCGTGCCGTCGGTGCCGGTCTTGGGCTCCTTGCGCGAGATCAGCGCGTCGAGCATCGGCGTGGCGGCGGGCGGCTCCGCGAACAGGCCGAGCGTCTCGCAGCGGTGACGGACGATGCGGGCGAGCCCGGCCACCAGCGAGGGCATCGGCTCGATGCGCCCGGGCACGAGCTCGAGCGCGAAGCCGTCCTGCCCGGCGGTGGCGGCGAGCGACTCGAGCTTCTTCGCCACCCAGGCGGTGTCGTCGCAGCGCAGGTCCATCGACAGCGTCTTGGCGATCGCGGCGAGCCCGCGCGGCTGCTCGTTGCCGGTGACCCAGACCTCGAAGGGCCGCGCGCGCCCGGCCTGCTCGACATGGCCGACCACCACCGCGAAATCGCCCGCCGGATGCTCGACGAGCAGCGTCCACGACGGGTTTCCGCCGGGCAGGGCCGGCCGGTCGGGCCAGCGCAGCGAGGCCAGCGCCGGTGCCGGGATCGCCTTGAGCGCGATGCGCCGGTCCGCGTCCGACTGCTGCAGGTCGTCCGGTGTCAGGCGCGAGGCGGCCGGCGCCATGCCGGGTGCGGGGTCGACCGACAGCACCGAGCCGGTGACCTCGTTCGGCCGGTAGATGGTGATGCCCTTGAGGCCGAGGCGCCAGGCATCGGTGTACAGCGACGCGGTCTCCTCGAGGGGCGCCTGCGCCGGCACGTTGACGGTCTTGGAGATCGCCGCGTCGATGTACGGCGCGACTGCGGCCACCATCTTCAGGTGGGCCTGCGCGCTCATGTCGAGTGCGGACACGAAGGCCTCGGGCAGCCCGGCGGTGCCGGCCTCGAAGGCCGCGTCGAAGGCCTGCGGGTCGGGCTGGCGGGCGCGCCACAGCCGGAACGCATGGTCGTAGACGCGGAACGCCTGGCGGCTGCCGTCGGCCATCCGCTTCATCCGCGTGTAGGCCCACGAGAAGGCCGGCTCGATGCCGTTGGAGGCGTTGTCGGCGAACGCCAGGGTGATCGTGCCGGTCGGCGCGATCGACAGCAGGTGCGAGTTGCGCACGCCGTGGCGCGCGATCTCGGCCTTCAGGTCCGCCGGCAGCGTGGACGCGAAGCGCGGGGCCTCGAGGTAGCGCGCGGCGTCGAACAGCGGAAAGGGCCCGAGCGTGCGGGCGAGCGCGACCGAGGCGCGGTAGGCCTCGTGGCACATGAACTCGGCGATGCGCGAGGCGGTGGCGCGGCCGGCCTCGGCGTCGTAGCGCTGCCCGAGCAGGATCAGTGCGTCGCCCAGGCCGAGGAAGCCCAGGCCGATGCGGCGCTTGGCACGTGATTCCGCGTCCTGCTGCGGCAGCGGCCACAGCGTCACGTCGAGCACGCGGTCGAGGAACTCGACGCCGGTGTGCACCAGCCGCCGCAGCCGGTCCCAGTCGATGTCGGCATCGGGCTCGAAGGGGCGGCGCACCACGCGCGTGAGGTCGATGGAGCCGAGGTCGCAGCAGCCGTAGGCGGGGAGCATCTGTTCCGCGCACGGATTGCTCGCGACGATCGTCTCGCAGTACGACAGGTTGTTGCGCGCATTGACGGTGTCGATGAAGAGCACGCCCGGCTCGGCGTGACCGTGCGCGGAGCGCATCACGAGGTCCCACAGCGCGCGGGCGCGCACGGTGCGGTAGACCCAGAGCCCGTCGTCGCGGCGACGCACCCCGGGGACGCCCTCGGAGGGCTCGGCCCGGTGGACGAGCTCGAAGTCGGCGTCGGTCTCGACCGCGCGCATCAGTGCGTCGGTGACCGCGACGCTGACGTTGAACTGCGTGAGCTCGCCCGGCGTGCGCTTGGCGGTGACGAAGGCCTCGATGTCCGGATGGTCGCAGCGCAGCACGCCCATCTGCGCGCCGCGCCGGGCGCCCGCGCTCTCGACGGTCTTGCACATCGCATCGAACACGCGCATGTAGCTCACCGGCCCCGAGGCGCGCGACGCCGTGCCGCGAACGATCGCGCCGGCCGGGCGGATCGACGAGAAGTCGTAGCCGACGCCGCCGCCGCGGCGCATGGTCTCGGCCGCCTGCTCGAGCGCGCGCATGATGCTCGGCACGCCGTCGTCCTCGCCCGCCATGTGATCGCCGATGGGCTGCACGAAGCAGTTGATCAGCGTCGCCTGGATGCCGGTGCCGGCCGCCGACGCGATGCGTCCGCCCGGCACGAAGCCCTCGTGCATCGCGCCGGCGAAGCGGGCGGCCTGCTCGTCGTCGCGGGCGAGCGCCCGCGCCGTGCGCCCGAGCACCTCGGCGGCGGTACGCTCGTCGCGCTTGGCGTACTTCTCGAGCAGGACCTCGGTGGCGACCTCCTGGGGCGGCAGCTCGGCATCGGGGCGCGGCTCGTCGACCGTCACGGCGGACGTCACGGCGGACATCACAGTTGACGGATCGGGGTGGGTGTCTCGCTTCATGGGGCGGCTCGTCGGAAAGTCATGACCATCCTACGCCGGCAGTGGCTCGCCACATGCGCCACCCGGCGGGGACCGCGTGCCGATCGGTCCGCCCGATCGCGGGCGTCGGACGGTCGCGTCGGCGGCGGCGCCGACGGGCGCGGCATCCCCGGGCGTCGCCCGTACGGGCGGGCTATCATCCGGGCATGCCGCGTCCCTACTCGTCCCTGCGCCCTTCGCGCGCGCCGCGAACCGCCGGACTGCTGGCCGCCATCGGCGCGGGCAGCCTCGCCGCTCTCGCGGTGGCCCTGGTGGCCCAGCATGCCTTCGACATCCAGCCCTGTCCCTGGTGCGTCATCCAGCGGCTCGTGCTGATCGCGGTCGCGGTGGTCGCGCTGGTCGCGGCGCTGGCCGCCCGTGCGACGCCCCGGGGCGCGGGCGCCGCCGGCGGCCTGGTGCTGCTCGCGCTGGCCGCGGGCGGGGCGCTCGCTGCGTGGCATCAGCACACCGTGGCCGCCAAGACGCTCTCCTGCGCCTTCACCTGGGCCGACCGCACGCTGATGTCGCTGCAGCTCGATGCCTGGCTGCCCTCGCTCTTCAAGGTCGGTGCCACCTGCGCGGACGCCTCGAAGGCGACCCTGCTGGGGCTGCCCTTCGAGGTCTGGGGCGGCGCCTGTTTTACGCTGGTGGCGATCGGAGCGCTCGCGACCCTCGTGCGCGCCTCGCGGCGCCGCTGAGCGTCCCCCAGGCCTCAGGCCGCGGCCTTCGCCCTGCGCCGTTTCGGCTCGCGCCCGAGCGTCGCCGCGATCGCGGCGAGCGCCTCGAACTCGGCGAGGCGCGCGGTGCTGGCGCGGGCGACCAGCGCGATCCCCCGCCGCGGCGCGGGCGAACCGATCGGCCGTGCGACCACCGACGTGCCGGCCAGCAGTCCCGCGCGCAGCGCCATCTCCGGCAGCAGCGCGATGCCCAGACCCTCCTCGACCATCTGCACCAGCGTCGTGACGCTGGTCGCCTCGATGCCGGTCGCGTTCGCGCGTTCGGCCAGTCCGCAGCCCTGCAGCGTGTGGCTGCGCAGGCAGTGTCCCTCCTCGAGCAGCAGCAGGCGCTGCGTGTCGAGCTGGTCCACCGAGGACCTCGCCGGCCGGACGGCCGGGTCGCCCTCGGCGGCGATCAGCCACAGCTCGTCGTCGAAGAGCGGCCGCACCAGCAGCCCGGTGGTGTCGTAGGGCAGGGCGATCAGCGCGAAGTCGAGCGAACCGTCGCGCAGCTGCTCGAGCGAGCGTGCGGTGGTCTCCTCGCGCAGCGCGAAGCGCAGGCGCGGATGGCGCTCGCGGGCGGTGCGTACCAGCACCGGCAGCATGAACGGCGCGATCGTCGGGATCGCCCCGAGCCGCAGCAGGCCGGTCATCGGCTCGGCCGCGCTGGAGGCGCGCTGAACGAGGTCGGTCGCCATCGACAGCAGCGCGCGGGCGCGCTCGACCACCTCGTCGCCGATCGGCGTCATCCGCACGTGCTGCCGGTCCCGCTCGACCAGCTGGACGCCGAGCTGGCGCTCGAGCTCCTGGATGCCGCCCGACAGGGTTGACTGCGTGACGAACGAGGCCTCTGCGGCCTGCGTAAAATTGAGCTTCTCGGACAGCTTCACCAGGTACGACAGCTGACGCAGCGAGGGCAGGGCGCTCATCGAGTCCTCCGATCAACAAGATCGGTATTATCCGTTGGATCGATGCTGGGCGACAGTCCACACTGCGTTCTGTCGCCGATGCACCGCCCGTCGCCCCACGAGGTCGACCCACCGAACCGCTTCGCCGAACCGCTTCACCGAACCGCTTCACCGTTTCCCGATCACCCACCCGAACCACGGAGTCCATCCATGTCGCTCATCAACACCACCGTCCAGCCGTTCTCGACGACCGCCTTCCACAACGGCAAGTTCGTGCCCGTGTCCGCCGAGACGCTCAAGGGCAAGTGGTCGGTCCTGATCTTCATGCCGGCCGCGTTCACCTTCAACTGCCCGACCGAGGTCGAGGACGCCGCCGACAACTACGCCGAGTTCCAGAAGGCCGGCGCCGAGGTCTACATCGTCACGACCGACACGCACTTCTCGCACAAGGTGTGGCACGAGACCTCGCCGGCCGTGGGCAAGGCGAAGTTCCCGCTGGTCGGCGACCCGACCCACACGCTGACCAACGCGTTCGGCGTGCACATCCCGGAAGAAGGCCTGGCGCTGCGCGGCACCTTCATCATCAACCCGGACGGCGTCATCAAGACCGCCGAGATCCATGACAACGCGATCGCCCGCGACGTCAAGGAGACCCTGCGCAAGCTGAAGGCCGCCCAGTTCGTGGCGAAGAACCCCGGCCAGGTCTGCCCGGCCAAGTGGAACGAAGGCGCCTCGACGCTGACCCCGTCGCTGGAGCTGGTCGGCAAGATCTGATCGAGGCCGGTCGGACGACCGGTGTGCCGATCCCCGATCGGCGCACCGGGACAGTTCCGCTGTCCGATCGGGCGCCCGCCTGACGCGCCGCGCCCGATCCCGCAGCGGCATTGCCCACGAGGCCGCCGCCTCGACGCTTCCCCCGGTGCGCATCCACGCACCGCATCGAATCCAAGGAGCACGACATGCTGGACGCCGCCCTCAAGACTCAGCTCGCCGCCTACCTCGAACGCGTGCAGCAGCCCATCGAGCTGGTCGCCTCGCTCGACGACAGCGCGACCTCGGCGCAGATGCTCGAGCTGCTGCAGGCCATCCAGGCCTGCCGCGCCGACAAGATCTCGCTGCGTCTCGACGGTGCCGACGCGCGTCGTCCGTCGTTCAGCCTGCAGCGCGCCGGGGACACGCCGCGGCTGCGTTTCGCCGGCCTGCCGCTCGGTCACGAGTTCACCTCGCTGGTGCTGGCGCTGCTGTGGACCGGCGGCCATCCGCCCAAGGTCGAGCAGGACGTGATCGACGCGATCAAGGCGCTCGAGCAGGACCTCGACTTCGACGTCTACATGTCGCTGACCTGCCACAACTGCCCGGACGTGGTCCAGGCGCTCGCCCTGATGGCGATCCTCAACCCGCGGATCCGCACGACCGTGATCGAGGGCGGCGCGTTCCAGGCCGAGGTCGACGCGCGCCAGGTCATGGCGGTGCCGATGGTCTTCGAGGCTGGCAAGGTGTTCGGCTCGGGCCGGATGATGCTCGAGGAGATCGTCGCGAAGCTCGACACCGGCGCCGCGGCCCGCGAAGCGCAGAAGCTCGCCGCCCGCGAGCCGTTCGACGTGCTGATCGTCGGCGGCGGGCCGGCCGGCGCCGCGGCCGCCGTCTACGCGGCGCGCAAGGGCATCCGCACCGGCATCGCCACCGAGCGCATGGGCGGCCAGGTCAACGACACGATGGCGATCGAGAACTACATCTCGGTGCTGGAGACGGACGGGCCGAAGTTCGCGGCCGCGCTCGAGCAGCAGGTGCGCCACTACGGAGTCGAGATCACGAACCAGCTCCAGGCCACGAAGCTCGTTCCCGCGTCGGTGCCGGGCGGTCTGGTCGAGGTGCAGTTCGCCAACGGCGGCTCGCTGCGCTCGCGCACCGTGATCCTGTCGACCGGCGCACGCTGGCGCAACGTCGGCGTGCCCGGCGAGGAGACCTACCGGGGCGCCGGGGTCAACTACTGCCCGCACTGCGACGGTCCGCTCTACAAGGGCAAGCGCGTCGCGGTCATCGGCGGCGGCAACTCGGGCGTCGAAGCGGCGATCGACCTGGCGGGCATCGTCGAGCATGTGACGCTGCTCGAGTTCGCCGAGCGCCTCAAGGCCGACGCGGTGCTGGTGCGCAAGCTGCAGAGCCTGCCCAACGTGACCATCCACACGAGCGTGCAGACGACCGAGATCACCGGCGACGGCAAGAAGGTCGACGGCATCCGCTACAAGGACCGCACGAGCGGCGCCGAGCACGAGGTCGCGCTGGCCGGGGTGTTCGTGCAGATCGGCCTGCTGCCGAACACCGACTTCCTGCGCGGCACGCTCGAGCTCTCGCGCTTCGGCGAGATCGAGATCGACTCGCATGGCCGCACCAACGTGCCGGGCGTCTTCGCGGCGGGCGACTGCACGACCGTGCCGTACAAGCAGATCGTGATCAGCGCGGGCGCGGGCGCGACCGCGGCGCTCTCGGCCTTCGACCACCTGATCCGCACGTCGGCGCCGGTCGAGGTGCAGTCCGGCGCGGCGGTCCCGCTGCCGGCCTGACCCGTGTGCAGGGCCGCACGCCGTCGTGTGCTGTCGGCCATCGCCGCCGGCCTGGTCGCGGGCTTCGTCGGGCCGGCGCGGGCCGCGGCGCCCGCATCGGTGCCGCGGGTCGAGGTCTGGAAGGACCCGAGCTGCGGCTGCTGTCGCGATTGGGTCGCCTACCTGGAGCGCGAGGGTTTCTCGGTCGTGGTCCACGATGTCGGCAATACTGCCGCGCGCCGCCGGCTGGGCATGCCGACCAAGGTCGGCTCGTGCCATACCGCGACCGTCGGCGGCTACGTGATCGAAGGCCACGTGCCGGTCGAGGACATCCGGCGCCTGCTCGCGCAGCGCCCGGCCGACGTGCTCGGTCTGGCGGTGCCCGGCATGCCGGTCGGCTCGCCGGGCATGGACGGCGCGATCTACGGCGATCGCAAGGATCCGTACGATGTGCTGCGCGTTGCGCGCGACGGTCGGATCGACGTCTACCGCTCGGTGCGCTGAGCCCGCTCGGCTCACGATTGCAAAACGCTCGGACGTCGCGCAGGCGTGCGGGCGATCCGCTCCCGCGGGTCGCACGGATCGGCACTGCGGCGTAACATCGCCGGTGCCGGTCGGGCGCTGCCGCATGCGGACCGCACCCGGCGATGCCATCCCCGATCCGACCCAAGACCAGACTCCGGGAGAACCGACCTAGAAACGCATCCTGCTGATGACCGCGCTGCTCGCCTTCACCGCCGCCGCACACGCCGAAGGTGCCAGCTGCTCCGCGACCGCGAGCGACAAGAAGCTCGCCGGCGCCGCGAAGACCAGCTTCATGAAGAAGTGCGAAACCGACGCGCAGACCGCCTGCGACACGCAGGCCGCCGACAAGAAGCTCGCCGGCGCCGCGAAGAACAGCTTCGTGAAGAAGTGCGTGACGGACGCGGTCGGCAAGTGATCGCCTGAGGGCTGCTGCCGGGGCACGCCCGGCCGCGGCCCGCGGCCCTCGGCCCTCGCCTCGAGGTGCCGTCCATGTTCGTCTGAGGGCCGTTCCCGGTACCGTTGCGCCCCGGACCGGGAATGCGCCGGCGCGGATGACCGGCCGAGCGGGGCGGGCTACGATCGGCGGGCGGTGGCGTCCGCCCCGCATGCCGATCCCCAGGAGCCCCGAGATGCCCGAGCCGTTGCGCGTGCGCGCCCCGTTCCACGTTCCCCGACTGCAGATGTCCGCGGTCGCGCTCGCCGCGCTCGCGGCCCTTGCCGCGCCGGCGGCTGCCGTCGAGCCGGCGAGCGTCCTCCAGGCCTCGCGCAAGCTGGTGCCCACCGGCCCGTGGCCCGCGGGCGACGAACTCGGCATGGCGAACGCGATCGGCGCGGGCACGCAGATGCGTTGCGGCTGGCACCTGTCGCAGCCGAAGGCGCGCAGCTACGAGCTCTCGCACGTGCGTTCCAACACCATGCCGAAGTCGCCGTTCACCGGGCCCTACACGACGCAGTACAAGCCGACGAGCGTGCTGCCCTTCACCGCGCACGCGTTCAACTCCGAGAAGTACGCGGCCGACGCCGAACCGGCGCAGCAGGGCACGCAGATCGACGCGCTCGGGCACTTCGCCTATCTCGAGAAGCCCTGGGACGGACAGGGCACGCCGCCGCTCGACACCGCGCGCTACTACGGCGGCTACACGCAGCAGCAGGTCAAGCCGACGCCTGACTCGCCGCTTCTCAAGCTCGGCATGGAGAAGGTGCCGCCGCTGGTGAGTTCGGCGGTGCTGCTGGATGCGCAGGCCGTGGTCGGCCAGGGCCGCCCGATGAAGGGTGGCGAGCTGGTCACCGCCGCCCACATCCAGGCGATGCTCAAGGCGCAGGGGCTCGGCAAGCGCGGGATCCTGCCCGGCGACATCGTGCTGATCCACACCGGCTGGGGCGAGCAGTGGAAGGACCCGGGCGGCGACTCGACGCCCTACTACACGCAGGGCCCCGGCCTGTCGTACGACGCCGCGCAGTTCCTCGGCCGGGCCCGGATCGTCGCGGTCGGCCTCGACGTCCCCTTCATCGACCCGGTCGCCGAGGGCTTCCTGCAGGGCAAGGCGCCCCCCGCCGCCGGCACGCCGGCCGGCCTGCCGTTCGCCGTCCATCACCACATGCTGACCCAGCTGGGCATCCACCACCTGGAGAGCGTGCGCACCGCGGACCTCGCGGCCGACAAGGTGTGGACCTCGTGCACGATGATCCTGCCGCTGCGCACGGCGGGCGCCGCAGGGTCTGCGATCCGGCCGGTGGCCTACGGCGTGCCGGGACGCCGACCGTGAGCGAGGCGGCGGGCAGCGGGTCCGCGGCGACGTCGGGGCTGGTGCTGCCCGGCACCGAACTGCTCGATGCGATGGGCTTCGTGCGGGTCGTCGAAGTGGACCGCGAGGGCGGGCGCGTGCGTGCCGAGTTCGACGTCCAGCCGCGCTTCTGCCATACCGGCGGGACGATCGCGCAGGGCGGCTTCGTCACCGCTTGGCTCGACTTCTCGATGGCGCAGGCCGCGATCGTGCGCGGCGGTCCCGGCATCGCCGGGGTCGCCACGCTCGAGCTCAAGGTGAGCTTCCTGCAGCGGGTCGGCCCAGGCCGGGTGATCGCCGAGGGGCGCGTGCAGCGGATGGGGCGGCGCGTCGCCTTCCTCGAGGCGTCGCTGCACGATCCGCGCGGCACGCTGCTCGCGACCGCATCGTCCACCGCCATCGTCGGCGCGGGCTGAACCGCAGCGGCGGTGACGCAGCGCCGCGGCGGATGCGACCTCAGCGTCCGACCGCCTCGAACGGTGGCACGGACACGCACCGCGCTCCGGCCGAGACCGGTCCTCAGCGGCCGACGCCGCGCATCGAGCTGGGGGTCGCCGAGCCGGCGACGCGCCGCTGGCGTGCCTCCATCCGGCATTCGTGCACCGGGATGATCCGTCCGTCCTCGGCCAGCGCGTCGAGCTTGACGGTGAAGCCCCAGAGCTGGGCCATGTGCTGCACCACCGGCTC
>JBIIPQ010000441.1:0-3824 GCA_044342535.1 Burkholderiaceae bacterium
CACAGCCGCCAAGAAGCCGTGAAGAAGCCGTAGCGAGCAGGCCCCAGCCGGCGCCGAGGAGCGCAGCCGTACTGCAGTACGGCGAGCACCGCAGGCGCCGGATCGGGACGCGCAGTAGGCTTATTCACGGCTTCGTCAGCCGACGACGCGGCGGAGCTCGGCTCGGGCCGGCCCGACGTACTCGGGCAGCCAGCGCTTGAGGTCGCGGCGCACCTCGTCGTCGGCGAGCTCGCGCGGCTGCTCGAGCCAGGCGCGGAAGGTGTCGAGCCATTGCGGCGGCACTTCGGCCGCGCCGGCCACCTTGACCTTGTGGTGATGGGTCGGCCGCGAGTTCTCGCCGTCGGCGAGCAGCTCCTCGTACAGCTTCTCGCCCGGCCGCAGGCCGGTGAACTCGATGCGGATCTGCTCGTCGCTGTAGCCGGCCAGCCGGATCATGTCGCGGGCGAGGTCGACGATCTTCACCGGCTCGCCCATGTCGAGCACGAAGATCTCGCCGCCACGGCCCATGCCGGCCGCCTGCAGCACCAGTTGCGCGGCTTCGGGGATCGACATGAAGTAACGGATGATGTCGGGATGCGTGACGGTGACCGGACCGCCGCGGGCGATCTGCTCGGCGAACTTCGGGATCACGCTGCCGTTGCTGCCGAGCACGTTGCCGAAGCGCACGACCTCGAAGCGGGTCGCGCCGCGCGCGTGCAGCGACTGGCAGACCATCTCGGCCAGCCGCTTGGAGGCACCCATCACATTGGTCGGGTTGACCGCCTTGTCGGTGGAGATCAGCACCACCTCGGCGACGCCGTGGTCGATCGCCGCCTGGGCGACGCGCAGGGTGCCGAGCGTGTTGTTGCGGATCGCCTCCCAGGCGTTGCCTTCTTCCATCATCGGCACGTGTTTGTAGGCGGCCGCGTGGAAGATCAGGTCCGGCGAGTGCTCGCCAAGCACCGCATCGAGCCGCGCCGCCGATTTCACGTCGCCGACCCGTTGCAGCACGGCCGTGTCGGGAGACAGCGTGGCGAACTCCTCGGCGAGCGTGTAGAGGGCGTACTCGCTGACGTCGAAGAGCACCAGCAGCGCCGGATGGAAGCGGGCGATCTGGCGGCACAGCTCCGAGCCGATCGAGCCCCCCGCACCGGTGACCAGCACCGTCTTGCCGGTGAGCCGTTCGCGAAGCTGGTCGGCGTCGAGCTTCACCGGCTCGCGCCCGAGCAGATCCTCCAGCTCGATGCGCCGCAGCCAGTCGACGCTGACCTGGCCGGTCATCATTTCCTCGAACGACGGCACGGTGAGCACCTGGGCGCCCGAGGCGATGCAGCGCTGCACGATCTGGCGTCGCAGCGCGCTGGGCACGGTCGGCATGGCGATGATCGCGGTGCCGACCCCGAGGCGACGGGCCACGCTCGCGTAGTCGTGGATGCCGCCGGCGACCCGCACGCCGTGCACGACGCGCCCGCGCTTGGCGGGGTCGTCGTCGAGCAGCGCCACGGCGCGCCAGCGCGCGCTGCGCGACAGCTCGCGAAGCAGCGTGACGCCGGCGTCGCCCGCGCCGATGACGATGACCGGGTCACCGTGGCGCAGCGTGACCCGCGCGAGGCGATGTTCGCGCAGCATCCGGTAGCCGAACCGGCTGCCAGCCATCAGCGCGACCATCACCAGCGGCATCATCAGCAGCGACGAGCGCGGCAGCACCGCGTCCAGGCGCAGCATCAGGTGGACGATGGGCACCAGTGCGGTGGCCAGCACCGCCGCGGTCATGATCCGGCGCAGGTCCTGCAGGCTCGCGTAGCGCCACAGACCGCGGTAGACGCCGGTGGCCCAGAACACTGCAGCCTGCGCGGGCAGCGCCCAGGCCGCGAGCGGCATCATCCGCTCGTAGAGCGGGGCAAGGCCGTCGAAGCCGAAGCGCAGCCCGTAGGCGGTGAACCAGGCGACGACGGCGAGCAGGATGTCGTAGGCGAGCACCGCGACCGAGCGTCGGTCGAGCGGGTGGAGCCCGAATCCTTCGCGTCTGGTGTCGGCGCTGGGGCGGCGGCGGGAGGGCTCGTCAGGGCGGTCGAACATGGTGGGTCAGTATCGCACGCCGCCCAGCATCAGTGCCCGGCACCCGCGGCTTGGCTCCGGCGTAGCCATGCCCGCTGCACGGCGAGCCACAGCGCGGCGTGCAGCACGAGCGAGACCGCAAAGGCAGGGGCTTCCAGCCCGAGACGCTGCCCGAGCAGGGCCGCAAGTGCGTTCACGAGCATCAGCACGCCGTAGGCCGATGCGGTCCGGCCATGTCCTAGACCCGACAGGTTCAGCTTCTGGTATGCATGCTCGCGGTGAGCCTCCCAGACCCTGGCGCCACGGCGGGCGCGGTCGAGTAGAGTCGCGGTCGCATCGAATATGAACGGCATGAACAGCATGGCGGGCAGCCAGGGCGACCAGAGCCCGCGCGTCACGCCGATGGCGCCGATCGTGCCCGCTAGCAGGCCGAGCGATGTCGAGCCGAGGTCACCCATGAACAGCCTTGCCGGCGGCAGGTTGAATGCGAGGAAGCCCACGCAGGCACCGGCGATCGCGCCGGCGCACACGGACAGCTCCGGGTCGCCGCGAAGACCGGCGGCGATGGCAAGTGCGCCGAAGCCGGTCAGCCCCATCGAGCCGGCCAGTGCGTCGGAGCCGTCCATGAAGTTGTACAGGTTCACCATCCAGGCGAGGGTCAGCGTCGCGATCGCGACCGCGATGGGCCCGTGCCCGGCGAAGGTCGCGGTGCCGATCAGCGCCGCCGCCGCGACGTGCAGCGCCAGCCGCGGGCCGGCTCCGATGCCGCGCAGGTCGTCGATCGCGGACACCGCCGCGACGACCGCGAGCGCGGCCCATGCGAAGGGCGGAAGCGCGCCGCGCAGCGCGACGATGCCTGCCGCTAGGCCGCAGAGCACCCCGATCCCGCCGATGCGTGGCGTCGGGCGCACATGCATCGAGCGTTCGTTGGGACGGTCGAGCACTCGGTACGCCAGGCCCGAGGCGAGCAGGCCCTGCAGGACGGCCGCTGCGACGAGTGCGGACGCCGCGGCCGCCACGATGGCGGCGGATCCGGACTCGAGTTGACTCATCGGGCGAGGGGGAGGCTCGGGATGGCGTGCGGCAGTACCCGGATCATAAGGCACCGGATCCGAGGGCGAGCCTTCCGGGCGCGGCCCGGGGTTGGGTCGCAGTATGCTTCGTCGGTGATCGCCCGAAACGCGCTTTGGAACTTCGTCGGACTCGGCCTGCCGCTGCTCTTTGCGCTGGTCTGCATTCCGCCGCTGATCGCCGATCTCGGTACGTCGAGATTCGGTCTGCTTGCGCTGCTGTGGGCGATCGTGAGCTACTTCGGCGTGTTCGATCTCGGCCTCGGACGCGCCCTGACGCAGCGTCTGAGTGTGGCGATCGGTGCCGGCCGCGACGACGAGATCGCGCCAATCGCCGTGGCGGGCCTGCTCGGTGTCGCGGGGCTAGGCATTTTGGCCGCGGTGGTGATGGCGCTGTTCGCGCCATGGGGCCTTACGCGGCTCACCATCGACAGCGACCCTCACGAGGCCGCAGCCGCGGCGCGAACGATCGCGTGGGCGCTGCCTTGGGTCCTCCTCGGCACTGGGCTGCGCGGCGTGCTCGAGGCCTGCGGGGCGTTCGTCCCGATCAACGTTGTGCGCTTCGCCACTGGGACCGCGGTCTTCGTGGCTCCGCTGCTGGTGGTGCGCTGCGGATGGGACGACCTGGAGGCGGTGGCCTGGGCGCTTGTCGTCGTGCGGGCAGTAGGCTGCGTCGCGTACCTCGCGACCGTGGCTCGCCTCGTGCCCGGCGCGCTG
>JBIIPQ010000442.1:0-3823 GCA_044342535.1 Burkholderiaceae bacterium
TAGACTGTTGCGGTCGCACATCGACTTTGGCCGACCCCGCGCCGAGCGCTTCACGAGAGCCCGGTGCGACGGCCCCCGAGGACCATGGAAGAAATCCTGAAAGTACTCGACGACGATCTGCTGGGTGCCGTGCAGTCGGTGATCGATCTGATCGTCGGCCTGATCCGCTGACCGGCTGACCGGCTGACCGTTCAGGGGACGTCGCGCCCGCCCGCAGAGGGCGGCGGCGGGCCCTGCCTGCGCCCGTGCAGCGGGCCAGCGTGCCGTGCGGTCAGTGCGCCACCGCCAGCCCGCCCGGCCGGGCCCCGTCCGCGGCACCGGTCGCCGCGGGCAGCTGCCAGCCCCCTCCCAGTGTCTTCATCAGGTCCACGCTCGCCGCGAGCCGGGCCTGCCGGTTCTGGATCGACGCGAGCTCGGCGCCGTTGAGCGTGCGCTGCGCGTCCAGCACCTCCAGGTAGCCCGAGTACCCCGCGTCGTAGCGGATCTGGGTGATGCGCAGCGCCTCGCGCGCGGCCCGCAGCCGGGCCTCGACGTCCGCCTCCGACTGCGCGGCGGCGCCGGCGTTGTTCAGCGCGTCGGCCACTTCGCGCCAAGCCGTCTGCACGGTGCGTTCGTAGGCCGCCGCGGCCTGCTCGGCACGCGCCTCGGCCTCGCGGGTGCGGGCGCGGAAGCGGCCGGCGTCGAAGACCGGCCAGAACACCGACGCGCCGAGCGAGCCGACGCGGCCCGCGCCGCTGATCACGTTGCCCAGGTCGGCGGCCTGCCCGCCGAGGAAGGCGGTCAGCGAGAAGGTCGGGTACTCCTGCGCCTTGGCCACGCCGATCAGGGCGCTGGCCGAGGCGAGCGTCTGCTCGGCCTGGCGCACGTCCGGGCGGCGGTCGACCAGGCTCGAGGGCAGCCCGGCGGGCGGCACCGGCACGAGCGGCAGTGCGGCGAGCCCGGTCCCCGGCGCCACGGTCGCGCCCGGCTGGCCGGTGAGCACGGCGAGCTGGTGCTCGACGAGCGCCCGCTGGCGCTGCAGCTCGCGCAGTTGCACGCGCGCGTCGGCGAGCGCGCCGCTGGCCTGCGCCACGTCCAGGTCCGAGGCGACGCCGCCGGCGGCCCGCCTGCGGACGAGGTCGAGCGAGCCTTCGCGGGCGGTGACGGTCGCGGCGAGCGAGGCGGCCTGCGCCTCGATCGAGCGCAGCGCGAAGTAGGACTGGGTGGTCGCGCCGGCCAGCGTGGTCGCCACCACGCCCTCGCCGTAGCGCGTGCCCAGGGCCTGCGCGCGGGCGGCCTCGTCGGCCCGGCGCAGCCGGCCCCAGAAGTCGATCTCGAAGGTGGTCGAGAGCACCAGCCGCTGCGTGCCCTGCACGATCGGCGCCGTCGCCGGCAGCGGCACCGCGCCGACCTGCGTGGAGCGCGCACGCGTCGACGAGCCCTGCAGGTCGATCTGGGGGAACATCGCCGCACGCGCCTGCGCCAGCACCGCCTCGGTCTCCTCGACGCGGGCCGCAGCCAGGCGCACGTCGGCATTGCGCGCGAGCGAGGTGTCGACCAGCGCGGTCAGCGTGGCGTCGCCGTAGAGCGTCCACCAGCGCGGCTGCACGATCGCCTCGCCCGCGGCCGGCTCGCCTGGGAATGCGCCGGGGAGGGCGGTCGCGGGCCGGCGGTAGTCGGGCCCGACCGCGGCGCAGCCGGCGATCGCGAGCACCGTGCAGGCGAGAACAACGACCCGGATCGGGCGGGCCGCGGCGCGCGGCACGTGGGATGCGGCGATCACGTCACGTCCTCCTTCGAAGCGTGGCCGACCGGGCCGCCCCGGTCCCCGGGATGCTCGTGCGCCGGGCGCGGACGGCGCGCCAGCAGCGAGTAGAAGAGCGGCACGAAGATCGGCGCCACGAAGGTCGCGACGATCATCCCGCCGAACACGCCGGTGCCCATCGACTGGCGGGCGGCCGCGCCCGCGCCGGTCGCGATCACCAGCGGCACCACCCCGAGCACGAAGGCGAGCGAGGTCATCACGATCGGCCGAAACCTGAGCCGCGCCGCCTCGGCCGCCGCCTCGGCCGCGGTCTTGCCCTGCTGCATGCCCTGCATCGCGAACTCGGCGATCAGGATGGCGTTCTTCGCGGCCAGGCCGATCAGCACGATCAGGCCGATCTGGAAGTAGATGTCGTTGTTCATCTGCCGCAGCATCACCGCGCCCAGCGCGCCCGCGAGCGCGAAGGGCACCGCGAGGATCACCGACAGCGGTACGCCCCAGCGCTCGTAGAGCGCCGACAGGATCAGGTAGACCATCACGATCGCGAAGCCGAACGCGAAGATCGACGCGCGGCCGGTGCGCTTCTCCTGGAAGGCCTGGCCGGTCCATTCGGCGGTGTAGCCCGCGGGCAGCACCTCGCGTGCGATCTGCTCGACCGCGGCGATCGCCTCGCCCGACGAGAAGCCGGGCTTGGCGCCGCCCAGCACCTTCGCGGCGATGTAGCCGTTGAAGCGTTCGATCTGCTCGGGGCCGATGATGTTCTGCACGGTGATCAGCGTCTTGAGCGGGATCATCGCGCCGGTGGTCGTCGAGCGCACGTAGGCCGCGCCGAGGTCGTCGGGGTTGGAGCGGAAGGGCGCGTCGGCCTGGATGGTCACCCGATAGGTGCGCCCCGAGCGGTTGAAGTCGTTCACGTACAGCGAGCCCATCTGGGCCTGCAGTGCGACGAACACCTCGGCCTGGCTCACGCCGAGCGCGAGCGCCTTCTCGCGGTCGACCTCGACCCGCAGCTGCGGCACGGTCGGCCTGAAGAAGGTGTTGTTGCCGGCCAGCACCGGATGCTTGTTCAAGGCCGCGATGAACTGCTGCGTGGTCTGCGCGAGCGCCTGCGGATCGGCGTTGATGCGGCTCTGCACGTAGACCTCGTAGCCGCCCGACTGCCCGAGGCCCTGGATGGCCGGCGGCACGAAGGCGAAGGCGATGCCGTCGCGCAGGCCGAAGCCGGCGCCGGAGACCTGCTGCGCGAGCTGCGGCGAGGTCTGCGTGCGCTCCTCCCAGCGCTTCATCGGCACGAAGATGGTCGCCGCGCTGGACTTGTTGCCGCCGCCGATCAGGTCGAAGCCGTTGATCGAGAAAAAGGCCTCGATCGCCGGGTTCGAGGCGACCATGGTGCGCAGCGTCTCGGTGGTGCGCGAGGTCCGCTCGAGCGTCGCGCCGTCGGGCAGCTGCACCGCGGCGATGATGTAGCCCTGGTCCTCGGGCGGCACGAAGCTGCCCGGCACGCGCAGCAGCAGGAACACCGTCGCGCCGACCATCGCGACGAACAGCAGCAGCGCGATCACGCGGTGGCGCAGGCCCAGGTGCACCGCGCCGAGGTAGCGGCGCGTGACCCAGCCGAAGCAGGCATCGAAGGCGCGGAACGCGCGGCCGGCGATGCCGCGGCGGGGCTCGTTCGAATGCGGCTCGAGCAGCATCGCGCACAGCGCGGGCGTGAGCGTGAGGGCCACCACGCCCGACAGCACCACCGCGATGGCCACGGTCACCGCGAACTGCCGGTACAGCTGGCCGGCGATGCCGCCGAGGAATGCGACTGGAACGAACACCGCGCACAGCACCAGCACGATGCCGATCACCGCGCCCTGCACCTCGCGCATCGCCTCGATCGAGGCCGCGACCGGCGACAGCCCTTCCTCGCGCATCAGCCGCTCGACGTTCTCGAGCACGACGATCGCGTCGTCGACCACGATGCCGATGGCCAGCACCATCGCGAACAGCGTGAGCGTGTTGATGGAGAACCCGAACAGCCACAGGCCCGCGAAGGTGCCGATCAGCGAGACCGGCACCGCGAGCATCGGGATC
>JBIIPQ010000443.1:0-3815 GCA_044342535.1 Burkholderiaceae bacterium
CGAAGGGCGGCGCTGCGGGCGCCCGCTCCTCGACCTCGAGGCCGGCCATCGTCAACGCATGGGCCAGCGCCTCGCTGGACAGATCGGGGTTCGCGTAGGCGCGCAGCCACCGTTCGGAGAATTTCATCGACGCCCTCTTCTTCGTGTCGTGCGCTTCAGCGGTCGAACTGGCCGAGGAAGCGCAGGTCGTTCTCGTAGAACATCCGCAGGTCCCCGACGCCGTAACGCAGCATCGCGAGCCGCTCGATGCCCGAGCCGAACGCAAATCCGATGTAGCGCTCCGGGTCCAGCCCGATGTTGCGCACGACATTCGGATGCACCTGCCCCGAGCCCGACACCTCGAGCCAGCGGCCGGCCAGCGGCCCGTCGGCGAAGCGCATGTCGATCTCGGCGGAAGGCTCGGTGAACGGGAAGTAGGACGGGCGGAAGCGCACGTCGAGATCGTCCCGCTCGAAGAAGCGGCGCAGGAACTCGGTGTAGACGTTCTTCAGGTCGGCAAAGGAGATGTCCTCCTCGATCCACATGCCCTCGACCTGGTGGAACATCGGCGAGTGCGTGGCATCGGAATCGACCCGATAGGTCTTGCCGGGCGCGATCACCTTGATGGGGGGCGCCTGCATCCGCGCGTACCGCACCTGCATCGGGCTGGTGTGCGTGCGCAGCAGCAGGCCGCGGCCACGCTCGTCCTTGCCGTCGACGTAGAAGGTGTCGTGCATCGAGCGCGCCGGATGATTCTCCGGCGTGTTGAGCGCGGTGAAGTTGAAGAAGTCTTCCTCGATCTCCGGGCCGTCGGCGACGTCGAAGCCGATCGAGCGGAAGATCGCCTCGACGCGCTCGATGGTCAGCGTCACCGGATGCAACCCGCCGCGGCCGGCGCCGCGCCCGGGCAGGGTAACGTCGATCGCCTCCTGCGAGAGGCGCGCATCGAGCGATGCCTGGTCGATCGACTGCTGGCGCGCGTTGACCAACGCCTCGATCGCCTGCTTGGTCTCGTTGAGGCGCTTGCCGACCGGGCCGCGCGCCTCGGGCGAGAGCTTGCCGAGCAACTTCATCCGCGCCGTGAGCAGGCCGTCCTTGCCCAGGAAGCGCGCCTTGGCGTTGGCCAGGGCCGCGGCATCGCCCGCCGACGCGAGCAGGTCACGGGCCTCGTCGACGAGTCGCTGCGGGTCGCCGCCGCTGTCGTCCTTCACCGAGTCGTCGTTCACCAAGCCGTCGTTCATCGAACCGTCGTTCATCAAGCTGTCGTTCATCGGGTCCTCGAATTGTCGTTCATCGGGTCCTCGAATCGTCCAGGGACGGTTCCTGCGGGTATCGCCGCACCACCGGTCAGCCTGCGGGCGCGACTGAAACGACGACGGGGCCGTCACCGGCCCCGTCGTCCGCGACACCGCATGCGGCGCCGCGCTTCATCGATCCGAACCGTTCGCTCGAACCGTGCGCCGACATCGGTGCAGCGGTCCGGGCGCGGCGGCTCTTCAGGCGCCGATCGAGGCCTTCACCCGGGCGACGATTGCCGCGAACGCCGGCTTGTCGTTCACCGCCAGTTCGGCCAAAACCTTGCGGTCGAGTCCGATCTCGGACTTGTTCAGTCCGGCGATGAAGCGGCTGTAGTTGATGCCGTGCTCGCGGGCCGCGGCATTGATGCGCGCGATCCACAGCGTGCGGAAGACGCGCTTGCGGGTGCGGCGGTCACGGTACGCGTACTGGCCGGCGCGCATCACCGCCTGCTTGGCGATGCGGTAGACGTTGTTGCGGCGGCCGCGGTAACCCTTGGCCAGCTTCAGGATCTTCTTGTGACGGGCGCGGGCCGTTACGCCGCGTTTGACTCGGGGCATGTCGTCCCTCCCTTACGCGTACGGCATCATGGCCCGGACGCTCACGACGTCGGACTCATGGACCTGGGTGGAACCGCGAAGGTGACGCTTGTTCTTCGTCGTCTTCTTGGTGAGGATGTGGCGCTTGAACGCCTGACCCCGCTTGATGGTGCCGCCTGCGCGGACCCGGAAGCGCTTCGCAGCGCTCTTCTTCGTCTTCATCTTGGGCATGACTGCTCCGAGCTGACGCCTCTTCGAGGTGGCCGGACGACTGCCGGCTCTTCGAGAACCCGAGAGGCTGGTGCTTCACCGGGACCGCCCGCCTGGGGCGCGTCCCTGGAAGCTGCCGACCGGACGCACGCCATGCGACCCATCGGAGAACTCCCGACTATATCAGAAGAATCAGTCGCTTACTTCTTCTTCTTGGGGGCGATGATCATGATCATCTGCCGCCCTTCGAGCTTAGGCATCGACTCGACCTGCCCGACCCCTTCGAGATCGGTACGGATCCGCTCGAGCAGCCGCACGCCGAATTCCTGGTGGGCCATCTCGCGACCCCGGAAACGCAGCGTGATCTTGGCCTTGTCGCCCTCGTCCAGGAACCGGTTCAGGTTGCGCAGCTTGACGTTGTAGTCGTTGTCATCCGTACCCGGCCGGAACTTCACTTCCTTGACCTGGATGATCTTCTGCTTGGCCCGGGCCTCGGCGGCCCGCTTCTGTTCCTGGTACTTGAACTTGCCGTAGTCCATCAGCCGGGCCACGGGCGGAACCGCCGTGGGGGCGATCTCGACCAGATCGACCTCGGCCTCTTCGGCCATCCGGATGGCGTCCCGCGTGGCCACGATGCCCAGCGGCTGATTGTCGACGCCCATCAGGCGCAGTTCGGGGACGTTGATCTCGCCGTTGATGCGGTGACCTCGGTCCCGCTCGTTCGCAGTAGCTATGCTGTCATCTCCAACAGGGGAATCGAACGCCGGACGCACAGCAGAGCGCCGCCACCCCTCGAACGGCGTCCCGCGGCGGCATCAGGCCTTCCGGTTGGAGACGTCGTCGGCGAGGTGCCGGGTGAATGCGTCGAGGGCCATCGGGCCCAGATCGACGCCTCCGCGTGCACGTACGGCAACCTGCCCAGCCTGCCGTTCCTTGTCGCCCACCACGAGCAGATACGGAACCTTTTGCATGCTGTGCTCGCGGATCTTATACGCGATCTTTTCGTTCCGCAAATCGGCCTGGACCCTAAACCCTTGTTTTTTCAGCGCTTGTGCAACGTCGCGTGCGTAATCGGCCTGCCCCTCGGTGATGCTCAGCACCACGGCCTGAACCGGGGCCAGCCAGGCCGGGAACGCGCCCGCATGGTTCTCGATCAGGATTCCGATGAAGCGCTCGAGCGAGCCGACGATCGCGCGGTGCAGCATCACCGGATGGTGGCGCGCGTTGTCCTCGGCGACGAACTCGGCGCCGAGGCGCTGCGGCATGAAGAAGTCGACCTGCATCGTGCCGCACTGCCAGTGGCGCCCGAGCGCGTCGCGCAGCGTGTACTCGATCTTGGGGCCGTAGAACGCACCGTCGCCTTCGGCGATCGTGAATTCGACGCCCGAACGGCGCAGCGACTCCATCACCGCGTACTCGGCCTTGTCCCAGAGCTCGTCGCTGCCGACGCGCTTGGCGGGGCGGGTCGCCACCTTGTAGAGGATGTCGGTGAAGCCGAAGTCGCGATAGACCTCGTGCAGCAGCGCGGTGTAGGCGATGCACTCGTCGAGGATCTGGTCCTCGGTGCAGAAGATGTGGCCGTCGTCCTGCACGAAGCCGCGCACCCGCATGATGCCGTGCAACGCGCCGGAGGGCTCGTTGCGATGGCACGCGCCGAACTCGCCGTAGCGCAGCGGCAGGTCGCGGTAGCTGCGCAGTCCGCTGTTGAAGACCTGGACATGGCCCGGACAGTTCATCGGCTTGACCGCGTAGTCGCGGTTCTCGGATGCCGTGGTGACCATGTGGTCCTTG
>JBIIPQ010000105.1:0-11823 GCA_044342535.1 Burkholderiaceae bacterium
GAGTATTTCGAGCAGCCTCAGCAGCTTGGCCAGCGAAAAGTCGTTGCCGCGGCCCGACTCAAAACGCGAGAGCGCCTCCTGGCGGATGCCCACGGCCAGTGCGACTTCAGTCTGCGTCTTGCCAGCCGCTTTTCTCAGCTGCTGAAACCGCCGCCCCACGTCGGGCAGCGTCAGCAGCTCGTCATCGACCGAGTTTGCGTTTGGTGTCATATCTGAGCCTAAATTTCCTTTTTATACCCTCAAACGCATACTCCCGCAAGCAGGCATATGCGCTCGGACGCATAAGAGACGTTGAGACTGTCTAGATATGCGTGCGATTGCATATCCATTTCTGAGGCGCGCTGCTGCGGTCGGGGCGAAAGCTGTTGCGCCACGACCTGTTTGGAGAGCCTTCGCATCAGAGGCCGAGCCATCGCTACTCAATGCGAACTGCGCCAAAAAAAACGCCCGGCATTGCCGGGCGTTTCCCTGTCGAAGGCTCGACGAACGGGTCAGCTCGCGCCGCCCTCTTCGCCTGCGGCCTGCGCCTCGGCTTCGGCCTGCTGAGCATCCAGCGCGGTCGGCTGCGAGAACAGCGCCTCGGCCGCCGCCAGCGCCTGCTGCTCCTGCGCCTCGGCGTTCTCCTTCTCGCGACGGGCGCGATGGTAGGCGAGGCCGGTGCCTGCGGGAATCAGACGGCCGACGATCACGTTCTCCTTCAGGCCACGCAGGTCGTCCTTCTTGCCCATGATCGCCGCCTCGGTCAGCACCCGGGTGGTCTCCTGGAAGGAGGCCGCCGAGATGAACGAGTCGGTGGACAGCGACGCCTTGGTGATGCCCAGCAGGATGTTCTCGTAGGTGGCCGGCAGCTTGCCCGCCGCGATCGCCTTGTCGTTCTCGTCCAGGATCTCCGAGCGCTCGACCTGCTCGCCGACGATGAACGGGCAATCGCCCGGAATCGCGACCTGCACGCGACGCAGCATCTGGCGAACGATCACCTCGATGTGCTTGTCGTTGATCTTCACGCCCTGCAGACGGTAGACGTCCTGCACCTCGTCGACGATGTAGCGCGCGAGCGCCTCGATGCCGAGCAGGCGCAGGATGTCGTGCGGATCGGCCGGGCCGTCGACGATCAGCTCGCCCTTGTTCACCACCTGGCCGTCGTGGACCAGCACGTTCTTGTCCTTCGGGATCAGGAACTCGTTGGGGTTGCCGTCCATGTCGGTGATGACCAGACGCTGCTTGCCCTTCGTGTCCTTGCCGAACGACACCGTGCCGGTGACCTCCGCGAGCATGCCGGCGTCCTTCGGCGCGCGCGCCTCGAACAGCTCGGCCACGCGCGGCAGACCGCCGGTGATGTCCCGGTTCTTCTGCGACTCCTGCGGGATCCGGGCAAGCACCTCGCCGACCGCCACGGTCTGGCCGTCGCGGACGGTGATCAGCGCGCCCACCGGGAACGAGATCGTGACCGCGTGGTCGGTGCCGGCGATCTTGGCTTCCTGGCCGCTGGCGTCGATCAGCTTGACCTGCGGACGGGCAGCGATCTTGGCCGACGAGCCGCGCCGCTTCGCGTCGATGACCACCAGCGTCGACAGGCCGGTGACGTCGTCGATCTGCTTGGCGACGGTCACGCCTTCCTCGACGTTCTCGAAGCGGACGGTGCCGGCGTACTCGGTGATGATCGGGCGGGTCAGCGCGTCCCAGGTGGCCAGGATCGTGCCGGCCTTGACCTGCTTGCCGTCGCCGGCCTGCAGGATCGCGCCGTACGGCACCTTGTGACGCTCGCGCTCGCGGCCGTTGTCGTCCTGGATCAGCACTTCGCCGGAGCGGGTGATGACCACCGGCTCGCCCTTGGCGTTGGTCACGTAGCGCATGGTGGCGGTGAAGCGCACCGTGCCGTTGGACTTCGCCTCGATGGAGCTGGCGACCGCTGCACGCGACGCCGCGCCGCCGATGTGGAAGGTCCGCATCGTCAGCTGGGTGCCGGGCTCGCCGATCGACTGCGCGGCGATCACGCCGACCGCCTCGCCCGAGTTCACCAGCACGCCGCGGCCGAGGTCGCGGCCATAGCACTTGGCGCACAGGCCGTAGCGCGTGTCGCAGGTCAGCGGGGTGCGCACGCGCACCTCGTCGATCCCGCGGCGCTCGATGTCGTCGACCATGTCCTCGTCGAGCATCGTGCCCGCGTCGTACAGGGTCGCCTGCGACTCGGGATCAACGACGTCGACGGTCGCCACGCGGCCGAGGATCCGGTCGCGCAGCGCCTCGATGACCTCGCCGCCCTCGACCAGCGCGCGCATCGCGACGCCGTTGGTCGTGCCGCAGTCGTCCTCGACCACCACCAGGTCCTGGGTCACGTCGACCAGGCGCCGGGTCAGGTAGCCCGAGTTCGCGGTCTTCAGCGCGGTGTCGGCGAGACCTTTCCGGGCACCGTGCGTCGAGATGAAGTACTGCAGGACGTTCAGGCCTTCACGGAAGTTGGCCGTGATCGGCGTCTCGATGATCGAGCCGTCCGGCTTGGCCATCAGGCCCCGCATGCCCGCGAGCTGGCGGATCTGCGCGGCCGAGCCGCGGGCGCCCGAGTCGGCCATCATGTAGATGGCGTTGAACGACTCCTGCGACACCGTGTTGCCGTGGCGGTCGACGACCTGCTCGGTCTTCAGCTGGTCCATCATGGCCTTGCCGACTTCGTCGCCGGTCTTCGACCAGATGTCGACCACCTTGTTGTAACGCTCGCCGTCGGTCACGAGACCCGACACGTACTGCTGCTGGATCTCCTTGACCTCGGCCTCGGCCGCGGCCAGCAGGGTCACCTTCTGCGTCGGCACCGACATGTCGTTGATGGCGATCGAGATGCCGGCGCGCGTGGCGAGCCGGAAGCCGTTCTGCATCAGCTGGTCGGCGAAGATCACGGTGTCGCGCAGGCCGCAGCGCCGGAACGACGCGTTGATCAGCCGCGAGATCTCCTTCTTCTTCAGCGCCTTGTTGATGAACTCGAACGGCAGGCCCTTCGGAAGGATCTCGGACAGGATCGCGCGGCCGACCGTGGTCTGGGCACGGATCAGGCGCGGCGTGCTCTCGCCGGTCTCGCGGTTGCGGTCGTACTCGTGCAGGCGGACCGTGATCTTGGTGCCGAGCTCGACCTCGCGGTTGTCATAGGCACGCAGCACCTCGGTGACGTTCGAGAAGAGCATGCCTTCGCCCTTCGCGTTCGTCTTCTCGCGCGTCGTGTAGTACAGGCCGAGCACGATGTCCTGCGACGGGACGATCGAGGGCTCGCCGTTCGACGGGAACAGCACGTTGTTCGAGGCGAGCATCAGCGCGCGCGCCTCGAGCTGGGCTTCCAGCGACAGCGGCACGTGGACGGCCATCTGGTCGCCGTCGAAGTCGGCGTTGAACGCGGCGCAGACCAGCGGGTGCAGCTGGATGGCCTTGCCCTCGATCAGCACCGGCTCGAACGCCTGGATGCCCAGGCGGTGCAGCGTCGGCGCCCGGTTCAGCATCACCGGGTGCTCGCGGATCACCTCTTCCAGGATGTCCCAGACGATGGGCTCCTGGTTCTCGACGAACTTCTTGGCCTGCTTGATGGTCGTCGCGACGCCCATCGTCTCGAGCTTGTTGAAGATGAAGGGCTTGAAGAGCTCGAGCGCCATCAGCTTCGGCAGGCCGCACTGGTGCAGCTTCAGCTGCGGGCCGACCACGATGACCGAACGGCCCGAGTAGTCGACGCGCTTGCCCAGCAGGTTCTGGCGGAAGCGGCCGCCCTTGCCCTTGATCATGTCGGCGAGCGACTTCAGCGCGCGCTTGTTCGCACCGGTCATCGCCTTGCCGCGACGGCCGTTGTCGAGCAGCGAGTCGACCGACTCCTGCAGCATCCGCTTCTCGTTGCGGACGATGATCTCCGGCGCCTTCAGCTCGAGCAGCCGCTTCAGGCGGTTGTTCCGGTTGATGACGCGGCGGTACAGGTCGTTCAGGTCGGAGGTCGCGAAGCGGCCTCCGTCGAGCGGCACCAGCGGGCGCAGCTCGGGCGGCAGCACCGGCAGCACCTCGAGCACCATCCACTCGGGCTTGATGCCCGACTTCTGGAAGCCCTCGAGCACCTTCAGGCGCTTGGCGATCTTCTTGATCTTGGCTTCCGACGAGGTGGCGGTCAGCTCGTCGCGCAACCGGTTGACCTCGCGGTCGACGTCGATCGAGCGCAGCAGCTCGCGCACGCCTTCCGCACCCATCTCGGCGCGGAACTCGTCGCCGAACTCCTCGGTCTTCGCGAGGAAGTCGTCCTCGGTCAGCAGCTGGCAGCGCTTGAGCGGGGTCATGCCCGGCTCGATGACGACGTACGCCTCGAAGTACAGCACACGCTCGATGTCGCGCAGCGTCATGTCGAGCACCATGCCCAGACGCGACGGCAGCGACTTCAGGAACCAGATGTGCGCGGTCGGCGAGGCCAGCTCGATGTGGCCCATCCGCTCGCGGCGGACCTTGGCCAGTGTCACCTCGACGCCGCACTTCTCGCAGATCACGCCGCGGTGCTTCAGGCGCTTGTACTTGCCGCACAGGCACTCGTAGTCCTTGATCGGCCCGAAGATCTTCGCGCAGAACAGGCCGTCGCGCTCGGGCTTGAAGGTGCGGTAGTTGATGGTCTCCGGCTTCTTGACTTCGCCATAGGACCAGGACCGGATCTTCTCCGGCGACGCGATGCCGATCTTGATCGCGTCGAAATGTTCTTCTTCCTGGACCTGCTTGAACAGGTCGAGCAGTGCTTTCATCTCAGCTCCTGTTGTCCGCTCAGCTGCGCTCGAGATCGATGTCGATCCCCAGCGAGCGGATTTCCTTCACCAGCACGTTGAACGACTCGGGCATGCCCGCGTCGATGGTGTGCTCGCCCTTGACCAGGTTCTCGTAGACCTTGGTCCGTCCGTTCACGTCGTCCGACTTGACCGTCAGCATCTCCTGCAGCGTGTAGGAGGCACCGTAGGCCTCGAGCGCCCAGACCTCCATCTCGCCGAAGCGCTGTCCGCCGAACTGCGCCTTGCCGCCCAGCGGCTGCTGGGTGACGAGCGAGTACGGGCCGGTCGAACGCGCGTGCATCTTGTCGTCGACCAGGTGGTGCAGCTTCAGCACATGCATGTAGCCGACCGTCACGTGGCGGTCGAACTGCTCGCCGGTGCGGCCGTCGTACAGGTGCAGCTGCGTCTTGTGGTCGTTGAAGCCGAGCTTCGCGGTGTTCGGGTCCTCGTCCGGGAACGCGATGTCGAGCATCGCGCGGATCTCTTCCTCGGAGGCGCCGTCGAACACCGGCGTCGCGAACGGCACGCCGTTGCACAGGTTCTGCGCGAGCTCGACCACGGCGGTGTCGTCGAGCGAATCGAGCTCCGCCGCCTGACCGTGCCTGTTGTAGACCTTGTCGAGCATCTGGCGCAGCTCGGAGACCTTGGCATGGCGCTGCAGCATCTCGCCGATGCGCAGGCCGATGCCCTTGGCCGCCCAGCCCAGGTGCGTCTCGAGGATCTGACCGACGTTCATCCGCGACGGCACGCCGAGCGGGTTCAGCACGATGTCCACCGGACGCCCGTCGGCCATGTACGGCATGTCCTCGACCGGAACGATCCGCGAGACCACGCCCTTGTTGCCGTGCCGGCCGGCCATCTTGTCGCCCGGCTGCAGGCGGCGCTTCACGGCCAGGTAGACCTTGACCATCTTGAGCACGCCCGGGGGCAGCTCGTCGCCCTGCGTGAGCTTCTTGCGCTTCTCCTCGAACGCGAGGTCGAAGGAATGCCGCTTCTGCTCGATCGACTCCTTGGCCTGCTCGAGCTGGCCGGCGGCCGTCTCGTCGGCCAGCCGGATCTCGAACCACTGCCAGCGGTCGAGGTCGTGCAGGTAGGCGGTGTCGAGCACCGCGCCCTTGTTCAGCTTCTTCGGGCCGCCGTTGGCGGTCTTGCCGGTCAGCAGGCGCTCGAGACGCTCGAACGAGTCGTTCTCGACGATCCGCAGCTGGTCGTTGAGGTCGAGGCGGTAGCGCTTGAGCTCGTCGTCGATGATGGCCTGCGCGCGCTTGTCGCGCACGATGCCTTCACGGGTGAAGACCTGGACGTCGATGACCGTGCCGCTCATGCCCGAGGGCACGCGCAGCGAGGTGTCCTTCACGTCGGAGGCCTTCTCGCCGAAGATCGCGCGCAGCAGCTTCTCTTCCGGCGTGAGCTGGGTCTCGCCCTTGGGCGTGACCTTGCCGACCAGCGTGTCGCCGGCCTGCACTTCCGCGCCGATGTAGACGATGCCCGACTCGTCGAGCCGGCCGAGCTGCGACTCGGAGAGGTTCGAGATGTCGCGGGTGATCTCTTCCGGCCCGAGCTTGGTGTCGCGGGCCAGCACCGACAGCTCCTCGATGTGGATCGAGGTGTAGCGGTCGTCCGAGACCACGCGCTCCGAGATCAGGATCGAGTCCTCGAAGTTGTAGCCGTTCCAGGGCATGAACGCGACCAGCATGTTCTGGCCGAGCGCGAGCTCGCCCAGGTCGGTCGACGCGCCGTCGGCGATCACGTCGCCGCGCGCGACCTTGTCGCCCTTGCGGACGATCGGACGCTGGTTGATGTTCGTGTTCTGGTTGGAACGCGTGTACTTGATCAGGTTGTAGATGTCGACGCCGACTTCGCCGGCGGTGGCCTCGTCGTCGTTCACCCGGATCACGACGCGGTTCGCGTCGACGTAGTCGACGTTGCCGCCCCGCAGCGCGGTGACCACCGTGCCGGAGTCGACCGCGCAGGTGCGCTCGATGCCGGTGCCGACGACCGGCTTCTCCGGACGCAGGCAGGGCACGGCCTGGCGCTGCATGTTCGAGCCCATCAGCGCGCGGTTCGCGTCGTCGTGCTCGAGGAACGGAATCAGCGAGGCCGCCACCGAGACGATCTGCGACGGCGCGACGTCGATGTACTCGACCTTGTCGGGCGAGGTCAGCAGCGTCTCGCCGTTGATCCGCACCGAGACCAGCTCGTCGGTCAGGACGCCGGCGGCGTTCACCGAGGCGTTGGCCTGGGCGATCACGTAGCGGCCTTCCTCGATCGCCGACAGGTAGTGGATGTCGTCGGTGAGGGTCTGACCCACGACCTTGCGGTACGGGGTCTCGAGGAAGCCGTATTCGTTGAGCTGGGCGTACAGCGACAGCGAGTTGATCAGGCCGATGTTCGGGCCCTCGGGCGTCTCGATCGGGCAGACTCGACCGTAGTGGGTCGGGTGCACGTCGCGCACCTCGAAGCCGGCGCGCTCGCGGGTCAGGCCGCCCGGGCCCAGCGCGGAGACGCGACGCTTGTGCGTGATCTCCGACAGCGGGTTGGTCTGGTCCATGAACTGCGACAGCTGGCTCGATCCGAAGAACTCGCGGATGGCCGCGCTGATCGGCTTGCTGTTGATCAGGTCGTGCGGCATCAGGTTCTCGGTCTCGGCCTGGCCGAGACGCTCCTTCACCGCCCGCTCGACGCGGACCAGGCCCGCGCGGAACTGGTTCTCGGCCAGCTCGCCGACGCAGCGCACCCGGCGGTTGCCGAGGTGGTCGATGTCGTCGATCTCGCCCTTGCCGTTGCGCAGGTCGACCAGGATCTTGATGACCGCGAGCAGGTCCTCGTTGGTCAGCGTCATCGGGCCGACGAGCTCGTCGCGGCCGACGCGACGGTTGAACTTCATGCGGCCGACCTTCGACAGGTCGTACGCGTCCGCGCTGTAGAACAGGCGGTTGAACAGCGCCTCGACGGCCTCCTCGGTCGGCGGCTCGCCCGGACGCATCATCCGGTAGATGGCGATCCGCGCGGCGGTCTGGTCGGCGGTGTCGTCGACGCGAAGCGTCTGCGACATGAACGGACCCTGGTCGAGGTCGTTCGTGTACAGCGTCTTGAATTCCTTGACCGCCGCGACCCGCATCTTCTTCAGCAGGTCCTCGGTCAGCTCGTCGTTCGCCTTCGCGACGATCTCGCCGGTGTCGCCGTCGATCACGTTGGTCGCGAGCACGCGGCCCAGCACGTAGTCTTCGGGCACCGAGATCCGCTTGAGCTCGGCCGCCTCCATCTCGCGGATGTGCTTGGCGTTGATCCGCTTGTCCTTGGCGACGATGACGCGGCCGTCCTTGTCCGAGATGTCGAAGCGGGCGATCTCGCCGCGCATCCGGTCGGGGACCAGCTCCATCAGCGCACCTTCCGGCATCAGCTGGAAGTGGTCGTTGACGAAGAAGTGGGCCAGGATCCGCTCGGGCGTCAGGCCGATCGACTTCAGCAGGATCGTCACCGGCATCTTGCGGCGGCGGTCGACGCGGAAGTACAGCACGTCCTTCGGATCGAACTCGAAGTCGAGCCACGAGCCGCGGTACGGGATGATCCGCGCCGAGAACAGCAGCTTGCCCGAGCTGTGGGTCTTGCCGCGGTCGTGCTCGAAGAACACGCCCGGCGAGCGGTGCAGCTGCGAGACGATGACGCGCTCGGTGCCGTTGACGATGAACGAGCCGTTGGTGGTCATGAGCGGAATCTCGCCCATGTACACCTCCTGCTCCTTCACTTCCTTGACGGTCGGCTTGGCGGCCTCGCGGTCCATGATGACCAGGCGCACGCGGGCGCGCAGCGGCGCGCAGAAGGTCAGGCCACGCTGCTGGCACTCCACGACGTCGAACGCCGGGTTGCCGAGGGCATAGCTGACGAATTCCAGCCGCGCCATCTGGTTGTGCGACGTGATCGGGAAGATCGACGTGAAGGCCGCCTGCAGGCCCTCGTCCTTGCGGTCGGCGACGCTGCGCTCGAGCTGCAGGAACTGGGTGTAGGACTCGAGCTGGGTCTGGAGGAGGTACGGCACGTCCTGCACGACCCGCCGCTTGGCGAAGGACTTGCGGATGCGCTTCTTCTCGGTGAACGAATAGGGCTGGGCGGCCATGGACTCTCCGGTAAAGCCTTAGGCAGAGATCGGGGGTCGCGTCGTCCGGTCAGGACCGGTCGGCGCGGGCCGCGAGCTCCGCGGGGGAAACAAAGCACGAAAACCCGGCACCTGCCCCGAGCGGGGCAGGCAACCGGGCGTTCGCAGTTGACGTGGCAAGTGCCGTGTCGACTTCTCTTGCGGTGATTACTTGATCTCGACCTTGGCGCCGGCGTCCGACAGCTGCTTGGCGAGCGCGTCGGCATCGGCCTTCGGCACGCCTTCCTTCACAGCCTTCGGCGCACCGTCGACCACGTCCTTGGCTTCCTTCAGGCCCAGGCCGGTGGCCGCACGGACCACCTTGATGACCTCGACCTTCTTCTCGCCGGCGGCCAGGAGCATGACCGTGAATTCGGTCTTCTCTTCGACAGCGGCCGCAGCGGCGGCGGCCGGGGCGGCCGCCACGGAGACCGCGGCAGCGGCGGACACGCCGAATTTCTCTTCCATCGCCTTGATCAGCTCGGAGAGGTCGAGCACGGTCATGCCGGCGATCGCGTCCAGGATTTCGTCTTTGTTCAGTGCCATGTTGATTCCAGTCGATTGCTTGAGTTGGTTGAAACCGGATGTCTGGTGCGGGCGATCAGGCGGCGTCGGCCGGAGCCGCATCCGCGGCGGCCGGAGCCGCCTCTGCCTTCTCGCGCTCGTCGCGCAGCGCAGCGACGGTCCGGACGAACTTGCCCGGAACCTCGTTGAGCGTGCGGACGAACTTCGTCACGGGCGCCTGCATGGTGGCCATCAGCGTCGAGAGCAGCTCTTCACGGCTCGGCATCGCTGCCAGCGCCTTGACCCCGTTCGCATCCATCACGAAGTTGGGCATGGCGCCGGCCTTGATGGCCAGCTTGTCGTTGCTCTTGGCGAAGTCGGACAGCACCTTCGCGGCCGACACGGGATCCTTCGAGATGCCGTAGATGAGCGGACCGACGAGCTTGTCGGTCAACCCTTCGAACGGCGTCCCGGCGACCGCGCGACGCGCGAGCGTGTTCTTCAACACGCGCAGGTACACACCCGACTGACGCGCCTGCTTGCGCAGGGCGGTGATCGGGCCCACTTCCAGACCACGGTACTCGGCGACGATGATCGCCTGGGCGGTCGCGACAACAGCGCCCACCTCGTCGACCACTACCGCCTTCTCTTCTCTGTTGAGACCCACGGTCTTTCGCTCCTACCTAGTGCCGGCGCCCTGGCCGCGAGGCCGGGGCACCCGTTACGGCGACCGTTCGTGAGTCACTGCCGCATTCGCCGGATGCCATCACGGAATCCTGTTCTTGCTGCCGACAACCCGTTCCGGGACCGCCATCTGCGCAGGGCGCTTTCGCGATTAAGGTACTTCGGGCCTGAGCCCGCCGCGCCCCCTGCGGTCTTTGACGACCTGCCCGCCTGGTGGCGGGCAGCCCAAAGTCCTGTACTGCCTCAGGCCGCCTGCGCGGCGAGGCTCTGCGTGTCCACCCGGACGCCGATGCCCATCGTGCTCGAGACCGCCACCTTGCGCAGGTAGATGCCCTTCGAGCTCGCCGGCTTGGCGCGGTTCAGTGCTTCGATCAGCGCCGAGAGGTTCGAGCGCAGCGCGTCCGGCTGGAACGAGGCCCGGCCGATCGTCGCGTGGATGATGCCGGCCTTGTCGGTCCGGTACTGCACCTGGCCGGCCTTGGCGTTCTTGACCGCGGTGGTGACGTCGGCGGTGACGGTGCCGACCTTCGGGTTCGGCATCAGGCCGCGCGGGCCGAGGATCTGACCCAGGCCGCCGACCACGCGCATCGCGTCGGGCGAGGCGATGACGATGTCGAAGTCGAGCTGACCGGCCTTGACGCGCTCGGCGAGGTCTTCCATGCCGACGATGTCGGCACCGGCGGCACGGGCCTCCTCGGCCTTGGCACCCTGGGTGAACACCGCGACGCGCACCGACTTGCCGGTGCCGGCGGGCAGCACGACCGAGCCGCGGACGACCTGATCGGATTTCTTGGCGTCGACACCGAGCTGGACCGCGACGTCGATCGACTCGTCGAACTTGGCGACGGCGCACTCCTTCACCAGCGAGATCGCATCGGTGACCGGGTACAGCTTGCGGGAATCGACCTTCGCGCGGAGGGCCTTCGTGCGTTTGGACAGGCGTGCCATGTCAGAACCCCTCCACCGTGATGCCCATGCTGCGGGCCGTGCCGGCGATCGTGCGGACCGCGGCGTCGAGATCCCCGGCCGTCAGGTCGGGCGTCTTCAGCTTGGCGATGTCCTCGGCCTGGGCACGCGTGATCTTGCCCACCTTGTCGGTGTGCGGCGTCTTCGAGCCCTTGTCGATCTTCGCGGCCTTCTTGATGAGGATGGTCGCCGGCGGCGTCTTCATCACGAAGGTGAAGCTCTTGTCCGCGAACGCGGTGATGACCACCGGGATCGGGAGGCCGGGCTCCATGCCCTGGGTCTGCGCGTTGAACGCCTTGCAGAACTCCATGATGTTCAGGCCGCGCTGGCCGAGCGCCGGCCCGATGGGCGGCGACGGGTTGGCCTTGCCTGCAGGAACCTGCAGCTTGATGAAACCGATGATCTTCTTGGCCATGGCTGGCTCGATGCTCCGTCTGGTTGAGTACTAGCGCCGGTTCGCGCGGTGCGCTACTTCGGCTCCTCGTCGCATGCGCCGGACCGGCCGGGCCGATGCGGCATTCGGGGTGGCCGGAGCCGCCCCGGGGCGCATGCGCGCCCCGTATCCGTTACAGCTTCTCGACCTGTCCGAACTCGAGTTCGACCGGGGTCGCGCGACCGAAGATGGTCACCGACACGCGCAGGCGGCTCTTCTCGTAGTTCACTTCCTCGACGTTGCCGTTGAAGTCGGTGAAGGGGCCCTCGCGGACCCGGACCATCTCGCCGACCTCGAACAGGGTCTTGGGCTTGGGTTTCTCCACGCCCTCCTGC
>JBIIPQ010000106.1:0-11812 GCA_044342535.1 Burkholderiaceae bacterium
GCGAGCGCCGGGCGGCAGCGCCGGGGCCGCGCGCTCAGGCCTGCGGGCGGTGGGACATGCGGCGCACCTCGACCGAGGCGATCTGCAGCGAGTCGCGGTACTTCGACACCGTGCGCCGAGCGACCCGGATGCCGCGCTGCTCGAGCAGCCGGGTGAGCTTGATGTCCGACAGCGGGCAGGTCCCGTCCTCCGCGCAGATCAGCTCCGTGATGAGGGCGCGCACCGCGGTCGCCGAGCAGGGCGCGCCGGCCGCGGTCTCGACGTGGCTGCCGAAGAAGTGCTTGAAGTCCAGCAGTCCGCGCGGCGTCGCCATGTACTTGCGGCTGGTGACGCGCGAAACCGTCGACTCGTGCAGCCCGACCTTGTCGGCGATCTCGCCGAGCGTCAGCGGCTTCATCGCCATCGCGCCGTAGTCGAAGAAGCGGCTCTGGTGATCGACGATCGCCTGCGCGACGCGCTGGATCGTCTGGAAGCGCTGCTCGATGTTGCGCACCAGCCAGCGTGCCTCGCGCAGCTGCTGCGAGACCGGCGAGCCGCCGCCCTCGCGGCCGCCCTTGATGATGCTGGCGTAGAAGCGGCTGACGTGGATCCGCGGGATGACCTCCGGGTTGATCGACGCCATCCACTTGCCCTTGTGCTGCTGGACGATGACGTCCGCGACGACGAACTGCGTCTCGTCGGCGCCGAAGCCGGCGCCGGGGCGGGGCGTCAGCCCGCGCAGCAGCACCGTCGCCGACTGCAGGTCGCACTCCGCGCATCCGAGCTCGCGCTGCAGCCGCTGGAAGTCGTGGGCGGCGAGCAGGTCGAGGTGACGGTCGACGATGCGCAGCGCCAGGATCCGGGCAGGGTGCTCGCCGACATCGAGCGCGAGCAGCTGCAGCCTCAGGCACTCGGCGACCGAGCGCGCGGCGACACCCGCCGGTACGAGTGCCTGCACGTGGCGCAGCGCGATCAGCAGCTCGTCGGCATCGGCCGGTGGCTCGAGCGGGCACAGCGCGGACAGCTCCGCGAGCGGCTGGGTCAGGTAGCCCGATCCGTCGATCGCCTCGATCACTGCCTGCACGAGGATCGCGTCACGGTCGGAGAGCCGCAGGCAGCCGGCCTGCTGCAGCAGGTGCTCGCGCAGTGTCGGCGTGCCCGGGACCATCAGCGTGGGGTCCCACTCGTCGTCGCCGCTGCGGCCCGAGCGGTAGTCGGTGGGGGCGCCGCTCCAGAGCTCGTCGAGGCCCGCTGACTCGATCGCCTCGGGCTCCTCGGTCGGTGCCTCGGTCGGCTCGGGCGGCTCGGCGTCGGTGGTACCCGCTTCCTCGGACTCGACCGTCTCGAGGAAGGGGTTGGTCGTCAGCACCTCCTGCACCTGCTGCTGGAACTCGAGCGAACCGAGCTGCAGGAGCTGGATCGATCGCTGCAGGAACGGCGTCATCGTCAGATGGTGCCCGGCGCGCAATTGGAGCGAAACGGTCATCGAAGTACTTCCTGGTCGTCGGTCGTGGCGGAGATGACGATCGACTGCAAGCCCTGTGCCACTGCGCGCAAACCTCGTGTCTGCGTCGTCACGACCCAGCGGCGTGCAGCTTTTCCAGGGTCGGCGGGCCTGGGCACGGCGCTTTGTGCCGAGTCGGGGACCGTCCTTGCCCTGCCCGCCCGGATCGCCCGAGCCGAGCATGAAGGCACCGATGCGTCGTATCCATTCGCGCCGAGCGGGGGCGTGACGCGCGGGCGGGAGCCCGCGCGTTCACCCCGTGTCGTCCGACCGGCCCTACTGGGCCTGTCGCACGATGATGTCGTTGCGGACCGCACGCACGCCCTTGGCCTGGCGGGCGATCTCGGAGGCTCGCTCCTTCTCGACCTGGGTCGTGGCGAATCCGGACAGCTGGGTGACGCCGTTGAGCGTCTCCACGCTGATGGAGGTCGCCGCGACGTCCTTGTCGGTGGCCATCTTCGTCTTGATCTCGGCAGTGATCTTGGCGTCGTCGACGTAGGCGCCGACCGTCTCCTGGTCGCGCGCGACCGCACACGCCGACAGCGATGCCGCGACGGCGAGGGCGACGGCGACGCGGCGCCAGGTGGTGTTCTTGGGGGTCATGGTGAGCACTCCGTATCGTTGAAGCGGGTTGAGGAGAGGGGTGGGCGCGCGCATCAGTCGCGCCGCGACATCAGCAGTCCGACGATCAGGCCGCCGACGGCCGCGACCATCAGCGAGGCCAGCGGCCGTTCGGAGACGGTGTCGCGCGAAAAGCCGATGCCGCGCCGCATCTGTTCGCGGGCGCGGTGGCTCATCTCGACGCCCTGGTCGAGCGCCTGAGTCATCTGCTCGCGGGCCTGCGACACCCGACGCTCGATCTCGCCGCGCAGCTCGGCCTGGACGCCGCCGCCGGTGCCTCGGGCGAGCTCGGACAGGTCGTCGAGGAAGGCGCCGAACTCCGAGCGCTGGGACGTGTGCGAGCGCGTCCAGGCGCGGCCGCCCGGGTGCGTCGCCGGATCGGGAAAGGTGCCGGGACCGGTGGCGCCGACGGATGGGCCGGTTCCGCCGATGCCGTGCGAAGTCGGCCCGCCGGCGCAGAGCGAGCCGTTGCCGCCGTGCTCGAACGGGGTGCCGGAAGGGGTGCCGGGATTCACGCTGCTCATGGGTGATGACCTCTCTTGGGTGTCTTCAGGGGTGAGGGTTCGACATGCCGCCGCGGGGCGCCTGCCGGGGAGGCGGGCGTCCGACATCGGCCGACACGACGTCGGTGACCGCGCGATCGGGCGGGGGTCGGGAGGCGACCGCCCGGGGTCGAGTGACCGTCGGGACGCTCGCGCGGATCGATGTGCCCGTGCCGGGCGAGGCGGCGACGTCGAGCTGGCCGCCGACCGCGAGCATCCGGTGCCGCATGCCCGCCAGGCCGTGGTGACCGTGGCCGACCGCAGCCGGGTCGAAGCCCACGCCGTCGTCGTCGATCGAGAGCTCGATCCGGCCGCGCACCCGGCGCAGCGACACCCGCACGAAGTCGGCCCGGGCGTACTTGTGGATGTTGGTCAGCGACTCCTGGACGATCCGGTAGAACGCGAGCGCGGGCTCGCTGGCCGGCGCGACCGCAGGATCGAGCGAGGCGCTGACCCGCCCGCGAAAGCGCGTGCGATGCGCCGCGAGCAACTGCTCGAGTGCCGGCACCAGGCCGAGGTGGGTGAGCACCGTGGGGTGCAGGTCATCGACGATCCGGCGCTTGAGCTCGATGCCCTGCGTGAGCACGCGCTGCAGCGCGACCAGCCTCTCGGCGACCTGTGGCACGTGGCTCGCGGGCTGCGCGGCCAGCCATGCGACGTCGAGCCGGGCCGCGGTGAGGATCGCCCCGAGCTCGTCGTGCAGCTCGCGGGCGAGGGATGCCCGCTCCGACTCGCGGGTGCGCTGCAGCCACGCCGCGAAGCGGGCGTCATCGGTGAAACCGGCAGCCAAGGATGAGGCGTCGGCGCGTTCGGGGGTCGGACAGCGGCTCGAGACGGGCACGATGGTTGCATCTCCGTTGCGGCGGCCCCGACACGCTCGGGCCGCTCGACCGAAGTCAGCAATAACGGTGCCCGACAGGAGCCCACAACACATGAACCCCTCTCAGAGCAGCACCAGCCGCAAGCTCAGGGTCGTCATCTGCGACGACCATCCCATCGTCCGTGCGGGTTTCCGACAGTTCCTCGCCGGCCAGCCCGACATGGAGAGCATCGAGGAGGCGGGTACCGGTCGCGAGGCGCTCGATCTCGTGCGCAACGACGCCTGCGACGTGATGCTGCTCGACATCTCGATGCCGGGGCAGAACGGCGTCGACGTGCTGCGCGCCATCCGTCTGCGCAAGCCCGAGCTGCCGGTGCTGATGCTCTCCTCGTTCCCCGAGCAGCACTACGCCCTGCAGATGCTCAAGCTCGGCGCTTCGGGCTACCTGCCCAAGGACTGCGAGCCGACCGACCTGCTGCGTGCAATCCGCTCGGTCGCCCAAGGCCGGCGCTTCGTGTCCGAGGCGGTCGGCGACCTGCTCGCCAACGGGCTGGGCGCGCACGGCGACGAGCTGCCGCACACGCAGCTCTCCGACCGCGAGCTGCAGGTCTTCCTGCGCCTGGCCAAGGGCGAGTCGGTGACCGCGATCGCGAACGTGCTGAACCTGAGCTTCAAGACCATCAGCACCTACCGCTCGCGCGTGCTGGAGAAGCTGAATCTGCGGTCGAACAGCGACGTCACCTACTACGCGATGAAGAACGGACTGATCCAGTGACGATGCCGGATCGCGGCTCAGTGCAGCGTGCAATGCTCGCGCCGCAGGAAGTCGAAGAGCTCGTCGAGCTCGTTCGACTTGTCGAAGACCGCGGCACCACGTGCCAGGCAGTGTCTGCGGACCGCTTCGTTCGCATGATTCGTCAGCACGATGCGGCGCGGCACGGGACCGTCCCCGGCCGGGATGCGATCGAGCGCGTCGAGCAGCGCCATGCCGCTGCCGCCGCGCAGCGCGAGGTCGACCAGGACCAGGTCGCAGCGGTTGCGGCGCAGCCAGGCGAGCGCGGCGGACGTCGAGTCGACGAAGGCCACCACCTGCACGCCGCTGAACGCGGCGAGCATGGGGATCAGGCGGCTGCGGACCAGCGGCGAGTCCTCGACCATCAGAGCGATCATCGTCGTGTCCTGTCGCGACCGCATGGCCGCACCCCTGTCGCAATCTAGCGACGGACACGGTGCTGCGGTGTCGGAGCAGGGCCCGGTACGGGGTGGGAGCCGGATCGCGGCGCCCCGCGGTCCCGGGCGCATTCCTTGCAAGGCAGCCTCCCATGATCGAACGAATCGCCGCGCTCGGCGCGGACTATGTCGGGACGCTCGGCGCACTTGCCCGCACCGAGGCCACCGAGGACGCCGCGAGGCTTGGCGCCGCGGCGCGCGTCACGCTGTTCGCAATGCTGGTGAGCGCGCTCGGCGTGCTCTGGCTCAACGTCGCGGTGCTGCTCTGGCTGATGACGACGCCGTGGGCGATCTCCGGCGCGTTCGCGATCGCGGCGGTCGCGCTGCTCGTGGGCGTCGTCATGGCGCGCGGCGTGCGGCGCGCCCTGGCGGCGCTGCATCCCATGGCGGCGACACGGCGCGTGCTGGCGGCCGAGATCGGCGGACGCGACCCGGCGGACGCCCCCTCGCCGCCCGCACCGATGGAGGCCGACGAGGCGAGTGCGAGGCTGCGGTCGATCCGCGTGGCGCTGCGCGAGACGGTGGCGCTCGATCGCCGCCCGGACGAGGTGGTCACGGAAACGCCGGTGTCGGCGCGCTTCGAGCCGCGCAGCCGGACGATGCGGTCCGCGATGTGGCTGTGGCGTGCGATCCCGCGCGTGCCTGCCGGGACGGCGATCACCGGTGCGCTCGGCCTCGTCGCCGCCAGCAGTCCGCGCCTGCGGCGACTGCTGGCGCTCGTCGCGCTGCTGCGCAATCTCGGCGGGCATCCGCGGCCGCCGCCGCACGGCGACCCCTTCCCCCGGCCGTACCGATAGGCGGGGAGAGACCGGAGACCGCGTCGCTCACGCCGAGCCCGTGCCGTCCGATGCCGGTCGGCCGGTCCGACGCATTCACCACGGGAACGGAAGCTGCCGCTCCGCACGGAGCGGCCCTGCGGCCGCGAGGAGCCAGCGATGCAGCACGATGATCGAGACGATGGCCGGAACGACACCCGACCCGAGCGCCCGCCCCGGGACGACCGCCCTGCAGCGGGGGGCGCGACCGACGACGACCAACCGGACGATCGAGGCGGCTGGCCACCCGCCCGATCGGCTGCCGGCACGAGCTACGGCGGCTGGAGCAGCGCTGGCTCGGCCCAGGGGCGGTGGTCCGAAGTGCCGCCGCCCCCGACCCCGACGGCGTCCGCCGGGTTCGCCGACAGCGGGCGGCCCGGCGCCCCGACGGGCCGGCAGGCGTCCGACGAGCGGATCCACGACGACGTCTGCGAGTGCCTGTCGCGCGAGGCCGCGCTCGATGCCGGGGACGTGACGGTGGCGGTCAGCGAGGGCCGTGTCGCGCTCTCCGGCACGGTCGCCGATCTGCCGACCAAGCATGCGATCGAGTCGCTGGTCGATCGCTGCCACGGCGTGCGCGAGATCGACAACCGGATCAAGGTGATGCGCGGCGGCCTGCCGCCGCATCCGGATGCACCGCCGACGCCGCGCCGGTGGGTGCCCCGGGACTCGCCCACCGCACGCGACGAGGCCGAGGGCCGGCACTCCGAGCCCACGCCGGATGCGTCGGGCCGCTACGGTTGAGCGCTCGGCCCACCGCCCCGCCGGGCGGCGGCGTTCAGAACACCTGCTCTCGGACCTGCTCGCCGCGCTCGCCGGTGCCGAGTCCGTCCTCGGCGACGCCGAGCGAGGCCACGCCCTGGCCCGGACGGGTCTCGGCGTAGTACCAGTCGCCGTTGACCTGCACGACGCCCGAGGGCGGCTCCACCGGCCTGTCCGGCACGCCCCTGAGCGCGACCGCCATGTAGTTGATCCAGATCGGCAGCGCCAGGCCGCCTCCGGTCTCGCGATCACCGAGCTTGCGCGGCTGGTCGAAACCGACCCAGGCCACGCCCGCGACTCTGGGCGAATAGCCGGCGAACCAGGCGTCGTGCGAGTCGTTGGTGGTGCCGGTCTTGCCGGCGAGGTCGGTCCGCTTGAGGCGCAGCGCCGCGGTCGCGGTGCCCTTGCGCACCACGTCGCGCAGCAGGCTGTCCATCAGGAAGGCGTTGCGCGCGTCGATGGCCCGGAGCGCCTCGTCGCCGGCCTTCAGCGGCCGCGCCTGCGCCAGCACGCGGCCGTTGGCGTCGGTGACCCGTGCGATCAGGTAGGGCTCCACGCGGTAGCCGCCGTTGGCGAACACCGAGATGCCGCCGACCATCTGCCACGGGGTCACCGAACCCGCGCCCAGCGCCATGGTCAGGTACGGCGGATGGCGCTCCGCGTCGAAGCCGAAGCGGGTGACGTAGTCCTGCGCGTACTGCGGCCCGATCGCCTGCAGCAGCCGGATCGACACCATGTTCTTGGATTTCGACAGCGCGGTGCGCATCGTCATCGGGCCGTCGAACTTGCCGTCGTAGTTCTTGGGCTCCCAGACCTGCCCGCCGGTGACGGCCGGATCCACGATCACCGGGGCGTCGTTGATGACGGTGGTGGTCATGAAGCCCTTCTCGAGCGACGCGGAATAGATGAAGGGCTTGAAGCTCGAGCCCGGCTGGCGCCACGCCTGCGTCACGCGGTTGAACTTGTTGCGGTTGAAGTCGAAGCCCCCGACCATCGCGCGGATCGCGCCGTCGCCGGTGTCGGCCGACACGAACGCGGCCTGCACCTCGGGCACCTGCGTGACCTCCCAGCCCTTGGGCCCGTCGGCGACGCGGATCACCATGCCGGGCTTGAGGCGGCGGGCCGCCGGCGCCTTCTCCGAGAGCCAGGGCGCGACCAGCTTGAGCCCGTCGGCGACGATCTCGATCGATTGGCCCCGACTGCGCGCGACGCGGATGGCCTTCGGGTCGACGGCGGTGACCACGGCCGGCAGGAAGTCGTCGATCTCGCCGGCCTCGAGCAGGGCCTCCTCGATCTTCTCGTCGCGCCGCTGCGGGTCGGCGGGCAGCTCGATCTGCGCCTCCGGGCCGCGGAAGCCGTAGCGCCGGTCGTAGTCGAGCACGCCCTGGCGCACCGCGGCATTGGCCGCGCGCTGGTCGTCGGCCAGGACGGTGGTGTAGACGTTCAGGCCGGCGACGTAGGTCTCGTCACGGAACTGCTCGTACGCGAGCATCCGGGCGAACTCGGCGACATACGGCGCCTTGACCGCGAAGTCGCCACGGTCCGGCTGCAGCCGCAGTTCCTCCTTCATCGCCGCCTGGTACTGCTCCTCGGTCAGCGAGCCGAGCGAGCGCATCCGGCCGAGGACGTACTGCTGGCGGATCCGCGCGCGCTTGGGGTTGACGACCGGGTTGTACGCCGAGGGCGCCTTAGGCAGGCCGGCGAGCATCGCCGCCTCGGCCGCGGTGACCTTGGCGAGCGGTTTGCCGTAGTAGATCTGCGCCGCCGACGAGAACCCGTAGGCACGCTGCCCGAGGAAGATCTGGTTCAGGTAGATCTCGAGGATCTGCTCCTTAGTGAGCTGGGTCTCGATCTTCAGCGCGAGCAGGATCTCGTAGATCTTGCGGGTGTAGCTGCGCTCGTTGGACAGGAAGAAGTTGCGCGCGAGCTGCATCGTGATCGTGCTCGCGCCCTGCGACTTGCCACCGGCCGCCACGTTCGCGAGCGCTGCGCGGGCGATCCCGAGCAGGTCCACGCCGCTGTGCTCGAAGAACCGGTCGTCCTCGGCGGCGAGGATCGCCTGCTTCATCACCAGCGGCACGTCCTCGATCCGGGCGACGCTGCGCCGCTCCTCGCCGAACTCGCCGATCAGCACGCCGTCGGCGGTCCAGATCCGCAGCGGCACCTTGGGACGGTAGTCGGTGAGGACGTCGAGCGAGGGCAGGCGGTCCGACGCCAGGATCGCCGCCAGCCCGAGCGTCAGGGTCGCCGCGACGACGAGGGCGATCGGCACGAGGACCAGCACCGTGACGAGGGTCAGCAGGCCGAATCCCCGTTCGCGCCGCGAACTTGCGATCCGCGCGAAGCGGGCGCGCACTGACGTCATGGCAGGCCAGATGGTCGAACAGGTGCCGATTATAGGGCGCGGCGACCCCGTCCACGCCCCCGCGCAGCGTGGCCGGCGACCTTGGCAGAGCGGGATTCAGGGGTAGTCGACGAGCGGGGCAGGAGGGTCGACGGGCGGGTTCCGACCCGGAACTTTGCAACAGCGAAAAGCCTTACAGTGTGTCGACAGGGTCGCCCAGATCTAAAGCAAAGTCTTCAAAACTGTCGTAAGATCCTGTTTCGCGACACTTTTTTCCACTCGACCAGATCGAGGCGCACGTGGCAGTCAGCCTTCAGGCCCTCTTCCGGCGCGGTTCCCAGCCTATCCTGGGGGTCGACGTCAGCGCATGCAACGTCAAGCTCGTCGAGCTGGTGCCGGGGGGCAAGACCGGCATGCGCCTCGAGCGCTACGCCATCGAGCCGATCGAGCGGGGTGCCATCGTCGACGGCAACGTCGAGAAGCCCGAAGCGGTCGCCGACGCGCTGCTGCGCGCGATTCGCAAGACCGGCACCAAGACCCGCCTCGCCGCGATGGCCCTGCCGTCGTCGGCCGTGATCGCCAAGCGGATCACCCTGCCGGCGGGCCTCCACGAGGAGGACTACGAACTGCAGGTCGAGAACGAGGCGAGCCAGTACATCCCGTTTTCGATCGACGAGGTCAACCTCGACTTCCAGATCCTCGGGGCCTCCGCGCAGTCCGAGGAGGACGTCGAGGTGCTGCTCGCCGCGTCGCGCAAGGAAAAGGTCGAGGACCGCGTGGCGATCGCCGAGATGGCCGGGCTGCGCCCGGTCGTGATCGACGTCGAGCCCTACGCCGCCCGCACGTCGATCGACCATGTCACGCGCTTCCTGCCGAGCCAGGGCGAGGGCATGATCCTCGCCGTGTTCGACATCGGGCAGAGCACCACGAACCTGACCGTGGTCCTGAACGGCCAGACGGTCTTCGAGCGCGAGCAGACCTTCGGCGGCAGCCAGCTCACCCAGGACATCGTGCGGCTCTACGGCCTGACCCTCGAGGAGGCCGAGCTGAAGAAGAAGAGCGGCGACCTGCCCGACAACTACGCCAGCGAGCTGCTCACGCCGTTCGTCGAGCAGGGCGCCTCCGAGGTGGCCCGCTCGCTGCAGTTCTTCTTCACGTCCACCCCGTTCACCCGGGTCGACCGCATCTTCCTTGCGGGCGGCTGCGCGGTCACCGCGGGTCTCGCCGAGGCGGTCGCCGAGCGCACGCAGGTGCCGACCGAGATCATGAGCCCGTTCCAGGGCATGGAAGTCGCAGGCGGCATCCGCGAACGGCAGCTGCGCCTCGACGCACCGGCCCTGATGGTCGGCTGCGGTCTCGCGATGCGGAGGTTCGACGCATGAGCGCGGGCGCCAAGCTGGGCAAGGCCGGGCTCGCCCCGGCCACCGAGATCGTCGACACGCCGGTCCGCGCGCTCGCGCCGATCCGCGTCAACCTGCTGCCGCATCGCGAGATGAATCGCGAGCGGCGCAAGAAGGACTTCATCAGCCTCACCGGACTGGTCGGCATCGCCGCAGCCGTCGCGGTGTTCGCGGGCGGCTTCGCGATCAACCAGCAGATCACTGGCCAGCAGGATCGCAACGCGTTCATCGCCGCCGAGAACGCCAAGCTGGACGCGGAGATCGCCGAGGTCAAGACGCTGCGCGACGAGATCGCCGCCCTCAAGGCCCGCCAGCAGGCCGTCGAGAACCTGCAGTCCGACCGGACCGCCCCGGTGCGGCTGTTCGCCGAGCTGGTGCGGCTCACGCCCGAAGGCGTGTACCTGCGCCAGATCAAGCAGGAAGAGTCGCGCGTGACCCTCATCGGGCATGCGCAGACCAACGAGCGGGTCGCCGAGCTGCTGCGCAACCTGGCCGAGGGCAACGCGCTCCTCGAGCGGCCCGAGCTCGGCGAGATCAAGGAAACCACCGTCCCGGCGGCATCCGGTTCGCGCGATGCGTCGTCCCGCAAGATCTACGAATTCACGCTCAACGCGCTGATGAAGCGCGCTGCCCCGACCGCCGACGGCAAGACCGGCGCGCCGCGCGCCCAGGGCGACGAGCCGGTCAAGCTCGGCGCGCTGCGCTGAAATGCCGGAGCGACCATGGCGAACCTCGCGCTCAAGTTCGACTTCACCCGGCTCGCCGGGCAATTCCAGGGCCTCAAGGGACGGCATGCGGGGCTGTGGCCCGTGCTGCCGCGCACGGCGCTGCTCGTCGCGCTGTTCGCCGCGATCGTCATCGCAGGTTGGGCCCTCTACTGGCGCGGCCTCGTCGAGGAACTCGACGCCGGTATCGCGCAGGAAGCGCAACTCAAGACCCAGTACACCGAGAAGCTCAAGCAGGCGGTGAACCTCGATGCGCTGCGCAAGCAGAAGGAGCAGGTCGGCCTGTTCGTGAGCCAGCTCGAGAAGCAGCTGCCCAGCAAGGCCGAGATGGACGCGCTGCTGTCGGACATCAACCAGGCGGGGGTCGGTCGCGGCGCGCAGTTGATGCTCTTCAAGCCCGGCCAGACGGTGGTGCGCGAGTACTACGCGGAGCTGCCGATCAACGTGCGCGTGGTCGGCAACTACCACGACCTCGGCTCGTTCGCGAGCGACATCGCGAACCTCGCGCGGATCGTGACCCTGAACAACCTTCAGATTGCTCCGTTCGACGCGAAGGGTGCGAACGCCTTGCTGGCGATGGACGCGACCGCGAAGACCTTCCGGTACCTCGACCCCGAGGAGATCGCGCAGCAGCGTGCCGCCGCGGCCAAGTCGAAGCAGGGGGTCAAGAAATGACCGGCACCCTGCAACGCGCCGCCGTCCTGGCGTTCGTCGTGCTGTCGGTCGCGGGCTGCGAGTCCGACCGCGGCGAACTGCGGACCTGGATGGACGAGACCCGCCGAACGACGCCGCTGATCAAGGAAAAGCTCTCCGAGCCCAAGTCCTTCGAGCCGTTCCGTTACCCGTCGAGCGGCGAGACCGACCCGTTCAACGTCGCGAAGCTGCGCGTGGGTTCCGTCGACGTCCGGGGCGGCAGCGGCCTGCGGCCCGACCTCACCCGCCGCCGCGAGCCGCTCGAGGCCTATCCGCTCGACAACCTGAAGATGGTGGGCAACCTCACGCAGAAGGGCTCGACCGTCGCGCTGCTGCAGGCCGATGCGGTCCTCTTCCAGGTTCGCGTCGGCAATTAC
>JBIIPQ010000445.1:0-3805 GCA_044342535.1 Burkholderiaceae bacterium
GCAGGCGCGGGTCAGCAGCGGTGAGCTCGTCGAGGAACAGGAAGCCGGCGGGGTCGTCGGGGGCGGGCAGGAACTCGGGCGGGAACCACACGGTGCGGCCGCGGGTGTCGTCGGCGTAGATGGCGCCGCGCAGGTCGACGGGCTCGATGGTGGTGAGGCGCAGGTCGACCAGCGGCACGCCGTGGTGCTCGGCGACCTGGCGCACGACGGACGACTTGCCGACGCCGCGCGTGCCCCAGAGCATGGTCGCGCGCCGGCGCAGCACGGGGTCTGCGTACTGCTCGATCAGCGCGGCGCGGGCGGCGGCGATCGACATCGGGGGGACGTTCATCGGGTTGGCGGACATCGGTCAGCGGGGCTCGTCGGGCGTGGAGGTCGGATCGATCGGCAGCGGGTCGACCGGCAGCGGTTCGAGCTGCATCGGTTCGATCGGCAGCGGGCGCCACGCATCGTCGCGCACGCGGCGCGGCGGGCGGGGCAGGGTGATCCGCGGCATCTCGCGCAGGCTGAAGAAGAGCGCGAGCAGCAGCGGCGGCGCATTGAAGATCAGCATCCACACCGGCGACTCGCGCGACAGGCCGAGGCTGGGGAACAGGGCGGCGGCGGCCACAAGCGCGACGACGGCGGTGAGCGGGACGCTGCGGCGCGCGGCGACCGACCAGCGTGCGGCGCGCAGGCGCTCGGCATAGCGCGCGGGCGGCTCGGAAAGCGTACGCGCGATGTGCGCGGCGGCGCGCCGCAGCCGGGCCTCGGCGTCGCGGTAGCGGGCGGCGCCGCGGCCGCCGAGGCCGGTGTGGCTGGTCCAGCCGCTGGGGCCCGCATCGAGGCGGGCCCAGCCGCGGCCCAGCACTTCGAGGAGGTCGTCGGGGAGGTCGACGAGGGCGTGGCCGCGGGCGCCGGTCGGGTCCCGGTCCGCGAGGCTGCCGTCCGCGGCGTCGTGCTGCCCGGCGGCCCCGGGCCCGCCGCCGCGTGCCTCGCGCACGATCGCGATCTCCGCCGAGATGCCGCTGACGGTCGGCACCTTCATCGTCATCACCAGCCCGCCCGCGTGCAGGATCCCGCGCGAGGCGGCCATCGCGGCGGGCTCGTCGGGGACGGGGGCCGTGCCTTCGAGCCGGTGCTCGATCGCGAGCACCCAGCCGGGGCCGCGCACGAGCTGGTGTGCGGCGTCGATGGCCTCGATGCGGGCGAGCAGCACGCCCGGCTCGGTCCCCGAGACCTGCAGCCGCGCGACGGGCCCGTCGCCGAGGGCCTCGAGGGTGCGCACGAGCTGCCAGCCGCCGGTGGGCTGCTGCGCGAGCGACAGGGTCTCGCGGTGCGCGGGCACGCGCTCGCGCGCGGCGTGCTCGACGGACCGGAACGCGATGCGGCGCGCGACGCGGTCGCTCGCGGCGAGCTCCACGCGCCGGCCGCGCCGCGCGAACGGCGCGACGAGGGCGAGGATCTCGTGGTGGGTGAGGGGGGCGGTGGCGTCCATGCGGGCCGGCTCGGGACGTCGATTCTGGCGCAGTCGGGCGCACAGGGGCCGGGATCGCCCCGGATGGCCTGCGCCGCCGGGCTTCGGTGCCATCGGTGAATCCGCCCTGCCCCGGTCCCTGAACCGGTCCGTGAGCTTGACTTCACTGCCCGCCCGGCGCGCAATCCGCGCACCCGAACGAGGAGACGACACCATGGACAGACAGCGCTCGCAGGCCTTCATGCTCAAGCTGGTCGGCGACGTCGGCACCGCGATGGCCGCGGCGCTGGCCTTCGTCGGCGACGAGGCGGGCCTGTTCCGCGCGATGGCGGGCGCGGGCCCGCTGTCGGCGGCCGTGCTGGCCGAGCGCGCGGGCGTGCATCCGCGCTACGTCGAGGAGTGGCTGGCGGCGATGGTGGGCGCGGGCTACGTCGAGCACGACGCGGCCGCCGACCGCTACACGCTGCCCGACGAGCACGCGCAGTTCCTCGCGGACCCGGCCTCGGAGTACTACCTGGGCGGGCTGCTGCGCGCGATCCCGAACGTCACCGCCATCGCGCCGAAGCTCGCGCAGGCGTTCCGCGCGGGCGAGGGGGTGTCGTTCGCGGAGTTCGGCGCGGATCTGCCGGTGGGCCTGGAGCGGATGAACCGCACGGTCTACGAGAAGCGGCTCGCGGCGACCTGGCTGCCGACGATGCCCGAGGTGGTCGCCCGGCTGCAGGCCGGGGGCTGCGCGATCGACGTGGGCTGCGGCACGGGCGTGGCGGCGATCACGATCGCGCGTGCGTTTCCGTCGGCGCGGGTGGTCGGCCTCGACCTGGACGCGCGCTCCGTGGCGATCGCCGAGGGCTATGCGCGCGAGGCGGGGCTGGCGGACCGGGTGTCCTTCGTGGTCGCGCCGGCCGAGGCGATGCCGCGTGCGCCCTCGGCCGACGGCCGCTGGGACCTGGTCAGCACCTTCGACGTGATCCACGACCTGCCCGACCCGGACCGCGCGCTGCGCGCGATCCGCGGCGCGCTGGCCGAGGGCGGCACCTACCTGATGGTCGAGCCGAAGGTCGAGGACACGCTGGCGGGCAACGTCGCGAACCCGTTCGCGCGGATGCTCTACGGCATCAGCTGCCTGCACTGCGTGCCGCAGTCGCTGGCGCAGGGCGGGCCGGGGCTGGGCGCGTGCTGGGGGCCGGCGCGCGCGGCGGCGCGGGCGCGCGACGCGGGCTTCGGGCACTTCCAGGCGCTGCCGATCCGCAGCCCGGCGCTGGCGTTCTACGAGGCGCGGGTGGCGGGCTGAGGCCGCGGCGGGCGGCCGCGCCCGGCCTGTACCGCTCAGTCCGCCCCGAGCCCCGGCGGCAGCGCCCGCCCCGGCCGCGGCGTCCAGCCCGAGGCCACGCTGCTCCGACGCTGCGTGACGACCGCGAGCTGCTCGAGCAGGTCGCGCTGCGCACGGCTGCCGCCGATGCGCTCGTGCTCGGGCAGCAGCGGCAGCAGGTGCGCGAGCACCGCGCGGTCGTCGCGGCGGGCGTAGGCATCGAAGGCGCGCGCCAGCCCCGCCACCACGTCGGCGGCGGGGCCGCGCGCGCCCTCGCGCACGCGGGCCAGGCCTGCCTCGTCGCCGGCCATCGCGCACGCGAGCGCGACGTGTGCATCCGCGAAGGCCACGCCGGTCTGCGGGTACAGCTCGGCCGCCACACCCGCGAGCGTGCGCCACGCGCCCTCGGGCGCGGGCGTCCCGCAGAACTCGGCGCGCAGCAGGAACGAGCTCGCGTCGGTCACGAGGTTCAGCGGCGGGCCCCAGGCGCTGCGCACGTGCTCGTCGTACAGCGACCAGGCGCTCGCGGTGTCGCCCATCGCGAGCGCGGCCAGCGTCATGTGCCAGTGCAGGTGGCCGTGCATCATGCCGTCGCGCGGATAGCCGGCGGTCCAGTCGCGCAGCCACGCGAGGCCGGCGGCGTCCTCGCCGCACTCGTAGTCGGCATGCGCGCGGATGTGCGCGCCATTGGCGTTGTCGGGCCGCGCGGCGAGCGAGGCCTCGATGTCGGCGCGTGCGGCATCGAGCGCACCGGTCTCGCAGCGTGCGAAGGCGCGCATGGCGAGGTACCACCAGTCGTCGCCGCAGGCGGGCGCGAAGGGTTCGAGGAAGGCGCGCAGCGCGGTCTCGCGGCCGGCCAGACCCGAGAAGCCGAACAGTCCGAAGACGCCGGTGCAGGGCGCCATGACGAGCCGGTCGCGCGGATGCCGGGCGAGGTGCGCGCGGATCCCGTCGAGGGCGCCGCCGGCGTCACCGTGCACGACGCGCTCGAGCGCGAGCACGTGGCCGCGCTCGCGCTCGCCCAGGCCTTCGGACAGCGC
>JBIIPQ010000446.1:0-3799 GCA_044342535.1 Burkholderiaceae bacterium
ATCACAGCCGAGGCGACGGCAGACGCGAAGGGATGCGGGTGGGGTGGCTGACCGGACTCGAACCGGCGACAACTGGAATCACAATCCAGGACTCTACCAACTGAGCTACAGCCACCACCGGAACCGCCGCGACCAGCGCCGCAGCGGGTAGAACTCGACTTGCCACCGGCTGCTGTTCAGCCGGCCATTCATTCGGCCGGAACGCTGGCCTGCCCGACAGGACTCGAACCTGTGACCCTCGGCTTAGAAGGCCGATGCTCTGTCCAGCTGAGCTACGGGCAGAACGGTCCTGCGGGGGCAAGACCGCAAGTATAGCTCAATGGTCGGGGCGAGAGGATTCGAACCTCCGACATCTTGCTCCCAAAGCAAGCACTCTACCGGGCTGAGCTACGCCCCGACGACGCCCGAGTGTAGCACCCGCACCCACGGCGTCCGGGGCGGGATCGACTGTGGCATCGACGCACTCCGGCGTCGTCCGGAACGCGGATCGCGCGGATCGCGCGGTTCGCGCGGTTCGGCGCGAAGGGTCGCGACGCGGCCCGGCACGTTGTGGTCTGCGCCGCCCGAGCGGTCGGCGCCTCGCCCGGAGCGAACGATGACTCGACACCGCCGACCGATCAACGCCTGGAAGGACTGCGACACGAGCGTCACGATGGTCCGGCGTGCAGACACTACCGTGGCGGGCTCTGGGACGATGCTGCGCGGCGCGGCGCAGAAAAACGTTGGCACCATGGACCAGTTCGGCGGCACGCGTCACCGACGCCGACTGCCGCGAGATGGGGGCCTACCAGGCCTCGCCCGGGATCTGAGCCCGGACGAGCGGTCGCAGGCGGGCGCTTCCCGACCGCCCGGAGCACCGCCTCGACCGTCCGTCCGCGCGGCAGCCGAAACCCGGCGCAGGGTCGGCACGCTCGCTGCTGCGCCGCGCGTCCGACGGCGCGCTTGCGGAGCGCACGATGAAGCAGTCCACCTCGATCTCGATCCGACTGGCGGTCGCGATGACAGCCGGCGCACTCGCGGCCTGCGGCGGCGGGAGTGACCCTGCGACCGGCGCACCGACCCCCATCGCCGGCACCCCGGCTCCGGCGGCCGCACCCGCCGCGTCACCGGCACCCGCCCCGGCGCCGGCCCCGTCGGCCGCACCGGCTCCTGCCCCGGCCCCGGCCCCGGCCCCGGCCCCGGCCCCGGCCCCGGCCCCGGCCCCTGCTCCGGCCCCGGCCGCGGGCGACGCCGTGCGCGGCAAGCAGATCTACAGCGACCTGCCCAACACTGCGCTGGCCTGCGTGCAGTGCCACGGCGCGCCGACCGCGAACATCAGCAACGTCCTGTCCGCCGCGGGCGACTGGGAGGTGATCTCCCGGGCCATCACCGCCAACAAGGGCGGCATGGGCGCGCTCGCCTTCCCGGTCCTCACCGGCTACGACATGCAGGACATCGCCGCCTACCTGGCGCAGCCGAACCTCTGACCGCGCCGCGCGGGGCGTGAACGGGGCTGCGCGGGCGCAGCCCCGGCGTGGTCCTCAGACAGCGACCGCATCCGCCATCTGCCGCGCCAGCCGCTCCGCGACATCCTCGCTGCGGGCCTCGACCATCACCCGCAGCAGCGGCTCCGTGCCCGACGGCCGGATCAGCACGCGCCCGTCCTGTCCGAGTTCGCGCTCGACCTGCGCCCGCGCCGTCGCCAGCCCGTCGTGGTGCTGCCAGTCGAAGCCCTTGTCGACGCGCACGTTGATCAGACGCTGCGGATAGAGGACCAGGTCGCCAGTGAGATCGGGCATCGACAGGCCGCTGCGACGGATCGCGCCGAGCACCTGGAGTGCACTGATCGTGCCGTCGCCCGTGGTGTGACAGTCGAGGCACAGCAGGTGACCCGAGCTCTCGCCGCCGAACAGCCAGTCGCGCTGCTGCAGCGTCTCGAGCACGTACCGGTCGCCGACCTTCGCCCGCTCGAACGCCACCCCCAGCCTCTGGAAGGCCTGCTCGAGTCCGAAGTTCGACATCAGCGTGCCCACCGCACCGGGGACGTGGCGGTTGCGCGTGCGGTCACGCACGATCAGATAGAGAAGCTCGTCGCCGTTGTAGACCCGACCGTCGCCGTCGCACATCAGCAGCCGGTCGGCGTCCCCGTCGAGCGCGATGCCCAGGTCGGCCCGATGCTCGAGCACTGCGCGCCGGAGCGCCTCGGGGTGCGTGGCACCGACCTTGTCGTTGATGTTCAGGCCGTTCGGTGACGCACCCACCGGAATCACGTCCGCACCGAGCTCGTGGAACACGTGCGGTGCGGTCTGGTAGGCGGCGCCGTGCGCGCAGTCGACCACGAGCTTCATGCCGCGCAGGTCGAAGTCGGACGGGAACGTGCTCTTGCAGAACTCGATGTACCGGCCCGCGGCATCCTCGATGCGCTTGGCGCGCCCGAGCAGCTCGGAGCGCACGCAGCCCATCGGCTCCTCGATCGCGGCCTCGATCATCGCCTCGGTCTCGTCGGGCAGCTTGTTGCCGTCGGCCGAGAAGAACTTGATGCCGTTGTCATCGAACGGATTGTGTGACGCACTGATGACGACACCGGCCGACAGGCGCAGCGCGCGGGTCAGGTAGGCGACCGCGGGGGTCGGCAGCGGCCCGGACAGCATCACGTCGACCCCGGCAGCCGAGAAGCCGGCCTCGAGCGCCGCCTCGAGCAGGTAGCCCGAGACACGGGTGTCCTTGCCGATCAGCACGGCCGGCTTCACGCCGGCGGTGCGCTGCGCGAGCACGCGACCAGCCGCATAGCCCAGCCGCATGACGAATTCGGGCGTGATCGGCAGTTCGCCGACACGTCCCCGGATGCCATCGGTACCGAAATACTTGCGCCCCATATCGCTTCCTATTCGTGTGTGGCCGCGTCGATCGCGTCCCAGACCGCGAGCGCATCGCGCGTGGCCGCGACATCGTGCACGCGAACGATCCGTGCGCCGCGCCCCACCGCCGCGAGCATCGCCGCGAGGCTGCCCGGCAGTCGCTGCGCGGGCTCGCGGCCGGTGATCGCTCCGATCATCGACTTGCGCGAGACCCCGACCAGCACCGGCAGGCCGTCCGCCAGCAACTCCGGCAGACGCGCAATCAGCGCGAGGTTGTGCGCGACCGTCTTCCCGAATCCGATCCCCGGATCGACCACGAGCCGCGCCCGATCCACCCCTGCATGCTGAAGCGCCGCCGCCCGGGCGGCAAGCCAATGGCGGACCTCCCCGACCACCTCCCGATAGACGGGGGACTGCTGCATCGTCAGCGGGTCACCCTGCATGTGCATCACGCAACAGGCGGCCTCGGACTCGCGCACCGCATCGATCGCCTCGGGCGAGCCGAACCCGGCGACGTCGTTGATCATGTCGGCGAGACCGGTCGCGATCACCGCGCGCATCACCGCGGGCTTGCGCGTGTCCACCGAGAGCGGTACCCCGCACTCGGCGAGTCCGCGCAGCACCGGCAGCAGCCGGCCCGCCTCCACGTCGGCCGGCACCGGGGGCGCGCCGGGCCGGGTCGACTCGGCACCGATGTCGATCAGGTCGGCCCCCTCCGCGATCATCCGCCGGGCGTGCGCGATCGCATCGGCCGGATCCAGCCAGCGCCCGCCGTCGGAGAACGAGTCGTCGGTGATGTTGAGCACCCCCATGATCCGTGGCCGTTCGAGCGGCAACTCGAAGCGGCCGCAGCGCAACCGGGGGGCGGGGGGGATCGAGGGCGTGGCAGGGGCGGACGACGGTTTCACGGCGATGGCGGGTCAGTCGGGCGACGCGCACTCGGCGCGGACATCCCCGGCGCG
>JBIIPQ010000012.1:0-32533 GCA_044342535.1 Burkholderiaceae bacterium
CCTCGCACCCCGCCCGCTCCCCCATCCGGCCCCCATGCAGACGGACGCCCCTCCCGGGCGCGACGACGCGGCGCGGCTTCGCGACGCCATCAATCGCGCCGACCGGCCCGAGGTGCAGCTCGCGCTGCTCGACGACTATCTCGACCATGCAGACGACCGAATCGCAGTCCATTGACCAGGCGGTCACCCGCAGCCTCGAGAAGTACTTCCGCGACCTCGAGGGCGCGCGACCCAGCGCGATCTACGACATGGTGCTGGCCTCGGTCGAGCGGCCGATGCTCGAGGTCGTGATGAAGCAGGCGCACGGCAACCAGCTGCGCGCCAGCGAGATGCTCGGCATCAACCGCAACACCCTCCGCAAGAAGCTGCAGCACTACGGCCTGCTCTGAACGGCCTCACCGGGAGAGACTCACCATGCATCGCGTCGAACGCGCCCTCATCAGCGTCTCGGACAAGGAGGGCGTCGTCGAGCTCGCCTCGCAGCTCGCAGCGCTCGGCGTGACGCTGCTGTCGACCGGCGGCACCGCGAAGTTGCTGCAGCAGTCCGGGCTCGCGGTCACCGAGGTGTCGGACTACACCGGCTTTCCCGAGATGCTCGACGGCCGCGTGAAGACGCTGCATCCGAAGGTGCACGGCGGGCTGCTGGCACGGCGCGATTCGCCCGAGCACATGGCCGCGATCGAGGCGCACGGCATCGGCCGCATCGACCTGCTGGTGGTCAACCTCTATCCGTTCCAGCAGACCGTGGCACGCCTCGACTGCACGCTCGAGGACGCGATCGAGAACATCGACATCGGCGGGCCGGCGATGCTGCGCGCGGCCGCGAAGAACCACTCGGGCGTGGCGGTCGTGGTCGATCCGAAGGACTACCGGCGCGTGCTCGGCGAGATCCGCGAGCACGGCGTGGTGGCCGACGCGACGCGCTTCGAGCTCGCCCGCAAGGTATTCGCGCATACCGCGCAGTACGACGGCGCGATCGCCAACTGGCTGGGCGGCGTGCGCGCCGACGGCACGCGCGACGCGTTCCCGCAGTCGCTGACGATGCAGTTCGAGCGCGTGCAGCCGCTGCGCTATGGCGAGAACCCGCATCAGGGCGCGGCGTTCTACCGCGACGTCGCGCCGGCCGCCGGCACGCTCGCGCACTACCGCCAGCTCCAGGGCAAGGACCTGTCGTACAACAACATCGCCGACTCCGACGCGGCCTGGGAGTGCGTCAAGTCCTTCGACGAGGCGGCCTGCGTCATCGTCAAGCACGCCAATCCCTGCGGCGTCGCGATCGGCCACGACTGCGGCGACGCCTACGCCCGTGCGTTCGCGACCGACCCGACCTCGGCCTTCGGCGGCATCATCGCCTTCAACCGGCCGCTCGACGGCGTGGCCGCCGAGCAGGTCTCCAAGCAGTTCGTCGAGGTGCTGATCGCCCCCGGCTTCGACGATGCGGCGCGCCGCGTGTTCGCCGCCAAGCAGAACGTGCGGCTGCTCGAGATCCCGATCGCGCGCGCGACCAACCATGTCGACCTGAAGCGCGTCGGCGGCGGACTGCTGGTGCAGACGCCGGACGAGTGGCGACTCGCGCTCGAGGACCTGAAGATCGTCACGAAGCGTGCCCCGACCGCCGCGCAGCTGCGCGACCTGCTGTTCGCCTGGCGGGTCGCGAAGTTCGTCAAGTCCAACGCGATCGTGTTCTGCGGCGACGGGCGCACGCTCGGCGTGGGCGCCGGCCAGATGAGCCGCATCGACTCGGCGCGCATCGCCTCGATCAAGGCCGAGCACGCGAACCTCACCCTCGTGGGCTCGGTGGTCGCCTCGGATGCGTTCTTCCCGTTCCGCGACGGCCTGGACGTGGTGGTCGACGCGGGCGCGGTCGCGGTGATCCAGCCGGGCGGCTCGGTACGCGACGAGGAGGTGGTCGCGGCCGCCGACGAGCGCGGCGTCGCGATGGTGTTCTCTGGCGTGCGGCACTTCAGGCACTGAGCGGCGCCGGGCGGCAGCACGGGTCCGGCGGGGGCCCCGCGCGGACACCCGCGTATCATCCGTGCCGATGGAACGGATCCTCGGCATCGACCCCGGCCTGCGGCTCACCGGCTTCGGCATCGTCGAACGGCACGCCGCGGGCCGCATCGTGTACGTGGCGAGCGGCGTGATCCGCGTGCCCGACGGCGAGCTCCCCGCGAGGCTGGCCACGATCTTCTCGCAGCTGCGCGAGGTCATCGACGAGTACCGGCCGGCCTCGGCGGCGATCGAGCGCGTCTTCGTCAACGTGAACCCGCAGACCACGCTGCTGCTCGGCCAGGCTCGGGGCGCCGCGATCTGCGCGGCCGCGACCGCCGGGCTCGCTGTCGCCGAGTTCACCCCGATGCAGATCAAGCAGGCGGTCGTCGGCTACGGTCGCGCGACCAAGCAGCAGGTCCAGGAGATGGTGGTGCGACTGCTCGGCCTGCCGGGCACGCCCTCGAAGGACGCGGCCGATGCGCTGGCCTGCGCGGCCTGCCAGGCGCAGTCGATGGCGCTGGTCGAGACGCTGGTGGCCGGCGCCGCCGGCCATGCGGTGCCCTCGGTGCTCGCGCGGCGCGGGGCGCGCGTGCGCCGCGGCAGGCTGGTGCACTCATGATCGGCCGCCTGTCCGGGGTGCTGCTCTCGAAGACACCGCCCCAGGTGCTGATCGACGTGCAGGGCACGGGCTACGAGGTCGACGTGCCGATGAGCACGCTCTACGACCTGCCGCCGGCCGGCGAGCGCGTGGTGCTGCTGACCCACTTCGTCGTCCGCGAGGACGCCCAGCTCCTCTACGGCTTCCTGACCGAAGGCGAGCGCACCGCCTTTCGCGCGCTGATCAAGATCTCCAGCGTCGGGCCGCGGACCGCGCTGTCGGTGCTGTCCGGCATGTCGGTGGCCGACCTCGCGCAGGCGGTGACGCTGCAGGAGGCCGGTCGGCTGGTGAAGGTGCCCGGCATCGGCAAGAAGACCGCCGAGCGCCTGCTGCTCGAGCTCAAGGGCAAGCTCGGCCCCGAGCTGCCCGCGGTCGCCGGGCAGCCCGCGGTGCCGGACCATGCGGCCGACATCCTGCGCGCGCTGCTGTCGCTCGGCTATTCCGAACGCGAGGCGACGGTCGCCGCCAAGCAGGTGCCGCCCGATACAGGCGTGTCCGACGGCATCCGCCATGCGCTGAAGCTGCTCGCGCGAAGCTGAGCGGTCGCGGCGCCGATGCCCCGGTGCGGCCGGGCGCACGCCGATCCCGCACGGTCGACCGCCCGTCGGCCGATCAGGCGCATCCGACGGCGCAGCAGCCGATGATCGGTGGATCCACCGACGGTCCCGCCATGCCCCGCCGACTGCCCGTTCCGCTGCTGCCCGACCATGCCCTGCCCCCGCATGCCCGGGCGGTCGGCCGCCGCCGGGTGCTGCAGTTCGGCGCGCTCGCCGCGGCCGGCATCGCGCTGCGCCCGCTGCTGGCCGAAGCGCTGCCCGCCGGCGAGGCCGCTCCCGAGCTGTCGCTGCGCACGGACGCCGGAACGGTCTCTCTGGCCGGACTGCGCGGCCGGGTGATCTGGCTCGATTTCTGGGCGTCCTGGTGCGGGCCGTGCAGGCAGTCGTTCCCCTGGATGGAGGCGATGCACCAGCGCCACGGCGCGCAGGGCCTGCAGGTCATCGCCGTCAACCTCGACGCCAAGCCCGAGGCGGCCCGCCGCTTCCTCGCCGAGCACCGCGCCTCGTTCACCGTCGCCTTCGATCCGGCCGGCGACAGCGCCCGGCGCTACGCGGTGCGCGCGATGCCGACCTCGGTGCTGATCGGCGCCGACGGCCGCATCCGCACGGCCCACGCGGGCTTTCGCGACGAGGACCGCGCACCCCTCGAGACGGCACTGCGCGAAGCGCTCGCGGCGAGGGCAGCTTGACGGCGCGCCTGCTCCTGCTGCTGGCGATCGGCTCCGGCGGCACGGGCTGCAGCGGACCGGTCGCGGTCCAGGCCTGGGAGAAGGGCGAGCTCGCCCGACCCGAGATGCGCTTCGACGCGGGCTCGCTCGAGAGCCGCATGAGCGAGCAGGTCTATCCGAGCAAGGAAGGCTCCTCCGGCGGGACCGGCGTGGGCGGCGGCGGCTGCGGCTGCAACTGAGCGCCCCCCCCAATGGACACCCCCCGCCCCCGGATCGCCCCGGCCCTGCTCGCGGCCGCGCTCGCGCTGCCCGGCGTGTGCCCGCAGGCGGCAGCCCAGGCGCCGCCCGAGCGCGCCCAGCTCGACGTGCGCTGGCTCCACTACCAGGACTCGCAGCCGGGCTTGAAGCGTATCCGCGTCGACACCCCGTCGATCGGGCTGCGCGTGCCGGTGGCGGGCCGCTGGAGCTTCGAGGGCGTGACCAGCTACGACTCGGTCTCGGGCGCCTCGCCGCGCTGGCACTCGTCGATCTCGGGCGCCTCGCGGATGAACGACGAGCGCACCGCCGGCGACGTGCGCGTCACGCGTCACTGGGACCGGGCCACGCTGTCGGTCGGCGGCGCCTATTCGAGCGAGCACGACTACGTCTCGCGTGCGCTGTCGCTGCGCGCCAGCGTCTCCACCGCCGACAACAACCGCACCTGGAGCTTCGGCCTGGGGCGCGCGGACGACCGCATCGATCCGGTCAACCGGGTCGTGATCGACGAGCGCCGCCGCACCACCGACCTGCTGTTCGGCGTCACCCAGGTGCTGACGCCGGTCGACATCGTGCAGCTGAACGTGACGCACGCACGCGGCGAGGGCTACTACTCCGACCCGTACAAGTCGCTCGACAAGCGGCCCCGCGAACGCGTGCAGACCGCGGTGCTGCTGCGCTGGAACCACCACTTCCAGGGCCCGGGCGCGACGATGCGCCTCGGCTGGCGTGCCTACACCGACAGCTGGGACGTGCGATCGAACACGCTCACCGGGGAATGGGTGCAGCCGCTGGCCGGCGGCTGGACGCTGACGCCATCGCTGCGCTACTACACGCAGAGCGCGGCGAACTTCTTCTACGGGCCGACCTACGATCCGACGCTGGGCGAGCCGTTCCCGGTCGGGTACCTCACCGACATGGGGGCGCTGCGCTCGCCCGATGCACGCCTGTCCGCGTTCGGCGCGGCGACCGTGGGCATGCGCGTGGCGAAGGCCATCGACCGCTCGAACCTGGTCGACTTCAAGGTCGAGTACTACGAGCAGCGCGGCGAATGGCGTCTCGGCGGCCCGGGCACCGGCGGCCTCGCGCCGCTACGGGCGACGATCATGCAGGTCGGGTTGACGCACCTGTTCTGATCCGGCGAGCATCGGCGATGCGCCAGCCGTTCGGCATCACCTTCGACGCGATGGCGAGCCGCTGCGAGATCCGGCTCGCCGCGCCCGACGAGGCGCGCGCGAGCACCTGGGCGCAGGGCGCGATCGACGAGGTCCGCCGCATCGAGGCCAAGTTCTCGCGCTACCGCGACGACAGCGTGGTGGCCGGGATCAACCGCGGCGCCGGCGCCGCCCCCGTGATGGTCGACGCCGAGACACAGGCCCTGCTCGGCTTTGCCGACGCACTCTGGCGCGACAGCGGCGGACGCTTCGACGCCACCTCCGGCGTCCTGCGCCGCGCCTGGGACTTCCGTCGCGGCATCGTGCCCGAGGACGCCGCACTCGATGCGCTGCGCCCGCTGATCGGCTGGCAGGACGTCGAGCGCGACGGCGCATCGGTGCGGCTCCCGCGCCCGGGCATGGAGCTCGACTTCGGCGGCTTCGGCAAGGAGTACGCCGCCGACCGTGCCGCCGAGGCGATGCGCGCGGCAGGCGCCCGACACGGCTTCGTCGACCTCGGTGGCGACATCCGCGCGATCGGGCCGCAGCCCGACGGCGCGCCCTGGTCGATCGCGATCCAGGACCCGCGCGACCCAGGCGGCACGATCGCCGCCTTCGCGCTCGCCGAGGGCGCGGTCTGCACCAGCGGCGACTACGAACGCTTCTTCGAGCGCGACGGCGTGCGCCACTGCCACCTGCTCGACCCGCGCACCGGCCGGTCCGTGCGCCACTGGCGCTCGGTCACGGTGGTCGCGCCGGTCGCGGTGGCCGCGGGCGGCTACACGACGATCGCGATGCTGCTCGAGGCCGACGCGCCCGCCCACCTCGAGCGCACCGGCCTGCCTTGGCTCGCGGTCGGACCCGACGGCACGCTGGTGTCCTCGCCCGGGCTCGGCTGAAGCGCGGCCGCGGCCGCATCGCGCGGGCAGCGGCGGCCCGGAGACCGCCCCGGCGCATGCCCGGGCAGGCCGCCCCCCGCCGCTCCGATAGAATGCGCCGATGATCGAACACGACCGCCTGATCGCGCCCGGACCGGCCTCGCCGGCCGAAGAGGCGGTCGAGCGCGCGCTGCGCCCGAAGGCGCTCGCCGACTACGTCGGCCAGCCGCGCATCCGCGAGCAGCTCGAGATCTTCGTCAGCGCGGCCCGCAAGCGCGGCGAGGCGCTCGACCACCTGCTGCTCTTCGGGCCGCCGGGGCTCGGCAAGACGACCCTCGCGCACATCGTCGCCGCCGAGATGGGGGTCAACCTGCGCCAGACCTCCGGCCCGGTGCTCGAGCGCCCCGGCGACCTCGCGGCGCTGCTCACCAACCTCGAGAAGAACGACGTCCTCTTCATCGACGAGATCCACCGGCTGAGCCCGGTCGTCGAGGAGATCCTGTATCCCGCGCTCGAGGACTTCCAGATCGACATCATGATCGGCGAGGGCCCGGCCGCGCGCTCGATCAAGCTCGACCTGCAACCGTTCACGCTGGTCGGCGCCACCACCCGCGCCGGCATGCTGACCAACCCGCTGCGCGACCGGTTCGGCATCGTCGCGCGCCTCGAGTTCTACGACGTCGACGACCTCACGAAGATCGTGACCCGGTCGGCCGCGCTGCTCAAGGCACCGACCGACGACGGCGGCGCGCGCGAGATCGCGCGGCGCGCCCGCGGCACGCCGCGCATCGCCAACCGCCTGCTGCGCCGGGTGCGCGACTATGCCGAGGTCAAGGCCCAGGGCGTGGTCACCGCCGAGGTCGCCGACCGGGCGCTCACCATGCTCGACGTCGATCGCATCGGCCTCGACACCATGGACCGGCGGCTGCTGCTCGCGGTCATCGAGAAGTTCTCGGGCGGCCCGGTCGGGCTGGACAACGTCGCGGCCGCGATCGGCGAGGAGCGCGACACCATCGAGGACGTGCTCGAGCCCTACCTGATCCAGCAGGGCTTCCTGCAGCGCACGCCGCGCGGGCGGATCGCATCGGCCGCCGCCTGGCGGCACTTCGGACTCGCCGCCCCGGACCGGCAGTCCGCCACGGACCTCTTCGACGGCGTCGACGGCGGCGCCGCATGAGCGCGCCCGTCGATCACAACGACTTCGTCTGGCGGCTGCACGCGGCGACGCCCCGCACCTGGGTCACCCCGACACTGATCACGCTCAACGTCGCGGTCTGGCTGCTGAACCTGCTCTCCGGCCTGTCGCCGATGTCGCCGAGCGCGCAGGAGCTGGCCCTCTGGGGCGGCAACTTCCTGCCGCTGACGATCGAGCAGCCGTGGCGGCTGCTGTCGGCGATGTTCCTGCACGGCGGCGTCGTGCACCTGGGCTTCAACATGTGGGCGCTCTGGAACACCGGACGCCTGGCCGAGCGCTTCTACGGCAACACGCCGCTCGCGCTCATCTATCTCGTCGCCGGCCTCGCGGGCTCGATGGCGAGCCTGTTCTTCGCGGCGCGCACCGGCGTCTCGGTCGGTGCGTCGGGCGCCATCTTCGGCGTGGTCGGCTGCCTGCTCGCCGCACTGTCCACCAAGGCCGACAAGCTGCCGCCCGAGCTGGCGAAGTCGATGCGATCGTCGATGCTGACCTTCGTCGCCTTCTCGCTGGTGCTGGGCTTCACGGCGGGCTTCATCGACAACGCCGCGCACATCGGCGGGCTCGCGGGCGGCTACCTGATGGGCATGGTGATGGCCGAGAAGTTCGATGCCGACGAGTTCCGCCGGCAGGGCGCCGTGCGCGCGGTGGCGGCGACGGCGCTCGCCGCGCTGCTGCTCTGGGGCGCGTGGTCGATGCTCGTGCCGGGCGGGAGCTGACAGGCGGCGGCCCGGGCCTTGGTAGAATCGGGTCCGATGAGCGAGGCCCGCAGCCACTCGATCCGCGTACGCGTGTACTACGAGGACACCGACGCGGGCGGGATCGTCTACCACGCGACCTACCTGCGCTGGATGGAGCGCGTGCGCAGCGACTGGCTGCGTGCGCTCGGCGAGCGCCACGATGCGATGGCCGCGGCAGGCCTGCAGTTCGTGGTCAGCGAGGTCGACATCCGCTTCCGGCGACCGGCGCGTCTCGACGACCTGCTCGACGTGGACCTCGAGGTGATCGAGGTCCGGCGCGCATCGCTGCGGCTCGCGCAGCGTACGCGCGGCGCCGACGGCGGCCCGCTGCTCGCCGACGCGACCGTGCGCGTCGCGGTGATGGATCGCCACTCCGGCCGCCCGGCGCCCTTGCCGAAGCGCCTGCTCGATACGCTTGGAGCCCCATGAACAACACCGACATGTCGATCCTCTCGCTGGTGACCAACGCCAGTGTCCTCGTGCAGTGCGTGATGGCCGGACTGCTCGCGATCTCGATCGCCTCCTGGACGGTGATCTTCAGGAAGGGCTTCCAGATCCGCGCCGCGCGTGCGGCCACCGAACGCTTCGAGTCCGAGTTCTGGCGCCCCGGCGACCTGCATGCGCTGTACGAGCGCACCGCCGAGCAGCCGGGCGACCACGGCCCGCTCGCGCGGATCTTCGAGTCCGGCATGCGCGAGTTCCTCAAGACTCGCCAGCAGAAGCCGGGCGACGCCAACGCGATGCTCGAGGCCGCGCGCCGCGCGATGCGCGCCGCCTACCAGCGCGAGATGGACGCCCTCGAGTCGAGCCTCGCGTTCCTCGCCTCGGCCGGCTCGGTCAGCCCGTACATCGGCCTCTTCGGCACGGTGTGGGGCATCATGAATTCGTTCCGCGGCCTGGCCAACGTCAAGCAGGCGACGCTGGCCGCGGTCGCCCCCGGCATCGCCGAGGCGCTGGTGGCGACCGCCATCGGCCTGTTCGCCGCGATCCCGGCCTTCGTCGCCTACAACCGCTTCTCCTACGACGTGGAGCGGCTGTCGAACCGCTTCGACACCTTCGTCGAGGAGTTCTCCAACATCCTGCAGCGCCAGGCGCGCTGAGCACCGGAGCCACGCGATGCCCAGCGTCTCCTCGTCCCGCCGCGGCGGCCGGCGCCGGTTCGTGTCCGAGATCAACGTCGTGCCGTACATCGACGTGATGCTCGTGCTGCTGGTGATCTTCATGGTCACCGCGCCGCTGCAGCCGCCCGGCCAGATCGAGGTGCCGGGGGCCGGCCAGAGCAGCTCGCCCCCCGACGCGCTGGTCGAGATCCGCCTGGGCGCCGGCGGCGAGCTGCGCATGGTCACGCGCAACATGCCCCAGCAGTTCGACCGCACGGTCGGCGAGCGCGACATCGCACCGACGCTGCGCAGCTTCGGCGCGCCCGGTACGCTGGCGGTGCTGATCGCGGCCGACCAGAAGGTGCCCTACGGCGACGTCGTGAAGCTGATGGACCAGGTGCGCGCCGCGGGCGCCGGCCGGGTCGGCCTGATGGTGCGGGGCAAGGACTCGTGAGCACGCCGCGCCCGCCCGCGGGCGGTGCGCCGCCGCCCGGACCGGGTCGGCCCGGCGGCGACGCCGCACGGCCGGATCCGCGGCAGGCCCGCGCGCCTGCCGCGCAGACCGACCTGAGCGGTCTCGCCTCGGGTCCGAGGGTGACCGGCGCCCGGCAGCCCGGGACACCGTCGGCGTCGCCGTCACGGTCACCGTCGCCGTCGACATCACCCCGACCGTCAGCGTCGCCTGCGCCGGCGGCGGGGCCGGGCACGGCCACGCAGGCACCGCGATCCGGCGTGCTGCCGCCCCGTCCGCCCCCCCCACCATCCGATCCGGGCCCCCAGCGCTCCGGGCCGCCGAAGCGCCCGCCGCGCGCCCGGGGCAAGCTGCGGGCGATCGGCCTGGCGCTCGCGATCCATGCGCTGCTGATCGGTCTGCTGGTCTTCGGCCTGCAATGGACGCACCGCGAACCCGAGGCGGTCCAGGCCGAGCTGTGGGTGCCGCCGCCGCCCAAGGCCGCTGCGTTGGCGCCGACGCCGAAGCCCGAGCCGCCGACGCCGAAGCCCGAGCCCCCGCCCCCGAAGCCCGAGCCGGCGCCGCCGGCCAAGACCGAGCCGGACATCAAGGTGGAGCAGGCCCGGCGCGAAGCCGAACGCAAGGAGGCCGAGCGGCGGCTGGCCGAGCAGAAGGCGGCCGAGCGCAAGGCCGAGGAGAAGCGCGCCGAGGACAGGCGCCGGGTCGCCGAACAGAAGGTGGCCGAGCAGAAGGCGGCGGACGAGAAGCGGCAGAAGGACGAGCTCGCCCGCAAGGAGGCCGAGCGCCGGGCGGCCGACGAGAAGCGCCGCGCCGAGCAGGCCGGCAAGGACGCCGAGCTCGCCGAGCAGCGGCGTGCCGACGACATCCGCCGGCTGCAGAGCCAGGCCGGCACCGCAGGGATCCCGAGCGACCAGGCCGTGCGCGGTGCCGCCGCCGGCCGGATCGACGCGGGCTACGGCGCCCGCATCGCCGCCGCGATCCGCGCGAACACCGTCTACCGGATCCCGCCCGAGCTCGAGGGCAATCCGAAGGCGGTGTTCCTGGTCCAGCTGCGGCCCGACTGCAGCGTGGCCGCGGTCCGGCTGCGACGCTCGAGCGGCGTGCCCACCTGGGACCAGGCCGCCGAGCGGGGGATCCAGGCCACCGACCCGTTCCCGAAGCCCGCCGACGGCCGCTGCCAGGGCGAGTTCGAGATCGCCAGCGGCCCGAGGGACGAGCGGTGAATCGGACCGTTCGGCCCGTCTCCCGACGCGGCGAAGCGGTCGCCGCGTCCCCGCGACTTATAATCGGGCCACGATGAAGCGCCTCCTCCGCCTCTTCAGCCCCCTGATCGCCGGCCTGCTGCCCCTGCTCGCCGCCCCGACCCTCGCCCAGATGCGCATCGACGTGTCCGGCGTGGGCGCCACCCAGCTGCCGATCGCGATCGCCGGCTTTGCCAACGACGCGCGCGCCCCGCAGGACATCGCCGCCGTCGTGCGCAGCGACCTCGCACGCAGCGGCGCGTTCCGCGTGATCGATCCGCAGCAGACCACGTCGGACACGGCGCCGGTCGACTTCGCCGCACTGCGCACGCGCGGCGCGGACACCTTCGTCGCGGGCTCGGTCGCCAAGCTCGCCGACGGCCGCTACGACATCCGCTACCGCCTGTACGACGCGGTGAAGCAGGCCCCGATCGCCGGCGAGTCGCTGGTCGCGCCCGAGGCCGACCTGCGGCTGGCCGGCCACCGCATCGCCGATGCGATCATCGAGAAGCTCACCGGCGAGAAGGGCGTGTTCTCGACCCGGATCGCCTTCGTCAGCAAGCAGGGCAACCGCTTCCGGCTCAACGTCGCCGACTGGGACGGCGAGAACGTGCAGTCGCCGCTGGTCTCGCCCGAACCGATCATCTCGCCGTCCTGGTCGCCCGACGGCGGACGCCTCGCGTACGTGTCGTTCGAGCAGAAGAAGCCGGTCGTCTACGTGCACACGCTGGCCACCGGACAGCGTGTCGCGGTCGCCAACTTCAAGGGCAGCAACAGCGCGCCCGCCTGGTCGCCGGACGGCCGCACCCTCGCGGTCGCCCTCACGCTCAACGGCCTGTCGCAGATCTACCTGATCAACGCCGTCGACGGTGCCAACGCGCGCCGCCTGACCACCTCCAACGCGATCGACACCGAGCCGGTGTTCTCGCCCGACGGCCGCACGCTGTACTTCACCTCCGACCGCGGCGGCTCGCCGCAGATCTACCGGATGCCCGCCTCCGGCGGCGACGCCACGCGCGTGACCTTCGGGTCGAGCTACAACGTGAGCCCGCGCGTGAGCCCCGACGGCCGCAACCTGGCCTTCCTCACGCGCCGCGACGGCCGCTACTTCGTCGGTCTCAAGGACCTCGGAGCCGGCGGCAACGAGACGGTGCTCACCGACAGCGGCCAGGAAGAATCACCGAGCTTCGCGCCGAACGGCCGCTGGATCATGTACGCGACCCAGCAGGGCGGGCGCGACTCGCTGATGGCCACCTCGGTGGACGGGCGCGTCAAGCAGCGGCTCAGTTCCTCGCTCGGCGACATCCGCGAACCCTCGTGGGGCCCGTTCCTGCGCTGAGCGCACGGCACACCCGCCACCCGCCACCCGCCACCCGCCCCCGACGCCCTCCAGCCTTCGCTCCTTTCGCTCCCCTCGCCTCCTGCACCTCCTGCACATCGCACGATCCGAATTCGCACACGGAGTCCCGACAAGATGAATCGACGCCCCCTCGCCTCCTTCGCCGCCCTGGCCACGGCGCTGGCGCTCGCCGCCTGCAGCTCGGCCGTCAAGCTCGACGAGCCCGCCCCGGTCGAGAACCGCGGCGGCACCGCCGGCACCGCCGGCGGCACAGCGGGCGGCACCACCGGCGCGCCGATCGGCAGCGAGCGCCCGATCGCACAGGTCACCGTCGACCCGTCGAAGGATCCGCTGAACGATCCGAACAGCCCGCTGTCCAAGCGCAGCATCTACTTCGACTTCGACAGCTTCAGCATCAAGGACGAGTTTCGCGGCGTGATCGAAGCGCACGCCAAGTACCTCGTCGCCAACAAGACGCGCAAGGTCGTCGTCCAGGGCAACACCGACGAGCGCGGCAGCCGCGAGTACAACCTCGCGCTCGGCCAGAAGCGCTCGGAGGCCGTGCGCCGCGCGTTGACCTCGCTCGGCGTGTCCGACTCGCAGATCGAGGCGGTCAGCCTCGGCGAGGAGAAGCCCAAGTCCACCGGCACGGACGAGTCCTCGCTCGCCGAGAACCGCCGCGCCGACCTCGCCTACCAGTAAGCCCCGCCGATGCGCCACACCGTGCCGATGAACCCGGGGCGAGGCCGCCTCGCGGCCGTGCTGCTTGCCGCGCTGCTTGCCACGCGGCGCGCTGCGCGCGCCGCTGCGGCCGCCGCGATCGTCGTCGCGACGCTGCCGGCGCAGGCGCAGCTCTTCTCCGACGACGAGGCCCGCCGGGCGATCCTCGACGTGCGCAGCCGTGTCGAGCAGATGCAGCGCGAGATGCTCAAGCGCATCGAGGACCTGTCGGCACGCGTCGAGCGGCTCGAGCAGACGACGCGCGGCCAGCTCGAGCTGCAGAACCAGATCCAGGCGATGCGCCAGGAGATCGCGTCGCTGCGTGGCGCCCTCGAGGTGCAGACCAACGAGCTCTCCAAGACGCAGCGCAGCCAGCGCGACCTCGCGTCCGAGCTCGACGCGCGGATCAAGCGCTTCGAGCCGGTGGCGGTCTCGCTCGACGGCAAGCAGGTCAACGTCGACCAGGGCGAGCGGCGCACCTACGAGGCCGCGCTCGCGACCTTCCGCGGCGGCGACTTCAAGGGTGCGCAGACGGCGTTCCAGCAGTTCCAGGCCGCCTACCCGCAGAGCCCCTACTCGCCGAGCGTGACCTACTGGATCGGCAGCAGCCAGTACGCGCAGAAGGACAACAAGGGCGCGATCGCGACCCTGCAGGGCTTCGTGCAGCGCTACCCCGAGCATCCGCGCGCGCCCGATGCGCTGCTGACGGTGGGCAACGCGCAGGTCGACCTCGGCGACCGCAAGGCCGCCGCCGACACCTTCCGGATCGTCACCGAGAAGTTCGACGGCAGCGGCGCGGCACAGACCGCACGCGAGCGGCTCGGCACCCTCGCCGGACCGGCCCCCAAGCGCTGACGCCCGGAGCCCGGATCCGATGACCGACGCGGACGCCGTCACGCTGCAGCACACGGTCGCCTGGGCGACCTTCGCGATCACCTTCGTCCTCGGCATCGCGATGAGCCGCAGCAACTTCTGCACCATGGGCGCGGTCGCCGACGTCGTGAACATGGGCGACTGGTTGCGGATGCGGATGTGGCTGGCCGCGATCGGCATCGCGGTGATCGGCACGCAGGGCCTCGCCTGGGCGGGCCTGATCGACCCGGGCAAGTCCATCTATGCCGGGCCACGGCTGATCTGGCTGTCGCACGCGGTGGGTGGTGCGCTGTTCGGCTTCGGCATGGTGCTGGCATCGGGCTGCGGCACCAAGACGCTGCTGCGCGCCGGGGCCGGCAACCTGAAGTCGCTGGTGGTGTTCATCGTGATGGGACTGTTCGCCTACATGACGCTCAAGGGGCTGTTCGGCGTGCTGCGCGCCGGCACGGTCGACCGCGTCGTGATCGAGCTGGCCGTCGGGCAGGATCTGCCGCGGCTCATCGCCGGGGGCAATGCGGCGCTGCTCGGCACGATGCGGCTCGTGCTCGGCGCGCTGATCGGCGGCGGGCTGCTGGTCTTCGCGCTCGCCTCGCACGAGTTCCGCACCGACCGGGACAATCTGCTCGGTGCCCTCGCGGTCGGCGCGGGCATCGTCGCGGTCTGGTACGTCTCGGGCCACATCGGTCATCTCGACGAGGATCCGCGCACGCTCGAGGAAGTCTTCCTCGGCACCAACAGCACCCGCATGGAATCGCTCAGCTACGTGGCGCCCACCGCCTACGCGCTCGAGCTGCTGATGTTCTGGAGCGATGCCAGCAAGTCGGTGACCCTGGGAATCGCCTCGGTGCTCGGTCTCGTCGCCGGCTCGACCGCCTACGCGCTGGCCACGCGCAGCTTCCGCTGGGAGGGCTTCCAGGGGCCCGAGGACACCGCCAATCACCTCGTCGGCGCGGCGCTGATGGGTATCGGCGGCGTCACCGCGCTCGGCTGCACGATCGGCCAGGGCCTGAGCGGCCTGTCCACCCTGGCCCTCGGCTCCGTGATCGCCTTCGCGGCGATCATCGCGGGCGGCTGGGGCGGCCTGCGCTACCAGATGTGGCGCATCGAGCGGATGGTCTGACGCCGCTCCCGTTTGACCCTGGCTGGCTGGCGTCGTATACTCGTGGGCTGTTCTCGAACAAAAACAACGCACGAGAAGCAGAAGCAGCCAGTTCTACGGGTCGTTAGCTCAGCTGGTAGAGCAGCGGACTTTTAATCCGTTGGTCGCAGGTTCGAATCCCGCACGGCCTACCAACATTCAAGCGAGTCAGCAGGTTAGCGCCTACTGACTCGTTTTCACTTTGGGGCACTGGTGGGGCACTCGCTGACAGCACGCGAGAGCAATTCACCGGCCAATTCCGACCGCGACGCTAGGCGTCGGCCGCGACCATCGCTCGCAAGTCGAAGGCGTCGCCGGACTCCCCCGGCTGGCGCGGGATCATTGCGGCCCCGTTGACCGACACGGCGATGACGTTGCCGTCGCTGTCGTGCAGGTAGCGCATCGACACACAGTCGGATCGCATCGCACGCGACCTTGGCGGGTACATCCGGAGCGACCCGCCGGGTCGTGCTGGCCGCGCCTTGCGCGCGCGTACTGGACTCGCAAAACTCCCGCCGCGTCGATGCCCCTTCCCCGGGGGCTGTCCCGCCTTGGTGCGAGCGGTCACGCCCCCTGAAACCGACATTGATTGCCCCATGAGTGCCCCACGGACGGGTTATCGGCCATTGTGCCATCACTAAACCATTGTTAATCAAAGACTTTCAAGAATTGACCCAACGGACTAGTAATTCGTTGTTGTGCTTTTTGTTCCGTTTACCTAGACTGTCGTCATCGCTTCCCGACAGTGCTGGTGCGTACCTTGGCGAACATCGAACGGCGGGTTTCTCAAGACGGCAACGTGTCCTTCCGGGCGAAGGTCCGGCTCAAGGGGGCCGTGCCGGTCAGCGCCACGTTTGAGCGCAAGACGGATGCGGCGAAGTGGGCGCAGCAAACCGAAGCCGCCATCCGTGAAGGCCGCTACTTCAAGAATGCTGAAGCCAAGCGGCACACGCTCGGTGACTTGGTTGACCGGTACACGGCAGAGATCCTGCCGACGAAGCCGAAAAGCGCGGTCGACCAAACCCGGCAGCTCGCTTGGTGGAAGGGGCGCATCGGCCATCTTGTGTTGGCAGACGTCACACCGGCTGTCTTGTCGCAGTGCAAGTCGGAACTTGCGAGCGGGATGCAGGGCGACGGCGCGATGTCCGTCGCAGTCGTGAACCCCCGTACCGGCAAGGCCACCAAGAAAGCCGTGCCGCCGCGCTCGCCGTCGACAGTGCTGCGCTACATGGCGGTCATGTCTCACGCCTTCAGCGTGGCTTGCAAGGAATGGCAGTGGCTCGACGATTCCCCTATGCGGAACGTATCGAAGCCGAAGGAACCGCGCGGCCGTGTGCGCTACCTGAGCAATGACGAACGCGATGCGCTGCTGAAGGCGTGCGCGGAAAGCCGCAGCGAAGACCTTCATGTCGCCGTCGTCCTGGCGCTCTCCACGGGCGCTCGGTTGATGGAACTGATGTCGCTGCGCTGGCCCCAAGTCGACCTTCAGCGCCGCGTCATCACACTGACCGAAACGAAGAACGGCGAGATTCGCGCGCTGGCTCTGACGGGCAAGGCGCTGGAAATGGTCTCGGAGCGCGCCAAGCTGCGCCGCATCGACACTGACTTGCTGTTCCCGTCCAAGACGAACCCGAAGAAGCCAATCGACCTGCACGGGCCGTTCAGCACGGCGCTGAAACACGCTGGCATCACCGACTTCCGCTGGCACGACCTTCGACATACCGCCGCCAGTTGGCTCGCGATGAACGGCGCGTCGCTGGCTGAGATTGCCGAAGCGCTCGGGCACAAGACGCTCGCAATGGTCAAGCGCTACGCGCACTTGTCGAACGCGCACACCATCAGCGTCGTCGAGTCGATGAACAAGAAAATGCTCGGCTAGGCTCGGACGGCACGATGCGTTGGCTCACAGACTATCCGGCAGACCCGGAGCATTTCCATCCTGTGTTTCGCGCGCGCGAAGACCTTGCGGGTTACGACGAAAGCGACGTCCGTAGCCTGCGCGCTGTACTCCAATGGATTTTCGAACGTTGGCGCGACGAACATGGCGTCATCCCACCATCCGACCATCGCGTCCCGATTGGGCTGCTGTCCAATCGCCCGCACGGGCTGATGCCGCGTGGAAACGAAGACGGGAACGCTCTCGCAGATTGGCACCCGTACATGTGCATGACACAGCCTGCGGGCAGCTACGTCGGGTTGCTGTATGAGCTAGTCCAAGCCCGCTACGCGCCGCTGGTCGAGCTGTCGGAACTGGTTCCGTGGAATGCCGCACTCGCGACCATGATCCTGGCCGAAGCGTTTGACTACCCGTCGGGCGGCGTCGGGTTCGCGGATGCGCTGCTGATTCGCGGACGGCAGAGCAATTCGGAATGGCACGCGGTTCTTGAGCGGAGCCGCGCGAATCGCTTTGAAGCAGTTGCGGCCTTTGGGGCGCAGTTTCGTCGCGGCAATCCGAAGCGGCGCGGACAGACGTCCGGGCTGAAGAGAGCCATTGACATGGCCTGCGCTCAAGTTGGCACGGACTACGACGCTGTGCTTCGGTTCTTCGCAGATATCCGCAACACGGACGACCTTTACGCGGCTGGCTATACGGAGTTCAAGTTCCAAGGCATCGAGAACGGGCGCATTGCATTCGTTAGGCAGCGCGACTTAGAGAATCCGCCGGACCAGTTCGAAACCATCGAGCCGGACACGCTGAAGAAGTACCTACGTCGCATCAAGAACTCTGCGCCCCCGGACAGATAGCGCTATCCGTCCGACCCCATCTGATGCTGTGTACGCGGCGCTGTTGCCGTGTCACTTCAGGGATGGATTGGTCGTATGGAATTCAGTAAAACCGATTCGGCAAACCCCGCCGAGATTCCGGTGCTTACGCCGGTCAAGCCGTTCTCGCATCGCTACCCGGCATTCACGGAAGCGGCCATGCGGGCGATCATCTTCAACGCCGACGACCGCGCGTCGACCGCCGGGACGATCCCCGGCAACGGCTTTGCCCCTGCCATCGTGCGGCTCGGCAGGCGGGTCTTGATCGACGAAAAAAAGTTCTTCGACATCATCAAGTCGAAGCAGTCGACGGGGGCGCGGTAATGAATCCCCTGCCCATTTACCCCGCCGTTGGCACGCTGGCATCGCGGGCGCTTGCGCTGCTGCTGGACGGCAATCGCATCACGCATCACGACTTCCTGCGGCATGCAGGTACATATCGGCTGAGTGGCTACATCCACGAGCTGCGCGAAGCCGGGTGGCCGGTCATCACCGTCGAGCGCGAGAAATCGACATCCGACCGAAAGCGCAGGGTCGCCAAGGTGGGCGAGTACCACTTGCCGCACGACGCCATCGCCGCCGCAGGCGAGAAAGGCCGTCGGTTCGCTGAATCGGTGCAGCGGTGGGAATCGGGGGTGGTTGCGCGGACGGTGGGGGCCGCCCGCGCAGCCGAGATGGTCAACGACGGGACGCTAACCGACGCCGAGTCTATCTCGGAAGGGGCGCGCTGATGAACAGGCTACGCAAGTTCGTCACGCACCTACCGCCCGACGTCGCCGTCCCCGGCGCAGTGTTGGCGGCCATCGCGCTCGCGACCGCGCTCGACGTCTACGGCTGGCTCTAGTCCGTGGCGCGCAGCAAGTCGGCCCACCGTGCCAAACACGGTGGCGGGGCCTACGTCGCCTTGTCACGGTACGCGCTCGGCAGCGACTCGTTCGCGTCGCTGTCGGCGCATGCCACCAAGCTGCTGTTCGACTTCCTGGCGCTGTACAACGGATTCAACAACGGCGACTTGCAGATGACTTGGAAGGACGCCGAGCGCCGCCACTGGAAGTCGCGCGACACGCTCGACAAGGCACTTAAGGAACTGCTGGAACGTGGCTGGATCATCAAGACCCGGCAAGGCGGCCTTCATCGCTGCAACCTGTTTGCCGTCACGCTGTTCAGCATCGACGAACGGCTCGACAAGTCGGGGGCCAGCAAGTACGACCCCGGCATCAAGCCGACGGCCGCTCCACCGGGCGGCTGGTACAGGGATGCACCGAAGGCTTTAGTGACAGGCATCAAGCCCAAGTCGAGCACCTAGGGAATGGCTACTAGAAAGGTGCACGACCGGCGTGTCACTGGGGCCGAGTCTAGGGTGCTATACGGCACGACCGGCGTGTCAGTCGTCTCGCTCGCGCGGGGCGCTGACACGCTCGGCGTGTCAATCAGCAGCGCTTCAGCACGCCTATCGGGCTGGACGATGCGCCGTCGAGCGTGGCCGCCGTGAAGACTTTCGACTTCTCGGCGCAGCTCGCGATGTCGGACACCCCTGCGGTCGCCGCATTGGTCGAGCCGTTCCTTCGCAGGCGCTTCCCAGGCGCGCTGTCCTTCCGGCGCGCGACCGAAGCGAACGACCGACTAGGGGCGGACGTCATGATCGAGTTTCCGCACTGCCAACATCGGTTCATCGACTTGAAGGTGCGCACCACTGACTTCCGGGCGTTCAACAAGGCCGACATCGCCCTAGAGATTTGGTCGAACTGTGAACGCAATACGCCGGGATGGGCGCTCGATGAATCCAAGGTCACAGATTGGATTCTGTTCGTTTGGATGGATACCGGCAGGATGCTGATGGTCGACGCGCGGGCCTTGCGCGCAGTCACCAAGTCGAACCTGCCACGGTGGCTGCGGACCGAAGAACAAGCCGCACAACGTACGGCGGTGGGGGCTAGGAGCTACAGCAGTACCGTCGTCTATGTCCGCACAGACGAATTGGTCGGGCTGGTCAACCGCTGGCAGGGGCTGCAACAGGCAGCGTAGGCGCGCCCGTGCATCAACAGCGGAAGAACAGCGGACGGCGCTGACGGGCTACAGAGCCGCCACAACGTCGCGCGGGCGTCGGCTTGGGCATCGATGCCCCGCCGCCCCGGCAACAGCCTAGGAGCGCCCGTACGGCTGTTCTACGGCCTGCGGTCTCGGCTACGACTTCCGTCTAGTTCCGCAACCGCGACGGCGGGCGCATGATTCCGGCATCACGACCTTCCGCTGAAGGACTCCAAGATGCCCACCGTCGGCAAGCCGCTGATGAACCCCGCCGCCCCCTTCGACGCCATCGACCCGGCCGCCCACGACCGGGCTGACACAGTAACGGCGATTTGTTTGCTAGACGCGCTCGCATCGCGCGGCTACCGACACGCCAAGGAATTGCTGCGTAGGTTCAATCGGGGAGCCGCCGTCGATGCACTCGGCGTGCCGGGGTCGTGGGATCAAGCAGGCGCTAGGCCCGCTCGCCGGGTGCCGGTGCGTCGCAAGGTCGGCGGCCTTTAGGTGGGGCGGTCGTGTCCCGAAACTTGCAGGCAACGTGGCAAGCGCTGTCTAGGTCGACGGCCTATCTACACGGATCGCGCCTACGCGCGTGCGCGTATGGGGTGAAAAAACCCCGCCCGGACGCTATGGGGCACTGACGGGGCACTGGTGCAAGAAAAGCAGCGACAGACGGCCACACCTGAGAAATGCCGAGCTACGCCAAGCCCTTGATTCGATTGCGCCGGACCTTTGTCAGTTGTCCTAGAGCGTTGATTTACAAGACCTTTTAATCCGTTGGTCGCAGGTTCGAATCCCGCACGGCCTACCAAATTCAAGCGAGTCAGCGGGCGCGAGCCCCCTGGCTCGTTTTCATGTGGGCGTCGCCTTCTGGGCGGCAGCCTGCATGCCGTCCTGCGTGCCGTCCTGCATGAAGGCCATCGTGAAGACGCAGCCGCTGCCCGGACGGTTCTCGACGTTCAGCGTGCCGCAGTCGGCTTCGACGTGGGACCGCGCGATCGTCAGCCCCAGGCCCAGGCCGGTCCGGTCCCCGCTGCGCATGGAGAACGGGGCGAACATCCGCTCCGCGGCGCCGGGCGACAACCCGCCGCAATGGTCCTCGACCTTCACCAGCACCTGAATGCCCACGGCCTCGGCCGTCAGCCTCACTTCGGTGCCGGGCTGGGTGAACTTGAACGCGTTCTGCAGCAGGTTGACGAGGGCTGCGAGCAGGTCGGCGCGGTTCCCGACGAGACTCAGTTCGGGGTCGACGAACGCCACGTCCAGCGTGCAGCCGCGGGCCCGGGCGTCCAACGCAGCGGCTCGCGCGGCCTCGGCGACGAACGCATCCAGCGGAAAGGGGACGGCCCCGGCCGCCGCCTCGGCCTTGGTCCTGACCTCGTCGAGCGCGTGCCAGACGAGCGCCGCGAGCGACGCCAGGCTGCGCTTGAGGATGCTGCCGGTCGCGCCGGACATCGGCAGGTTCCCGGTCTCGAGCGCCTTGACCGCGAGGGTGGCCGTCCCCAGGCCGTTGCGCAGCTCATGGGCGAGCACGCCCAGGCGCTCGTTCAGGAGGCCCGACTGCACCCGCTCCAGGGCGGCGTCGCGCTGCGCGCTGAACTCGGTGACGGCCGCGGCGATCGCATTGTCCAGGCAACGGTTCAGCGTACGGAACTCGTCGATGCTGAACGGGGCATCCCGCTCCGCGGCGAGGTCGGTGATCGCCTGGCACAGATCGCCGTAGTCGTGGACGACCTGGTCGACCGTGTAGCCGAGCTCGAGCAGCTGCTTGCCGTGGCCGGCCGCGGTGATCGACATCTCCGAGCCGCCCGGCGGCTCGACCCCGGTCGCCCCCGAGATCCGCAGGCTGTCGAAGGGCTGCCCTTGCTCGTCCGCCTCGAGCGTCTGCCCGAGCTGATCGAGAAAGAGCGGGATCCCGTTCTTCAGCTGTTCTTCGGTCGCGGCCCGAAAGGGGCGCTGGGCGGCCTTGGCCTTGCAGCGCGCGATCAGGTCACCGCGGTTGTTCGCCAGGAACAGAAACATGTGTGCCGCGCCAACCATCGGAACTCCAGCGTCGTTGCGATCGGTCCACGCGCGGTCGCTGCCGGGAGTGGTTCGGGACGCTCCGTGAGGGGGAATCGACGGGCGCCCCGGGGCGCTCGACGTCCCCACGAGGGTACGCGACTTGCGACGGAACCGGGCCCGCCTGCGGGGGCTCCGAAGGATCGCGCCCGACTCCTACACCGGTCGATCGCCCTGGGCGGTCGGCCAAGCGCAGGTGTAACGGCGCTGGCATGCGATCCCGAAGGAGGTACAGTCACAGGTCATGAGTACGCCACGCGGATCCACTCAGGGCTGGCGGCACATTGCCGACATTCGCTTCACGGACATCCGGGTCCGCCCGAACGGCGTCGAGATGGACGCGGTCGGCGAGGCCGGCGTGCCGATCCGATTCGCCATCGACGCCGAGACGCTGCGCACGATCAGCGGCCATCCCCGCAATACCGCGGTCGCCGATCTCTTCGAGGGACGCCGCGAGCAGATCCTCGGCGTCGCGACACGCGCCTTCAACGCGGGCGTGCGCGGCGAGCCGATCCGGCTGCTCGCGACGATGTTCCCCGAGACCTGAGGCGCTCCGGCGGCACCTGCCGCCCGGTCCGTCCCCGCCATCCCGACCGATCCGGCAACGCAGCGAGCGTCGCATTCGACCGATCCGGCGCCCGTGCCTGCGGCTCCGTTCGGGGACCGCTTCTTGAAGGCCTCCTGCCATCGGGACGCTTCAAGGAATCGGGATGAACAGCACGAACGATGGCGGACTGCGCGACGGTGCGCATGACCTGGCGATGCCTGCCGTGCTCGTCGTCGACGACGACGACGACGCCCGCGTGGCGTGCCAGCTGATCCTCGAGAAGGAGGGCTATCGGATCGTCACGGCGTGCAGCGGCGAGGCCGCGCTGCGCGCGCATCGGTTACGGCCCCAGGCGATCGGACTGATCGTGCTGGACATGATGATGCCCCGCATGAACGGCGGCGACTTCCTGGCCCTCAAGGCACGGGTCGCCGGCCTCGCCCAGGTCCCGGTCGTGGTGCTGTCGGCGACGCCGGAGGTGGGGCGGGCGCTCGAGTCCGACGACGTCAAGGCGGTGCTCGCCAAGCCGGTGCAGCTCGCAGAACTGCTCGCCGCCGTCGAACGTTGGGTGGTGCCGCAGGCCGCGCGGCACTGAGTCCGCGAACGGCGCGCAGGCTCAGTCGCGCGTCAGCACCATCAGCACGTCCGCGTACCACGCGCAGTTCAGGCCGAGCGATTCGTCGTGCTCGCGGTCGCGCGAGCCCACGTCCATCCGGGCCGCATGCACGCCGAGCAGCCGCCATGGCAGCGCCTCGGGCTCGCCCGGGCGCTGCGCGGCGCGCATCACCACCGGCGCGCCGCTGGTGCCGCGGTGCGTGCGGGCATCGGTGAGGAAGTAGCCCTGGCCCTGGAAGCGCACGCCGAAGGACGAGGCGATGCCGGCCTGGCGCACCACCGGGAGGTAGTGGACGGTGTCGTGGAACCCGAGCGGAAAGCCCACGATCAGCAGCGGCGTGCCGACCTCGACCGCGTCGAGCGCGGGCTCGAGGTGCTCGGGGCGGAAGGCCTCCCAGGCCTCGGCACCGGCGAAGATCCCGTGCTCGAGCGGGATGGCGACGACGTCGATCGGGCCGCCGGTATCGGAGGCCGCACGCCATGCGGCCTTGCCGCCCTGGTAGAGCGGCACCGAGAGGGTCGCCATCGAGGTCAGGTCGACGCGGTCGCGATGCACGCCGAACTCGATGCGGTCCGGACGGTGCTCGCTCGGCTCGTCGAACACCACGTGGCCGCTGGTGACCAGGAAGAGCCGCGTTGCCCGTTCGAAGAAGAACCCGCTCGCCTTCGTCAGCAGCCGGGTGCCGTCGAAGGTGGAGATCTGCGTGGTGGTGAGCAGCAGCGGCTCGGTCATCGCACCACCTGTCGGACGATCTCGCGCAGCGCCTCGAAGGACACGGGCCGGACCAGGCAGGTGTCGCAGCCGGCGCGGCGTCCGGCGGCGATCTCGGCCGGACGCCCGTGTCCGACCGTCGCGACGACCCGCAGCGCATCGGACGCATGCACGAGGCGCAGACGTCGGATCGCGGCGAGTCCAGCCTCGGCGTCGGTACCGAGATCGACGACCAGGACCGTCGGCGACTGGACATCGACCAGGCGCTCGAGGTCGGCCCAGCCGTAGCCCGCATGGACCTCGAACAGATCCTGTCCGAGCGCGCCGCACAGCCCGTCCGCCCAGGCGTGATCGGGGTCGATGACCACGACGCAGCAGGGGCGCTCGGGGGCGAAGAACGACGGAACGGGGACGCTCGGGCGTCGGGGCACGGGCAGCATCATGGCGGGACCGCTCGCGTTGGGAGGTGGAGGCTCGGCCGCGGACGCTCCATCCGGGCTCGACCGCGGTGCTGGGTCGGCAGGGCCCAGCATACTCGACCCGAGCGGGTCGCCCGTACCGCACGCTGCCGTCGGAGGTGCGCGCGCCGAAGCCGCCGGATCGTCGCGATCCCGTGTCGGCCGGACGGCGGGCGAACAGCGGGCGAACGCGGCGGGCCGTCGGCCGCATGTCACCCATCGGAGCCGGGCGCGCGCAGATGGAACGCGCACCCGTGGTCCGGCCGCGCCTGCACCGAGGTCCGGCCGCCGACACGGCACAGCGCGTGCGCGCCGCGCGCCACCCACTCGCCGCGGAAATGCTCGCAGGTCCGGCAGCCGGCATGGGCGGCCGACACGGCTCCGGGGCGGTAGATCATCAGCGGCAGCGCGACGGGATGCATGGGCTCAGCATCGCCGCGCACAGGCTCGCCACGCGACCCACCGCGCGGTGCCGGGCGCGGACGCGGGTGCGGGCGCGGCGGCCGGTACCCGCCGCGGCCGTTTTGCGTCAGCGCTGTTACGATCCGGAACCATCGCGGCACTTCGACCGCGGCAGAGTGGGGAGAAACGGCGTGCTGGGGACTCCGTACGAAGGCTGTACCTGTGCAGACCTGCTGATCCGCGCGATCCGGCGCGGCGGCGAGCGCGTGGCGTTCGTGCTCGACGACCGGTCGATCACCTATCGCGCCTTCGGTGAATCGCTGAGCCGCCTGGTGCAGGCGCTCGAGGCCCGTGGGCTGCGCCGCGGCGACGCCATCGCGACGCTGTCCTCGAACCGCCCCGAGGCGTTCATGGTCACCGCCGCCGCCTACCTGATGGGCATGCGCGTCACCTGGATGCACCCGCTCGCCTCGGAGGACGACCATGCCTACCTGCTGGAGGACTCCGGCGTCGAGACCCTGTTCGTCGACCCGGGCCCGTTCGCGGCGCGCGCGGCCGCGCTCGCGGCCCGGCTGCCTGGGCTCGGCAGCGTCTACGGCCTCGGTCCCGGCTGCGACGGCGAGGACATCCTCGCGGCCGGCGCGGCCTTCGATCCGATGCCGCTCGTCTCGCGCGCCCACGTCGACGACGTCTGCACGCTGATCTACACCGGCGGCACCACCGGGCGCTCCAAGGGCGTGATGCACACGCACCGCGTGCACGTGACCATGGCGATGACCGAGCTCGCCGAATGGGACTGGCCCGAGGAGGTCCGCTTCCTCGCGATGACGCCGATCTCGCACGCCACCGGCGCCATGATCCTCGCGGTGATGCTGCGCTCGGGCACCTTCGTGATGGACCGCGGCTTCGATCCGCAGCGCTTCTTCGACACCGTCGAGCGGCACCGCATCACCTGCACCTTTCTCGTGCCGACGATGGTCTACGTGCTGCTCGACCATCCCGGACTGCCGCAGGCCGACCTGTCGAGCCTGCGCACGATCATCTACGGCGCCTCGCCGATGTCGCCGGCGCGCCTCGTCGAGGGCATCGAGCGCTTCGGTCCGGTGTTCATGCAGCTCTACGGCCAGTCCGAGGTGCCCAACTGCATCACCGTGCTGCGCCGGGACGACCACGACCCGGTCCGTCATCCGGAGCGGCTCGCCTCCTGCGGCGCGCCGGTCGCGGGCCTGCAGGTCAAGCTGCTCGACGAGGACGGCCACGAGGTGCCCGAGGGCGAGGTCGGCGAGATCTGCTGCCGTGGCCCGCTGGTGATGGCCGGCTACTGGAACAAGCCCGAGGAGACCGCGCGCGCGTTCCGCCACGGCTGGCTCTACACCGGCGACCTCGCGCGACGCGATGCCGACGGCTTCCTGTACATCGTCGATCGCAGCAAGGACATGATCATCAGCGGCGGCTTCAACGTGTTCCCGCGCGAGGTCGAGGACGTGCTGACGCGGCATCCGGCGGTGGCCGCGGCGGCGGTGATCGGCGTGCCCGATCCCAAGTGGGGCGAGGCGGTGAAGGCCGTGGTCGTGTGCCGCGCCGGCACCGAGGTCAGCGCGGAGGCCCTGATCGCGATGGTTCGCGACGCCAAGGGCGTGGTCCACGCGCCGAAATCGGTCGATTTCGCCGACGAGCTGCCGGTGACCGGCCTGGGCAAGCCGGACAAGAAGGTGCTGCGGGCGCGGTACTGGGGCGGCGCCGCGCGCGCGGTGAACTGAGAAGCCGGGGCGGCGCCCCGGTCTTCCGCGGATGACCGGGCGGGCGCAGGCCTCAGGCTGTCGCGCACGACCGGCCAAGCATCGGGCAGACCCCGGATCGACGGGAGACCCCCTTGGCCCAGTGCACCTTTCTCGCCCATCCCCAGCCGCGCGACTCCGGCGACTACCGCCATCGGATCACGCTGCCGGGCCGGGCGCTGGCCGGCACGATGGACGTGGTGGAGATGCAGACCACCCATCCGGACTGGGTCGCGCACTGCGCGGGCACGGATCTGCTGGTCGCCTGCATGGTGGCCGACCCGTCGCTCGAGGCGGTGCTGGCCGAGCGCGCGCGCCGCGGCCTGCCCACGGTCTACGAGCTCTCCGACGATTTCCGCGCGTTTCCGAAGAGCCTGCCCGGCCACGCGTTCTACCGGGTGCCCGAACACCAGGCACGCATCGAGCGGCTGGCGCGGGCCGCCGACCTGCTGCAGTGCTCGAGCCACGGCCTGCGCGCCCGGTACGGCGCGCTGAATGCACGCTGCGCGGTGCTGCCGAACCAGCTCTCCGATGCGCCGCCGCTGGCCCCCGTCTCAGAGGCCCGTCGTCAGACACCCGTGCTCGGCTGGGCGGCCTCGGCCGGCCACTTCGACGACGCCCGCGGCCTGGCCAGCGCGCTGCTCGCCTGGTGCTCGGTGCGCGGGCTCGCGCCGCACGAGGCGCCCGTGCTCAAGCTGATGGCGCCGACCTCGATCCGCGGCGTCTTCGAGCGCGCCGGGCTGCACATCGACTGGCACGCGCCCGCCGGCTTCGACACCTACCTCGGCTTCCTGGACGGCCTGGACATCGGCTTCGCGCCGCTCGGCGACTCGGCCTTCGCCGACGGCCGCTCCGACGGCAAGTTCCTCGAGTACGCCTCGCGCGGCGTGGTCTGCATCGCGAGCGCGCGCGGCGAGTACCTGCACGGCATCCGCGCGGGCGAGACCGGGCTGCTGTATGCCGGGCACGAGGGCTTCGTGCGGTCGCTGTCGCAGGCGATGGACGACCTGCCCGCCCGGCTCGCGATGCGCGCGGCCGCCCATGCGCAGGTCGTGCGCGAGCGCACCCACGAGGCGGCCGCGGCCGGCCGCTTCGCGCTCTACCGCTGGCTGCTGGAGCGCGCCGGCCGGCCGGCGGCGCCGCTCGCCTCGACGCTGCGCTCGCTCGTCGATCCGGACGAGGCAGCCCTGTCGGAGGCGACGGTTCACCACGGCCAGGGCCGGCTCGACGCGGCGCTGGCCGGCTATCTCGGCGTGCTAGGGCGCCACCCCGACTTCCACCTGCCATGGGAGCGCGGTGCGCTGATCGCGCAGGCGCTCGGCGCGGCCGCGGACGCGGCGCACTTCGGGTCGATGGCGGAGCAGGCGCTCGAGCGGGCACTCGCGACGGCACGCAGCGAGGCGATGGCGGGCTGAGCGGGCGGCTGCGGTCACCCGCGGCGGCCCGTTCGCCAGAACGCCAGAACCTGGCGCCTCCCGGTCCGCCGAACGCTCACCACGCCGCTTCGAGCAGCCCCAGCACGTCCGCCGCGTTCGCCAACGGCCGCGGGTTCGTCTTCACCCACATGTTCTGCAGCGCGCCCGCCGCGATGGCGTCGAACTGCGCACGGTCCACGCCGAGATCGCGCAGCCGCGTCGGCACGCCCAGCCCGCCGATCAGCCGCGCCACCGCGCCCGCCGCGTCGCCGTCGGCGGCGCCCAGCGCGTGCGCGATCCGGGCCTGCTGCGCGCCGGTGCGCTCCAGGTTCCAGCGCATCACGTGCGGCAGCATGATGCAGGAGGTGTAGCCGTGGCTGATGCCGGTCACCGCACCCAGGCTGTGGCCGATGCCGTGACTGGCGCCGTAGGGCACGCGCAGGATACCGAAGCCGGCCATCCAGGCCGCCTGCAGGCAGCGCAGCCGCGCGTCCAGATCGCCCGGGTCCGCGTGCGTGGCGGGCAAGGCCCCGGCGAACAGATGCAGCGCCTGCAGCGAGGTGGCGTCGATCAGCGGCGAGGGCGCGATCGAGCACAGGCCCTCGACCGCGTGGTCGATGCCGCGCACCGCGGTCGACAGCCACAGCCAGGACGGCGTGTGCACGGTGATCGCCGGGTCGAGGATCACCGCGGCCGCGCCGACGTACTTGCCCGCGTAGCCGTCCTTGACGCGCCGGACCGGGTCGGTGCAGCCCCCGAAGTCGGAGAACTCGGCCGCCCCGAGCGTCGTGCTCACCACCACCTGACGGAAGGGCGGCGGCTGCACCGCCGGCACATGGCGGCTGCCGTCGGGGTTCATCTTCAGGTGCCAGTCGGACAGCCCCTCGGGCGTACGCACGTCGTGCGCGAGCGCGATCAGCATCACCTTGACGGTGTCGATCGCGGTGCCGCCGCCGACCGTGAGCACCATGTCGGGCGCCGCGGCCCGCGCGGCCTGCGCGGCCGCGATCACGCTCGGACGCGGCGTGTGCTCGACGCACTCGTCGAAGGTGCCGACATGGCGCGCGCCGAGCGCCGCCACGATCGTCGACACCGCGTCGGTGTGCCGGTTCAGCGTCTTCGAGGTGACGACGAACACGCGCTTCGCGCCGCGCCGATCCGCCTCCTCGAGCGCGGCCTGCGCCGCGGGGCGCCCCCAGATCACCCGGTCCTGGGCGAGGAATTCGTGGCTGCCTGCCTGCATGTCCGTCTCCTGTGGGCGGATCGGGTCAGATCGCGTCGAGCGGGAACACCGGCCGGCGCACGCGCTCGAACTTCAGCAGCGAGTAGTCGGAGGTGGTGACGCCGACCCCCGAGCACTCGACGACCTCGCGCGCGAGCTCGCCCAGCCCCGCGCGCCAGTGCACGCGGCTCTTGATGACGACGAAGCGCCGGCGTGTCGGGTCGATGCCCGCGGTGATGAAGCATTCGAGGTCGAAGGGCTCCTGGTAGAGCGAGATCAGCACCAGGTCGACCCCACCCACCCGCAGCACCACGGTCGGGCCGTTGTTCGTGCTCGCCCCGGCGCCCATCGGACCGCGCAGCGTGTAGACGCCGTCGGTGATCCGCTTGACGGTACCGGTCACGCGCAGCGGCGTGGCCGGCGCGCCGATCGAGGGCATGGCCGAGCGCCCGCCCACGTCGAGCGTGACCGTCGCGCCGACGCCCGCGGCGATCGCGGCACGCACCGACTCCGGATCGTGGATCGCGTAGAACACCACGTCGTGCAGGTCCTGGCGCAGCACCTCGGCGAGCACCGCGGTGGTGTCCATCGTGCCGCCCGAGGCGACGTTGTCGCAGTGGTCGAGCATCACGATCGGACCGTCCTTGGCGCCGGGCGCCACCGGCGTGTCGCCCAGCACCCGGGCGCGCGCGACCGACTCGGCGAGCGGCTCGGCACGGTAGACGAAGGCCTCGCGCGCCGCCCAGGCCCGGTCGAGCAGCGCGTCGCGGATCGACTCGGCGCGCGGGGCATCGCCGTCGGTGCAGACCACCGCGGACAGCCCGGCCTCGCGGATGTCGGCGTGCGGGAATCCGACGAACAGCGAACAGGCGAGCGCGCGCGCGTCGCGCTCGTGGGCGATGCAGGCGGCCTGCAGCGAGCGGTTGGGCTCGGCGTGCGTGCCCTGGCGCATCACGTGCGGCAGCATCGGCCGGTTCGCCCACCGCATCACCGGCTTCACCTCGCCGCGGACCGTGCGCACGATCAGCCGCGCGGCCAGCGCGCCGGCCTCGCGCACGTCGACGTGCGGATACGTGTGGTAGCCGGTGAGCACCGTCGCGCAGCGCACGATGTCGTCGTAGAGGTTGGCGTGCATGTCGAGCACGACGCCGATCGGGGTCGTCGCGTCGATCGCCCGGATCCGCCGGAGGAGTTCGCCCTCGCCGTCCTCGTGGCTGCGCACGACCATCGCGCCGTGCAGGTCGAGCAGGATGCCGTCCCAGCCGCCGGCGCGCACCGCGGCCAGGATGGGCGCGGCGATCGCGTCGAACGCATCGTCCTCGACCACGCCGCTCGGGCTCGCCTCGGCCGCCACCGCGACCTCGACCGTCGCCCCCGCCTCCTCGGCGACCGCGAGGAAGCCGCCCAGGCCGCTGCCGGTGCCGCGGTGGGCGGCGATCGCGGCCTGCCCGGCGAGCATGCCCGGGCGGTAGCCGAAGAAGCGCTCGACCGGCGTGGGCACCGGCGAGAAGGTGTTGGTCTCGTGCTTGAACATCGCGGCCAGCAGGCGCATGGGGGAGTCCTCTTCGACGACGCAGGGAGCCGCGCGACGGCTCGCGCGGTGGGGGGGTGCCGGCGGGCGGCCCGTCGCGCCGGACCCACCCGGGGCGGAAACGGTAGCACGCACCCCCGGGCCCCCGCAGCGGGCGTTCCGCAGCGCGTCGCCGATCCCCCCGGGCCGCGTCCGGGCATCGCGGATCCGCCGGACCTTGCGGCATACTCGCCGGATCGAAGGAGCCGCACCGATGAGCACCACCGCAGCCACCGCCTGGGATTTCGACGCGCAGACGCTGACCGGCAAGCCCGCGCCGCTGTCGGCCTTCCGCGGCAAGGTCGCGCTGATCGTCAACACCGCGAGCCAGTGCGGCCTCACCCCTCAGTACCGCGGCCTGCAGGCCCTCCACGACCGGTTCAAGGACCGCGGCTTCGTGGTGCTCGGCTTCCCGAGCAACCAGTTCGGCCAGCAGGAACCGGGCACGAACGACGAGATCGCGCAGTTCTGCGAGATGAACTTCGGCGTGACCTTCCCGATGTTCGGCAAGATCGACGTCAACGGCGACGCCGCCCACCCGCTCTTCAAGTGGCTCAAGGCCGAGAAGCCCGGCGCGCTCGGCATCGAGGCGATCAAGTGGAACTTCTCCAAGTTCCTGGTCGACCGAGACGGCAAGGTCGTCGACCGCTATGCCCCGACCACCGAGCCGGACGCGCTCGCCGCCGACATCGAGCGGCTGCTCGGCTGAGCCGCGCCGCCGTCCGCGGGGGAGCCCGCCCATGAACGCCACCGTCCTTCGCGCCGCGCTCTGCGCCGCCCTCGTCGCCCCCGCCGCCGCCGCGCTGGCCGATGCCGTGCCGGGTTCGCCGGCGCCGGCCCTCGCGCTGCGCGACACCGCCGGGCGGACCGTGTCGCTGGCCGACTTCAAGGGCCGCACCGTGGTGCTGGAATGGACGAACCCGGGCTGCCCGTTCGTGCGCAAGCACTACGTATCCGGCAACCTGCCGGGCATGCAGTCGAAGGCCGCCCGCGGCGACGTGGTCTGGCTCGCGGTCAACTCGACGAACCCCGAACATGCCGACTACCTCGCGCCCGACGCGCTCGCCCAGGCGATGAAGGCCTGGGGCGCGGCGCCCGCCGCGATCCTGATGGACCCCGAGGGCACCGCGGGCCGCGCCTACGGCGCACGCACGACGCCTCAGATGTGGGTGGTCGACCCGAAGGGCGTCGTGCGCTTCGCCGGCGGCATCGACGACCGCCGCAGCGCCAACCCCGAGGACGTCAAGCTCGCCCGCAACCACGTGGCGGCCGCCCTCGAGGACCTGCAGGCCGGCCGCCCGGTGGCGCTCGCGTCCGCGCCGCCCTACGGCTGCTCGGTCAAGTACCGCTAGGCTCTCAGGCGGGCGAGGAGCGCAGGCCGTAGGCCTTGTCGCCCACGAACAGGTACTCGGCGCGGATCACCGGTTCGCCCGCCTCGTCGCGATAGGCGAAGCCGACCAGCGACACCGTGTCGCCCGGCCGCGGCTCGGCCACCTTCCAGGCCTCCATCCGCGTGAGCGGCGCCAGCTCGATCGTCCAGCGGCGGTCCGCGCGGCGCGGCACCTGGGCGCTCGACAGCAGCTTGCGGCCGTCGACCTGGGCGCTTTGCGCCGGCAGCGGCCGCGTCGCGAGATCGGCGGGCGCCTTGAGCCCGGCGGGGAGCTCGAGCTCGAGCTCGAGCTCGGCGTGCGGGTTCTGCCAGCGCACCCGCGTGATGCGCCCCTCGACATACAACGGCCGGTCGGGATCGAAGCCGCTCCAGCCGTGATGGGCGCGGGCTGGGGCGACGCCGAGCCCGGCGATCGCGGCGGCGGTCATCAGCCTGCGCCGCCCGATGCGGGCCGAGCCGGATTCGAACGGGGCGTCGCCGACCGCGGCGGCTCCCTGGCGGAGCTGGACGTGTCTGCTTCGAAGCTTCATGCAGCCTCCTCGTCGGTGCGGACGCACGCGCCATCTTCTCCCGGCGCGGGCCGCCTGTCGACCGC
>JBIIPQ010000447.1:0-3783 GCA_044342535.1 Burkholderiaceae bacterium
CTGCCGGAGCGACTGCTCCATCAGCGGCGCGAGGATGAAGGCGATGATCAGCGGCGCGAAGTCGTACTGGAGCTTGCGGAGCAGCCAGCCGAACACGCCGAACCCGAGCATCACCCAGAGGTCGAATACATTCTTGTTCGCCGAGTAGGTGCCGACCACGCTGAGCAGCAGCACGACCGGGAACAGGTAGCGGTAGGGCACCTTCAGCAGCTGCACCCAGACCCCCACCAGCGGCAGATTCAGGATCAGCAGGAACACGTTGCCGATGTACATGCTGGCGACGATCCCCCAGAAGAGATCGGGCTGCTGCTGGATGAACATCGGCCCGGGCTGGATGCCCTGGATCACCAGCGCGCCGAGCAGCAGCGCGGTCACCGGCGTGCCCGGGATGCCGAGCGAGAGCACCGGCACCATGCCGCCGCCGACCGCGGCGTTGTTCGCCGACTCGGGACCGGCCACGCCCTCGATCGCGCCGTTGCCGAAGCGCTCGGGCGTCTTCGACAGGCGCTGCTCGAGCGCGTACGACATGAAGGCCGCGGTGATCGGACCGCCCCCAGGCACCAGCCCGAGCACGAAGCCCAGGCCGCTGCCGCGCGCGATCGGCATCGCCGACTTCTTCCAGTCGTCGCGGGTCGGGAAGAGGTTGCGGACCTTCTCCGTGATCAGCGTGCTCTTCACCACCCGCTCGACGTTCGACAGGATCTCGGTGACGCCGTACAGGCCGATGACGAGCGCGAGGATCTCGATGCCGCCGGTCAGGTTCACCGTGTTGAAGGTGAAGCGCTCGCGGCCGTTGACCACGTCGATGCCGACGGTGGCCATCAGCACGCCGAGCGCGACCATCACCAGGCCCTTGATCGGCGAGCCCGAGATCATGTAGAGCGTGCAGACCAGCCCGAGCACCATCAGCGTGAAGTTCTCGGGCGGCCCGAAGCTGATCGCGAACTTGCCGAGCACCGGCGCGAAGAAGGTCAGCGCGATCACGCTGAGCGTGCCGGCGATGAACGAGCCGAATGCGGCCACGCCGAGCGCGGCGCCCGCTCGGCCTTGCTTGGCGAGCTGGTAGCCGTCGCGGCAGGTCACCACCGACGCGGCCTCGCCGGGCATGTTGAGCAGGATGGAGGTGGTGGAGCCGCCGTACATCGCGCCGTAGAAGATTGCCGACAGCATCAGCATCCCGGCGATCGGCGGCAGCGTGAAGGTGATCGGCAGCAGCAGCGCGAGCGCGGCCAGCGGGCCGATGCCCGGCAGCACGCCGATCAGCGTGCCGATCACGCTGCCCAGCAGGCAGAACATCAGCAGCTGCGGCTGCAGCACCACCTGGAAGCCGTGGAGCAGGCCCGTGAGCGCGTCCACCTCAGAATCCCCAGGGGCCGCGTGGCAGCGGCATACCGAGCAGCTTGTCGAAGAGCCCGATCACCGCCGCCACCGAGCCGACCGACAGCGCGATCGATTGCAGCCAGCCGGTGCGCTCGACGAGCTTGAGCAGAATCATCATCGTCAGCACGCCGGCGGCCGCGAATCCCAGCCGCGGCAGCGCCAGCGCGATCACCGACAGCCCGAGCACGACGCCGCAGACCCGCATCCAGCCGACCGTGTCGGGCCAGTCGACGTCGAGCGCGCGGTGCTTCGGCGCCAGCAGCAGCACGAGTCCGCCGATCAGCACGAGCACGCTCGCCACGAAGGGGAAGAGCCCGCTCTCCGGACCGGACGGCGTGACCAGGCCCATGTTCCAGGCACCGATCGCGCCGGCCGCGCCGACCAGCACCCAGGTCGCGTTCAGCGCGCGTTCGATCACGCCGGGGCTCCGCCGGGTCGCCGGCCGTCGAGCGCGTCCATCACGATCGCGCGGATGCCCTCGGGGGTCATCGGGCCGGGGTTCAGCCCATTGTCGGTCTCGACGGTGATCGCGACGGTACGCTCGACGATGCCCTCGTCGAGCCCGAAGGCGCGCAGCGAGGTCGGCAGGCCGCTCGCCACCAGCAGGTCGAAGAGCGCGGGCGCGAGGTCCGCGACACCGAGTGCGCTCTCCAGCCGTGCGATCGGCTCGGGGGCGAAGCGGGCGTTGTACGCGGCCACGTGCGGCAGCACCACCGCATGCGAGTGGCCGTGGGGCACGCCGAAGCTGCCGCCCAGGGTGTGCGCCAGGCCGTGCTGCAGCGCGAAGCCGCCGGTCAGCGCCGCACCGGCCAGCATGCCGCCGTAGAGCAGGTCCGCGCGCGCGTCGAGGTCCGACGGGTCGCGCACCACTCGCGGCAGCGCATCGGCGATCACCGCCGCGCCCTCGTAGGCGGCCGCGAGCATCGCCGGGGCCGCGGTCGGCACGTAGACCACGTCGACGCAGTGCGCCAGCGCGTTGAAGGCGCTGGCCGCCGACACTTCGACCGGCAGCGTGACGCTCAGCTCGGGGTCGTAGATCACGCAGGTGGCCAGCATGTTCAGGCTGGTGTGCATGCGCTTGACGCCGTCGATCGTGATGCCGCAGAAGCCGGTCATCTCCGAGCCGGAGTAGGTGGTCGGCACCGCGATCACCGGCGTCGCGGTCTCGAGCGCGATCGCCTTGCCCAGGCCCACCGAGGCGCCACCGCCGATGCTCACCAGCACGTCGGCCCCCGACGCGCGGAACAGCTCGCGTCCGCGGACCGCGGTCTCGATCGGCACCTGCGAGACCGCCTCTGGCAGGATGCCCGCGCACAGGTCGCCGAGCAGCGCGGCGGCCCGATCGGCCAGGCCGCGGCGACCCGGCGTCGAGACGATCAGCACGCGCCGCCCGCCGAGCTCGCCGACGAGGCGCGGCAGCTCGGCGAGCGCGCCGGCGCCGAACACCAGCCGCGACGGCGTCGCGTTGTACACGCCGCCGGGCAGCTCGAAGGCGCGCGCGCGGCCGGGGGCCGCACGCAGGTGGAAGGGATGACGGACAGCGAGTCGGGGGCCGGCCATGGGGTCACCAGTCGACGATGGTGCCGTCGTCGAGCACGGCGTTGCGGGTGTGGATGACCTCGGGCTCGAACGGATGCTTCGCGGCCTCGCGCTCGTTGACCTCGACCCCGAGTCCGGGCGCATCGGGCACGCCCCACGAGTTGCCGGTGCGCCGCATCGGCACGCTGACCACGTCGTCGTACCAGGGCACCGCGCCGCTCATCTCCTCCTGGATCACGAAGTTGGGCGTGGACACCGCGAAGTGCAGGGCGGCCGCGCCGGCGATCGGGCCGTTCGGATTGTGCGGGGCCACGCCCATGAACGCCTGCTCGGCGGCCGCGGCGATGCGCTTGCCCTCGAGGATGCCGCCGGTATGGTTCAGGTCCGGCTGCACGATGTGCACCGCCTTCGCGCGGAACAGCGGCTCGAACTCCTTGAAGCCGACCAGCCGCTCGCCGGTGGCGATCGGGCAGGCGGCGCGCTCGGTGACCATGCGCATCGCGTCGGTGTCGCCCGGCTGCACCGGCTCCTCGCAGAACATCGGGCGGTAGGGCGCCACCTCCTCGATGAACTGCAGCGCCGCCGAGATCGACGCCGGCCGGCCGTGGAAGTCGATCATGATGTCCACGCGGTCGCCCACCGCGTCGCGCAGCACCTGCATCATCCGGCCCACGCCGCGGCGCGACGGGATGTCGGCGGTGTAGTGGCCATAGGGGATGAAGACCACCTTGAGCGCGTCGTAGCCCTTCTCGATGACCGCCAGCGCGAGATCGCGCAGCCGGCCCTCGTCGAAGGTCTCGTAGACGGCCTTCATGTCGCCCAGGCCCAGGTGCGTGTAGAGCCGAACCCGGTCGCGCACCTGCC
>JBIIPQ010000107.1:0-11747 GCA_044342535.1 Burkholderiaceae bacterium
TCCAGCCCTTCCTCGATGCCGACCGCCACGCCGAGCAGCCCCGCGAACGAGAGCTGCCAGCCGGTGCCGCTGGGTGTGGCGGCGATGATCGTTCCGGGCAGCCAGTCCTTGCCGATCGCGTTCGGCGGCAGGTCGAGCCGCAGCTCGGGCACCTGCCGCGCGACGAAGGCGGTGAAGGTGTTGCTGTTCGGTCCGGGCCAGGCGCGGTAGGTGTCCGGGTAGGGATACGCGGCGGCCGCGGCCTCGATGCGGTCGATGACCGCGTCGAGCTCGTCGCCGCGCAGGTCCACCAGCTTCTCGGGCCAGGCGCCGAACCAGCGGAAGTCGGCCGGCCCCGACTGCGTGACGACGGCGCCCGCGCCGCGGAACACCCGCCAGCCGATCACGTGGTTCACGGTGTAGGCATCTGCGCCGCGGCGCTTGGTGGCGATCCAGGTGTGCACGCCGAACGCGCCCCGCCAGCCGACGGTGCGCGCCGCGTAGACCTGCACGACGGCGCGCGGCTCATCGGCGGGCAGCGGCGCCTGGCCGCTGCTGTCGCGGCTGCCCGAGCGCCAGGTGGCGGTCGGGTCGACCTCGCCGCTCGCGATCACGCCGAGGGGGCCGAGCAGCAGGACTCCGACAAGGGCGAGGGCGGCGAGCACGGGTCGGGCGATGCGCACGGGGCGAGAGGGGGGAGAGTGCGGCCGCACGGGCCGCGCGGACATTGCGGTGGCGGAGGCTGCGGGTCGCGGATCACGGATCACGGATCACGGATCACGGATCGCGGATCGCGGAGCGCGGGACGGTCGGACGCTAGCACGGAACGCTGCCGCGACCCGTCCCGACCCGTCGCGTACCATCGGCGCGATGAGCGCCACGCCTCACTCCGTCCCGGGCGATACGTCCGCGGCCGACACCGCCCGCGCCCTCGGCGTGGCCGATGCCTTCGCCTCCGGTCCGGGCCACGCCCTCGGCCCCCTCGATGCCACCGTCGCCGTCTTCGCCCGCGACGTGGTCGCGCCCGGCGCGCCCCTCTGGGAGCGCGAGCGCCGCATCGGTCGCGAGGCGATCGAGGCCGCTGCGGCGCTCGGCCTGTGCCGCATCGAGGTGCCCGCGTCGCATGGCGGCCTCGGCCTGCCGTTCAGCGCCAAGGCGCGGATCGCGCAGGTGCTGGCCGGTGCCGACTTCGGCTTCGCGTTCTCGCTGATCAACACCGGCAACATCGCCACCAAGCTCGCGCGCGAGGCTTCGCCCGAGCTGGTCGAGCGCTGGGTGCCGGCCCTGATGGCCGGCCGTGCGATCGGGTGCACCGCGCTCACCGAGCCGGGCGCGGGCTCCGACTTCGCCGCGATCGCCACGCGCGCGACGCGTGTCGCCGGCGGCTGGCGGATCGACGGCGAGAAGGCCTGGATCACCAACGCCGCCGAGGCCGACGTCGCGGTCGTGTACGTGCAGACCGAGCCGGGCTCGGGCGCGCGGGGCGTCGCGGGCTTCGTGGTCGAGGCGGCGCGCGCGGGCTTCGTGCGGCGGCCGGCCTTCGCGCTGTCCGGCCAGCATGCGATCGGCACCGGCGGCTTTGCGCTCGACGGCTACCTGGCCACCGACGCCGAGATGCTCCAGCCGCCGGGGCGCGCATTCAAGTCCGCGATGACGTCCATCAACGGCGCCCGCACCTACGTCGCCGCGATGTGCTGCGGGATGCTCGGCGAGGCGCTGCGCATCGCGCAGGCGTACGGTGCCGCGCGTCGCACCTTCGGCGTGCCGCTGGCCGACCACCAGGGCTGGCGCTGGACGATCGCCGAGGCCTCGGCAGAGCTCGCCGCCGCCGGCCTGCTGGTGGCCGACGCGGCGGCCCGCATCGACGCCGGCGCCGACGCGCAGCTCGCCGCCGCGCAGGCCAAGTTCGTCGCCACCCGCAGCGCCGAGCGTCAGCTGCCGCGCCTGGCGCAGGCCATGGGCGCCGAGGGGCTGCGCGAGGCGTATCCGTTCGGCCGGCACATGAACGGCGCGCGCGTCGCGTCCTTCGTGGACGGGTCCTCGGAGATGCTGCTCGAGCGGATCGCGGCGGTGCTGCGGCCGCGCTGAGCCTGCGCTGAGCCCGCCGGGTCAGTCCCTGACCTGGACGATCGTCTCGACCTCGACCGCGATCTGCATCGGCAGCGCGGCCATGCCGACCGCAGAGCGCGCGCCGCGCCCGCGCTCCTCGCCGAAGACCTCGACGAAGAGGTCCGCGAAGCCGTCGATGACCTTCGGATGCTGGTCGAAGTCGGGGGCGGAGTTGACCATGCCGAGCGTCTTCACCACGCGCTCGACGCGATCGAGCGAGCCGAGCGCCGCACGGATGTTGGCGAGCATGTTGAGACCGACGATGCGTGCCGCCTCGCGGCCCTGCTCGATCGACACGCCCGCGCCGAGCTTGCCCGCGACGAAGGTCCCGTCCGGGCGTCGCGGCCCGAGCCCCGAGAGGAACAGCAGGTTGCCCGTCTGCACCCACGGCACGTAGGTGCCCATCGGCTTCGAGGCGGGAGGCAGCTCGATGCCGAGCTCGGCGAGGCGTCGTTCCGGATTCATGCAGGTCTCCTCGTGGTGCGGGTGCCCGCGGCGGGCGGCCCGGCGTGCGTGGCCATAATACGGCCGTGCACGCGACGACGACCGCAGACCCCGCCGCCGCCATGCGGCTCGCCAACCGCCGCGGCATCCGATTCATGGTCCTGGCGATGGCCTGCTTCATCGCCAACGACTCGATGGTCAAGCTCGCCAGCGCGACACTGCCGGCCGCGCAGCTGATCTTCATTCGCGGGCTGATGGCCTCGCTGCTGGTGCTCGCGGTGGCCCGCGCCACCGCCGCGCCCATCGCCGTCGCGCAGCTCACGCATCGCTGGGTGCTGGTGCGTGCCGCGATCGACGCGGTGGCCAGCCTCGCCTACCTGGCGTCGCTGTTCCACCTGCCGATCGCCAACGCGACCGCGATCAACATGGCGTCGCCGCTGTTCATCGTCGCGCTCGCGGTGCCGCTGCTCGGCGAGCGCGTCGACGCGCGCCGCGGCGCGGCGATCGTGGCCGGCTTCGCGGGCGTGCTGCTGGTGATCCAGCCGCGCATCGAGGGCTTCAACGCCTACGCGCTGCTGTGCCTGGCCGCAACGCTGCTGCATGCGGTGCGCGACCTGTCGGTGCGCCGCATCCCGCCCGGCGTGCCCTCGCTCGCGATCACGCTGGCCACCGCGGTCGCGGTGACGCTGCTCGCCGGCCTGCTGTCGGTCCCGCAGGGCTGGCAGCCGCTGGGGTTGCGCGAGATCGCGCTGCTCGCCGGCGCCTCGGTGTTCCTCGCCTCGGGCTATCACCTGATCATCCGCAGCACGCGGATGGGGGACATGTCGACGATCGCGCCCTGGCGCTACACCGGGCTGCTGTGGGCGCTGATCGTCGGCTGGGTGATCTGGGGCGACCTGCCGAACATGCTCGGCTGTGCGGGCATCGCGCTGCTGATCGCGGCGGGCGTGTACCTCGTCCGGCGCGAACGGGGTCGATAGCTAGGAGCCCGGCTCGAGCGCCGCAAGGCAGCCCGATGCGGCCAGCACCGGCGCCAGCCGGGCGCGCGAACCGGGGTCGAGTGCCGCGTAGCGCTCGCGCAGCCGGGCCAGGCACTTCACCTGGAAACGGAACGGCGTGAGCGTGTAGTCCAGGCCCCAGACACGCAGCCGCAGCTGCGGCGCGCCGTCGCGCCACGCCTCGTCGTTGGCGACGAGGAAGGGCAGGTAGAGCTCGCCGGCGAGCGCGAGCAGCCGGCCGGCGGCCCCGGCGAGCGCGTCCTCGAGCGTGCCCCAGTCGCCGTCGACGCCCGAGGCGTCGTCGAGCCGGCGCACCCAGTGATCGAGCATCGGTGCGCGGGCGCGCAGGATGCGCATCGGCGTCGGGTCGGTGGCCAGCTCGCTCAGCTGCCCGTACCAGGCGAAGTCGGCGAGCGAGGGGCGCGAGCCGAACAGGTAGCACCGCATGCCGACGAAGGGCTCGAAGGCATCGAGCATCCGCCGATAGCTCTCCTCGATCAGGGGCCGGTTCTCCGCGGTCGCGCCGAGGATCGGCATCCGCGACACCTGTCGCAGCCGGAACGACTCGATCTCGGCGGCGCTGCCGGCCGGCTCGTCGGACACCGACCACTCCTCGGCGCCCCAGCGCGACACGTAGGCCTGGTCCTCTGGATCCCACCAGCGGTAGAGGAACAGCGCCTTGACCGCCCACTCGTCGGCCATGTCCTCGAGCAGGTCGCAGACGAAGGCGGCGGCCGGGTCGGCGGGGATCGCGCTGCGGCCGGCGTGCAGCGACTCCAGCGCGTAGGCGAGCGTCGTGGTCTCGCCGCGGTAGGTGCCGTCGGGGAACTGCAGCACCGGGATCAGCATCGGTCGCAGGTGGGCGGTGGCCCCGCGCAGCGCGCGGGTCATGACGATCCAGTCGTGCGGGATGCGGCGGTAGCGCAGCAGCGCGCGCAGCTTGAGCGCGTATGGCGACGCGGTCGAGCCGATCAGGCGGTAGCGCTCGCCGCTCATGGCGGGAACGGTTCCGAGCCGCGCAGCCGGCCGATCTCGACCAGGCACCAGACGCCCAGCACGAGCCCGACCAGCGGCAGCACCAGCATGGGCGCCGGGCTCGCGCCCGCGGTCACGAGGCGCCCGGTGTCGATCACCGCGAAGTCGTACAGCGCGTGGCCGATCATCGCCGGGATCAGCGAACGCGTGCCGAGCGCGGCCATCAGGAAGATCGCGCCGAGCACGCAGGTCATCGCCACCTGCACCGCGACCATCGCCGGTGGCTGGCCCGCGAACGCGTTGATCGCATGGAAGGCGCCGAAGGCCGCGGTCGCCGCGAGGGCGCCGCGCCGCAGGCCCCACCAGCGGCAGAAGGCCGCGAGCGCCAGGCCGCGGAACAGCCACTCCTCGTTGAGCCCGACCAGCGCGGTGCTGCGCAGCACCTGCCAGGACAGGCCCTCGTCGAAGGCGGCGCCCGCGGGCAGCGTGAACCGCGCGGTCCCCCAGGCCCCGGCCGCGACGATCCCCAGCAGCGCGAGCGGCGCGACGCGGCGCACGGCGACGATGCGCGGCATCCGCAGCCCGAGCCGGCGGATCGGGAACCAGAGCGCGGTGACGACGGCGAGCAGCAGCGCCACCTGCAGTTCGGTGCCGAACAGCGCGACCGCGAAGCGCGGATCGGCATACGGGTAGGGCGAGCGCAGCAGGCCGATCACGAACAGCGCGGTGACGGCGGCGAACACCGCCGCCACCGGCAGGCGCCGGTCGAGCCGGCGCATCCGGCCGGCTTCGGCCATGTCGAGCGTCATCATCGTCGGTCGCCTCGGTGTGGGGATCGGTACGGACCGGGCCAGCGTGGCCGTCCGTGCCGGCATGGTGCACCACCGGGGCTATCATCGGCCACCCCCGCCCCCGCCCCGATGCCCGTCCGACGATGCGCGACCCCGCCTCCTTCATCGCCCCCGCCTACCTGAACGTCGGCGAGTCGCTCGTGCGCGAGCTCTCGAAGCTGATGTCGGTGCCCGGCATGGTGTCGCTCGCTGGCGGCTACCCCGGCCCCGAGCTGTTCGACCGCGACGGCGTGCGCGACGCGGCCGATGCGGCGCTGCGCGACATGCCGGTCGCCTGCCTGCAGTACGGCCCGACCGACGGCCTGCCCGGCGTGCGCGAGGCGGTCTCGAGGCTGCTCGCCGCGCGCGGCACGCGCTGCTCGCCCGACGACGTGCTGATGACCGGCGGCTCGCAGCAGGGCTTCGACCTGCTGGTGCGCACGCTGCTCGCGCCCGGCGACGCGGCGATCGTCGAGCGCCCGACCTACACCGGCCCGCTGCGCGTGCTGAAGGTCGCCGGCGTGCGCACGCTGACCGTGGGGGTCGACGCCCACGGCCTGGACGTCGACGAGCTCGAGGCGCTGCTTCGCGATGCGGCGACGCCGCGCCCGAAGCTGCTGTACGTCGTGCCCACCTTCGCCAACCCGAGCGGCGCGACCATGCCGCGCGCGCGCCGCCTGAAGCTGCTGGCGCTCGCCGTCGAGCACGGCTTCGTGATCGTCGAGGACGATCCGTACGGCCAGCTGCGCTTCGACGGCGAGCACGAGCCGCACGTCGCCGGCCTGGTCGACGAGGTGCCGGGCTCCAGGCCCTGGGTGGTGCACCTGGGCAGCTTCTCGAAGGTCATCGCCCCCGGGCTGCGCCTGGGCTACACCGTGGCGCCACCCGACATCCGCCGGCCGCTGGTGCTCGCCAAGCAGCTCGACGACATCTCCAGTCCCGGCTTCACGCAGGCGACCGTGCAGCGCTACCTCGCCGCCGGCCGCCTCGACGCCCACCTGCCGACCATCCTCGGCGCCTATCGCGAGCGTGCGGGCGCCATGCGCGACGCGATCGCGACGCACCTGGCCGACCGGGTCGACTTCAACATCCCGCAGGGCGGGATGTTCATGTGGGGCCGGCTGCGCGACGGCACGAGCACGCGCGACCTGCTGCCGCACGCGATCGAGGAGAAGGTGACCTTCGTGCCCGGCGACATCTACTACGCCGACCGCGCCGACGCCGCGACGATGCGGCTGTCGTTCTCGACGCCCTCGCCCGAGCAGGTCCGCGAGGGCGTGGCCCGCCTGGGTCGTGCGATCGCGCGGCTGCAGGCGTGAGCGGGTCCGTGCGCAGGTCCCCGGGCGGCCATCCGTCGATGTCGGCCCCGCGTCGCATCTCCGGGCCCGCCGGGCGTGCCCCGCGGCCCGGTCCCCGCGCCGAGCCGGCCGCGCAGCCGCCGCTCGCCGAGCGCCACCGCAACCACTTCTTCGCGCTGCTGCCACCGCCGGCGGTGCGCAAGGGCCTCGGGCTGCTGGCTGCCGACCTGCCCGACGCCGTTGGCGGTCGCGCCGAGCCCGCGCACCGGCTGCACCTGACGCTGCTCTTCCTGGGCCCGCTGCCCCCCGGGCACGAGGCGGCGCTGATCTCGGCCGGCGCTGCGGCCGCGGCGGCCTGCGCCCCGTGCGAGGTCGAGCTCGACCACCTCGGCCGCTTCCCGAGGAGCGACGTGGTCTGGGCCGGCCCCTCGTCGCCGCCCGATCCGGCGCTGCCGGCGCTGCATGCGGCGCTGCGCCGCGGCTGCGCCGCGGTGCCGACCGTGCGCCGTCCCGAGAAGTTCGCGCCGCACGTGACGCTGCTGCGCGGCAGCGGCCCCGAGGAGGAGGTGCCCACCGATCCGGTCGGGCCGTGGCACTGGCGCGCGGGCCGCTTCGTGCTGCTGCGCACCGATCCGACGCCGGACGGTCGCGTCTACACGGTGCTCGGCGAGTGGCCGCTCGCCGGCACGCCCGTCAGCTGAACGTCCCGCCGAACTTAGCGCGCAGCTCGTTCTTTTGCACCTTGCCGGTCCCGCCGACCGGCAGGGCGTCGAGGAACACCACGTCGTCGGGCACCCACCACTTGGCCAGGCGCTGGGCGAGGAAGTCGAGGATCTCGGCCTTCTCGAGCGCCTGGCCGGGCTTCTTCACGACGAACAGCAGCGGGCGCTCGTCCCACTTGGGGTGCTTGACGCCGATCACCGCGGCCATGGCCACCGCGGGATGGGCGACCGCGGCGTTCTCCAGGTCGATCGAGCTGATCCACTCGCCGCCGGTCTTGATGACGTCCTTGGTCCGGTCGCGGATCTGCATCACGCCGTCGGCAGCGATCGTCGCGATGTCGCCGGTGGGGAACCAGCCGTCGATCAGCGGCGAGCCCTCGGCCTTGAAGTAGCGCTCGAGGATCCACTGGCCGCGCACCATCAGCTCGCCCTGCGTCGTGCCGTCGCGCGGCACGGTCGCGCCGTTGGCGTCGACCACCTTGATCTCGATGCCGAACACCGAGCGGCCCTGCTTCGAGACGATCGCATGCCGCTCGGCCGCGCCGAGCGAGGCTTCGGCGCCGGTCAGCGCGCCCATGGTCGCCACCGCCGTGGTCTCGGTCATGCCCCAGCCGTGGCGCACCTCGACCCCGTACTCGTCAGCGAACTTGGCGATCAGTGCCAGCGGCATCGCAGAGCCGCCGGTGCCTGTGCGGACCATCGTCGAGAAGCGCAGCCTGTGCGTGTCGAGGTGGGCGATCAGCCCCTGCCAGATCGTCGGCACGCCCGCGCTCACGGTCACGCGCTCGGACTCGATCAGCTCGTAGAGCGAGGCGCCGTCGAGCTTCGGGCCGGGCAGCACCAGCTTGGCGCCGGCGACCGGCGCCGCGTACGGCAGGCACCAGGCGTTGATGTGGAACATCGGCACGACCGGCAGGACCGTCTCCCGCGTCGACAGGCAGATGATCCCGGGGTTGCAGATCGTGATCGCGTTGAGCGCGATCGCTCGGTGCGAATAGAGCGCGCCCTTGGGGTTGCCGGTGGTGCCCGAGGTGTAGCAGAGCGCAGCACCCGTGCGCTCGTCGAAGCTCGGCCACTCGAACGCATCGTCGTGCGGCGCGATCAGGTCCTCGTAGGCGAGGACGTTCGCCACGCCCTCGATGGCCGGCGTGTGTGCGGCCTCGGCCAGGCAGACCCAGGCGCGCACCTTCGGGCAGGCCGCCGCGATGCCCTTGACCAGCGGCGCGAAGGTGGCGTCGAACAGCACCACCTCGTCCTCGGCGTGGTTGATGATGTAGACGAGCTGCTGCGGGTGCAGGCGCGGATTGCAGGTGTGCATCACCATGCCGCTGCCCGAGACCGCGTAGTAGGCCTCGAGGTGGCGGTGGTTGTTCCAGGCGATCGAGCCCACCGTGGAACCGGGCTCCAGCCCCAGCGCGGCGAGCGCCTTCGCCAATCGCCGGGCGCGCACCGCGCAGTCGGCGTAGGTGTAGCGGAACAGCGGCCCATGGGTCTCGCGCGAGACCACCTCGACCGTCCCGAACTGCGCCGCCGCGTGCTCGATGATCCCCGAGAGCAGCAGGGGCGTGTCCATCATCAGACCGGGTTTCAGCATGGCGGGGTGTCCAGGTGGGTGGGGACCCGAAGTCTAGCCGCAGTCGGCGCGCCGGCCTCGCGCGCCGACGCCGTTCGTGGTTCCATCGGGGCATGAGCATCGTACTGATCCGCCACGGCGAGACCGACCTGAACGCAGCCCGGGTGCTGCAGTGGCCCGACACCCCGCTCGGCGAGCGCGGCCGGGCGCAGGCCCGCGCGCTCGGCGTGCGCTTCGCTGCCGCCTCGCCCCGCCCAGTACTGCTCGCCAGCAGCGACATGGCGCGCGCGCGCCAGACCGCCGCGGCCATCGCCGCGGCCACCGGCCTGCCGGTGCGCGAGTCGCCGCTGCTGCGCGAGCGCGACTTCGGCGAGCTGCGCGGCCTGCCCTACGACACCCTCGGCTTCGACCCGATCGAGGACGAGCGCGCGCCGCCCGGCGGCGAGTCGATGGCCACCTTCCGGGCCCGCGTGGCCGAGGCGCTCGACTGGCTGCGCGCGCTGCGCCGCGAGGCCGACGGCGACGTGCTCGCGGTCACCCACGGGCTGGTGATCCGGGTGGCGCTCGACCACCACTGCACCTTCGCAGACGGGCTCGTCGTGCCGGCCCGCCTGTCGAACACCTCGGTGTCGGTGCTCGGGCCCGAGGCGCCGCATCGCGTGTCGCTGGTCGACTGCAGCCGGCACCTCGAGGGCGCGGTGCGCGACGACGGCCGCGGCGTGGCAGGGGTCTGACGGTGCGCCGGGGGGTCAGGGTGGCCCGTGCACTGCGTACGACCGCGGCGACCCTCGTCGCCGTGCTGGCGCTGGGCGCCGCCGCGATCCAGGCCAGCGGCCACGGCTACATCTGGCACGCGCTGTCGGCCACCTACCTGAAGGGCCACGCCACCGCGCACATCGACGACGCCGCCGACTTCGCGCAGCGCACGATCGCCACCGGCACGCCCGTCCCCTGGCCGCGCGACGCACGCCACAACCGCGACCCGCTCGACGGCCGCGACGCGGCCGGCCTCGTGCTGCGGCGGGGCTTCGAGCGCGAGCCGGGCAGCGCCTTCGAGTACAGCAGCGGCTCGACCCAGCTGCTCGGCGTGTTCCTGCAGCGCGCGCTCGCCGCGCGCGAGCCGGGCCTCTCGATCGCCGAGCATCTGTCGCGCAGCCTGTGGAAGCCGCTCGGCATGGCCCGCGACGCGGTCTACACCCTGGACCGCGAGGGCGGCATCGAGCGCACCTACTGCTGCGTGTTCGCCACCGCACGCGACTTCGCGCGGCTCGGCCAGCTGCTGCTGCAGGACGGCGAGTGGAACGGCCGCCCGCTGCTCGATCGCGCGTTCGTCGAGCGCATGCGTACGCCCGACCTCGTGCCCCACTACGGCCATTCGTTGTGGATGGACTTGAAGTACACGCACCCGTTCTGGTTCATGCAGGGGCACCAGGGGCAGTACGTGATCGGCGTGCCGTCGAAGCGGCTGGTGATCGTGCGCACCGGACGCTTCCGGGACAAGGACACGAAGGGGCCGGACGGGCGCACACCCGCCGAGGTCTACCGGTTCGTGGACCAGGCGGTGGCGCTGTCGCGGCGCTGATCCGCCGGCGCCCGGGCCGCGCCGGTCCTCAGATCTGCCGCAGCCAGACCTCGCCGATGCCGTGGTCGAGGCGCTTGCGCAGCACGACGTTGGCGCGCTCTCGCGACGGCAGGATGTTCTCGCGCAGGTTCACCAGGTTGATGTCGCGCCAGATGCCCAGGGCCACCTCGCGCGCCGCGTCGGCGTCGAGGTCCTTGTAGTGATGGAAGTACGAGGTGGGGTTCTGAAAGACCGTGCGCTGCAGCTTCAGGAAGCGGCGCACGTACCACTCCTGGATGTCGTCGTCCTCGGCGTCGAGGTACAGCGAGAAGTCGAAGAAGTCCGACACGATGATCGACGGCGAGCGCCCGCCCTCGAGCGTCCCGGTCTGCAGCACGTTCAGGCCCTCGAAGATCAGGATGTCCGGACTCGCGACCACCGCACGCTCGCCCGGCACGATGTCGTAGCCCTGGTGGGAGTAGACCGGTGCCTCCACCTCGGCCTTGCCGGCCTTCACGTCGGCGAGGAACTCGATCATCCGGCGCCGGTCGTAGCTCTCCGGGAAGCCCTTGCGGCCCATCAGCCCGCGGTCGAGCAGCGTCGCGTTCGGATAGAGGAAGCCGTCGGTGGTCACCAGCGCCACCGACGGATGGTCCGGCCAGCGTGCCAGCACGGCCTGCAGCGTCCGCGCGAAGGTGCTCTTGCCGACCGCGACGCTGCCGGCGATGCCGATCACGTACGGGCGACGGCCGACCGTGCGCCCGAGGAACTCGTCCTTGACGCCGGACAGCGCGCGCGCCGACCGGAAGTCCAGGTTCAGCAGCCGCGACAGCGGCAGGTAGATCTGCACGACGTCGTCGATCGAGACCTGCTCGAGCACGCCGCGCAGCGAGGCCAGGTCGGTCTGGGACAGCGTGAGCGGCGTGCTCGCACGCAGCGCGGCCCACTCGTCGCGGCCGAACACCTCGTACGCGGAGAACTCCGTTCCGGTGTCCAGGTTCATGGCGCGCAAGCTTACCCCACCGGTGTCGCGGCGGCGCCCAGCGGCGCGACGAGGGGTCGCGCTGGCGTACACTCGGGCGGTTGCCGCGCCCGCCTGCCGAGTCCGGCCGACACCCTCGCTGCCGCGCGTCCCGTCGCGCCCGATCGCGCCCGCTGCGCACTCCGACATGAAGCTCCTCCTCAGCCTGCTGGTCGTCGCGAACGTGCTGCTGTTCGGCTGGTTCCGCGGCTGGATGGCGCCCTTCGGCGGTGACGG
>JBIIPQ010000143.1:0-10039 GCA_044342535.1 Burkholderiaceae bacterium
GATGCGCCGCGCGACACCGCCCGGATCGACCAAGCCAACGCCTATCTCGCCGATGCGTGCGCCAGGTCCGGCGTCGAGGCGATCTACCTGATCGATGGATCCGGTCTGACGATCGCAGCGAGCAACCACGGCACGCCGGGTTCCTTCGTCGGCGAGCATTACGGATTCAGACCCTATTTTGTCGATGCATTGAAGCAGGGGGCTGGACGCTTCTACGCCGTGGGCGTCACGTCCCGTCGACCGGGTTACTACCTGGCGGCTCGCGTGCACCATGCACGCGACGCCGTCGGAGTGATCGTGGTCAAGGTCTCGCTCGAGGTGTTCGAGTCAAGCTTGCGGGACGGTTCGGGGATCGAGATCGCCGTGGCCGACGCCAACGACGTCGTGCTGCTGTCGAGCGTACCCGAATGGAAGTACCGGGCCTTGGGTCCCCTGTCCGATTCGCTCCGCACGGAGATCGAGGCTGCACGGCAGTTTCCGCCGCATGCGCTGGAAACGCTGGATCCGGCAGTGGACCTGCGAACTGCCGATGAATGGCCCTCGGACGTCGTCAGTTCGGCAAGACTGCTGGCACGACACCGCATCGAGTCCTCGCCGTGGAGCGTGATCGCAGTCGACGATGCCCGCGCCGCACGGCAGGTCGCAGCACTCGCCACATCGGCAACGGTGCTCGCAGGACTGGTCGGGCTGGCAGGATTCGAGATCGTCGCATTGCGCAGGCAGCGTCGCCGAGAACTGCATGACGCAGAAGTCGAGATCGAGCGGCGCATCGCGCAGAAGACGGTCGAGCTGCGTAACCAGATAGCGTCCCAGGCGCACAACGAATCGATGCTGCGACAGACCCGGGACTCGGCGGTTCAGGCGGGAAAGCTGGTGATGCTCGGCCAGGTCGCGGCCGGCATCGTGCACGAGGTCAATCAGCCGCTGACCGCGCTGCGAAGCTACACGGACAACACGCGTGCGTTGCTCGAGGTCGGCCGACTCGATGACGCGCGGACGAACCTCGACAGGATCGAGGCCGTACTGCATCGGACGACGTCTATCGTTCGGCAGCTCAACGCCTACAGCCGCGCCGAACCCGAGCACGGCGGCCCGACCGAGATCGGCGCGGCAATCGACGTCTCCCTGCAGCTCCTGCGCTCTGCGGCGCTGGATCCGTCGCAGGTGGTGGTCGCGCTTCCGGCTCATCCGATCCATGCTCGTGTCGAGTCCGTCCGGCTCGTGCAGGTGCTCGTCAACCTCCTGCGCAACGCCCTGGAGATGAACCTCGCAGGGCAGTCGGTCTCGGTGGGCGCGCACCTCGAGGGCGCGCATGTCCACATACGCGTCGCCGATCGCGGCCCCGGGCTGTCGCAGGAAGCGGCCAGCCGGCTGTTCGAGCCGTTCTTCACCACGAAGCCGGCCGGAAGAGGGCTCGGGCTGGGCATCGCGGTGTCGAAGATGATCGTGGAAGAAGCGGGCGGACACCTGGACGGGGGCAATCGTCGGGACGGCCCGGGGGCAGAGTTCGTCATCACCCTGATGGCGTACACGTCGGTCGCGCCCGAACCCGGAGACAACGCATGACAGACGCTGTGTTCCTGATCGATGACGACGATGCGATCCGCGAGAGCGTCGCGCAGACATTCGCGCTTGCATCGTTGTCCTGCCGGACCTTTTCATGCGCCCGATCAGCGCTCGAGGCGATCCAGCAGACGGGGCTTCCAGACGTGGTCGTGACGGACGTCAAGCTCAAGGGCATCGACGGCCTGCAGTTGCTTCGATCGGCGCGCGCGATCGACCCCGGCTTGCCGGTGATCGTCATCACCGGTCACGGCGACGTCCCGATGGCGGTCGAGGCGATGCGCAGCGGCGCGTTCGACTTCCTGATGAAGCCATTCTCCTCGGCGAGCATCGTCGCCCGCGTGCGATCGGCGATCGCGTCGCGCCCTCGCGGCGGCGCTGCCGGCGCGACGCCGGCGACAGCGAACGATTCGGGCATGGTGGGCAGCTCGTCGGCCATGCAGCGTGTCAGGGCAGCGGTCAAGGCGCTCGGAGCGTCCCCCGCGGATGTCCTGCTGCTGGGCGAGACCGGTACCGGAAAGGAAGTGGTCGCGCGAGCCTTGCATGCCGCCAGCGGACGACGCGGCCCATTCGTTGCGATCAACTGCTGTGCGTTGCCGGAAGCGGTGTTCGAAAGCGAGATGTTCGGCCACGAGGCGGGAGCGTTCACCGGCGCACTCCGAAGGCGGGTCGGCAAGCTCGAGCATGCAAACGGCGGGACCGTGTTTCTCGACGAGGTGGAGTCGATGCCACTTGCCCTGCAGGGCAAGCTCCTGCGTGCCATCCAGGAGCGCGAGGTCGAACGGCTCGGTGGCAACACGTCCGTGCGGATCGACTGCCGTTTCGTGACCGCGACGAAAGTGGATCTTCTCGATGCCGGCACACGCGGCACCTTTCGAACGGATCTGTACTACCGCATCGGGGTCGCGACGCTTCGCCTGCCGCCCTTGCGTGAGCGAATCGAAGACATTCCCGAGCTCTACGCGTACTTCGCGGCCGAGGCGTCGAGCCGGTTCGGACTGCCACTGAGCCCGTGTCCGGATCCTCTGCTCAGGGACTGGGCGACGCGCGAGTGGCCTGGCAACGTTCGGGAATTCAGGAACGCCGTAGAGAGACACTGCTTCGGCGTGGAAGATCTGATTGGGGACGGGGACGTCGGCCTGCCCTCCTCGCTGAACGATCTGGTCGCCGATGCCGAGCGACGGTACATCGAGTCCGCCCTTCGCCAGAGCGGTGGCCATGTCAATCAGGCGGCGGTGAGACTCGGTGTGCCGAGAAAGACCCTCTACGACAAGCTCGTCCGGTTCGCGATCGACGCCCGGCAGTACCGGACCGGAACAGACGCCTGAGCAGCGTAGAGACGGGCACGTCGCCCCGCCGCGCGGACGGGACGACGAGCCTGACCGCCGGGGCGACGAGGCCGTGAAGCGTGGGCCGGTCGGGATGCAGCCGCCCTGCACCGCGCTTCGACGCGGACGCGCCGCGCGATCGAGCGGCCGACGTTCAGTCGGACCTGCGGCGGCGGGCGATGCCACCGGCCATCATCAGGCCGGCGAGCATCATCGCGTAGACGCCGGGCTCCGGAACGGCCGTGACGACGCCGGGCGAGCCGATCTCGGTGACGCCGCCGACCACTTGGAACGCGCCGTTGAGGCCGACCGAGCTCAGCGTGGCCAGGGTCACGGCATTGAGGCCGGCGGAATTGTCGAAGGTGGCGAACGGCGACGCCGCCGGGGAGGTGCCGAAGCTGACCCGGGCCTGCTCGACGTTGGACGCGTTGAACAGGATCACGCCGTCGCCGCCCGTGCCCAGACCCACGCCCGGGCCGGTGTAGGTACCGATCTTGAAGCCCGCCGGCGCGGTGCCGCCGAACCAGTTGCTGACGAAGGCGGCCGTGGACGTGCCATCGACGAAGATCGCCGATTCGCCGGCGGCGAGGCTGATGCCGCCGTTCAGCGCGACCGCCGCGCTCGACAGGAACGAACTGTCGTCCATCTTCCAGCCGGCAAGGCTCTGCGTCGTGGCGCCGAAGTTGGTCACCTCGAACCAGTCCGCCCCGACGGGAGAATTGCCGCTGCTCCAGGGCGCGACTTCGGTGATCCGGACCTGCGCCTGCGCGGAACCCGCGAACGCCGCGGCGAACAGCGCGACGGCGCAGAGCGAGTTGAGCGGTTTGAGTTTCATGGTGTGTGTCTCGATGGAGGAAGGAGAGGCAGCGAACGACATCGGAGGAAGCGGCTACCGGACGGCACGCCCGGCGCGGCGGCGGGCCATGCGGCCCATCAGCGCCAGGCCGGCCATCATCACGACCCAGGTCTCGGGCTCGGGCACGGGCGCGTAGATGAACAGGCTCGAGCCGGTGCCGGCATCACCGTTGTCGGACACCAGGTAGAGGTTCCCGCTCGCGTCCATGGTCATGCCCTCGAACTGGAGAAACAGTCCCTGGAAGGACGTCCCGGTGCTGTTCGCGGTCAGGTTCGCCACGAGCGCGCCGCCGCGGGTCATCTCGGCGACGCCGCCGTGGGTCAGCACCAGCAGGTTGGCGGTGGCGGCACCGTAGGCGTTGGCCAGCGCGTAGACGTCGTTCAGCGTGGTGAAGCCGATGTTGCCCGCCGCGAACAGCGCCGCGTTGTTGACAGTCGTCGCGCTGCCGTTGGACGCCGTGCCGGCCGAGAAGTCGACACTGGTCTGGAAGATGTTCTGCGACGCGCCGGAACCGGTGCGCTCGTTGACGAGGATGAAGCCGCCGGTCACCGGGTCGTAGCTCAGCCCTTCCAGGCCGGTGTTGCCGACGTTGGTGCCGAGCTTGACCGTGGACGTCTGGGCGCGCTGCAGCGTGGTGTCCGCCGCGTAGGTGAACTGCACCGCCGTCCGGTACCGTTCCTCGGTCATGACGAACTTGCCGCTGCCGACGTACGCGAGGCCTTCGGGGTCGTAGAACTCGTTGCCCTGCGGGCTGCTGCCCGCGGGCAGCTTCATGTACCCGATGGGCGTGCCGGTGAGCGAGGTTTCCATCACGTAGCCGCCGCCGTCGCCCAGCATGAACAAGGTGTTCGTGTCCCGGTTCCAGGTGACAGCCGAGGCCTCGAACTGCAGCGAGCTCGACGGCGCCGGCGGGTTGGGGCTGAGCGTCGGCAGCGCGTGTGTCCCGACGAGCCGGTAGTCGGCCAGGCCGGCCCACTGTGCGCTGGCCGATACGCTGACGACCGCGAGGGCCGCGAACACGCCGGCCTCGAGCAGGCCGGATCTCACACGCAGTAAGGAGTGCGACACGATGCGCCTCGTCGGGCCGTTCAGGCCGTTCTGATGGGTCCGGGACTCGGACCCGACGTTGGGGGGGGCGGACTCGGTCCGCGCGCCGCCGGACCGCGAGCGGATGGCACGTGTCCCCATCGGTAGCGTCCTCCGCGAGCGTTAACGTCGCGCCGCGCACCGAGCTGCCCTCCGGGTCCGTTCAGACCATGCCGGGCGAGTCGTTCGGCATCCGGAAAAGCGAACGGCCGCCCTGAGGCGGCCGTCGATGCGGGCGAGCCCGCGACGGGCGGACGTCGCCCGCCCGTACCCGCGTCGCGTCAGCCCGGGAACGTGTACGCCGTCTTCACCGTGGTGAAGAACTCCGCCGCGTAGCGCCCCTGCTCGCGCGGGCCGTAGGACGAGCCCTTCCTGCCGCCGAAGGGCACGTGATAGTCCACGCCCGCGGTCGGCACGTTGACCATCACCATGCCCGCCTGCGCGTGACGCTTGAAGTGCGAGGCGTACTTGAGCGAGGTGGTGACGATGCCCGAGGACAGCCCGAATTCGGTGTCGTTGGCGATCGCGAGCGCCTCGTCGTAGTCCTTGGCGCGGACCACGTTGCACACCGGCCCGAACACCTCCTCGCGGCTGATGCGCATCGCGTTGGTGGTGTCGGTGATCAGCGCCGGCGCCATGTAGAAGCCCTTGGTCGGGCGCTCGAGCACCTCGCCGCCGAAGGCCAGGCGGCCGCCCTCGCCCTTCGCGATCGACACGTACTCGAGGTCCTGGTCGAGCTGGCCCTGGTCGACGACCGGGCCGATGTCCACGCCCTTGCTTCGTGCATCACCGATGGTGAGCTTCTTCATCGCCTCGACCGTGGCCGCCACGAACCGGTCGTGGATCCCCTCGGTCACGATGATCCGCGACGACGCCGTGCAGCGCTGGCCGGTCGAGAAGAAGCCGCCCTGCACCGCGCAGTTCACCGCGGTGGCGAGGTCGGCGTCGCCGAGCACCACCAGCGGGTTCTTGCCGCCCATCTCGAGCTGGAACTTGGCCATGCGCTCGATGCACTGCTGCGCGACCTTGCGGCCGGTGGCGACGGACCCGGTGAAGCTGATCGCATCGACACGGCGGTCGGTCAGCAGTGCCTGGCCGACCTGCGAGCCGCGGCCCATCGTGAGGTTGAACACGCCCGCGGGCAGGCCGCTGCGCGACAGGATCTCGGCCAGCGCCCAGGCGCTGCCGGGCACCGCGTCGGCGGGCTTGAACACCACGCAGTTGCCGTAGGCGAGCGCCGGCGCGATCTTCCAGGCCGGGATCGCGATGGGGAAGTTCCACGGCGCGATGATGCCGACCACGCCCATCGGCTCGCGGGTGATCTCGACGTCCAGGCCGGGGCGCACCGAGCCCATCTTCTCGCCCTGGATGCGCAGCGCCTCGCCGGCGAAGAACTTGAAGATCTGGCCGGCGCGGCCGACCTCGCCGATCGCCTCGGGCAGGGTCTTGCCCTCCTCGCGGGCCAGCAGGTCGCCCAGCTCGGCGCGGCGGGCCAGGATCTCGGTGCCGACCGCGTCGAGCGCGTCGAAGCGCTGCTGCGGTGTGGACACCGACCACTTCGCTGCAGCATCGCGGGCGGCGGCGATGGCGGTGGCGGTCTGCGCGGCGTCGGCCTGCGCGTACTCGCCGACCAGGTCGGAGGTGTCCGAGGGGTTGATGTTGCGGGTGACGGACGCGCCGTCCACCCAGGCACCGCCGATCCAGTTCTGCTTCATCGCGTTCCTCCGTGGAGGCGGTGATCGTACGCGATCGGGACAGCCGCGCCGACGCCCGCAGCTGCGAGCGGGCGCGGATCCTGGAACGGACCCGGAGCGACGCGTCCGGGCCGGCCGCTCAGGGCTTGAAGAACGACGGCGAGGCCGACCCCTGGAAGCGCGACAGGTTCGGAAACAGCGTGGCGAGGTTCGTCGGGCTCGCGCCGAACCAGCGCGCGAGGTGTCCGGCGTACTGGTCGACCGAGATCGCAGGGATCATCGAGCCGCGCGCAACGGTGCGCGGCGCGGTCAGGCCCATCTCCGGGATCACGCCGTGGACCTTGCCGCCGTCGACGGCCGCGCCCATCACCAGGTGGTGCGCGCCCCAGCCGTGGTCGGTGCCGTCGCCGTTGCTGCCGAAGGTGCGGCCGAACTCGGACGCGGTGAACACCGTCACCGCGTTCTCGGCGTTGATGGCGGGCGAGGCCAGCAGCGTGTTGAAGTAGTCGAGTGCCATGGAGAGCCGGCCCATCAGGGCCGCGTGGCGGATCGGCTGGACGTCGTGCGTGTCGAAGCCGTCCAGCCGGACCATGAAGACCTGGCGCTTGATCCCGCTGGCGGGCTTCGAGGCACCGCCAATGATGCGCGCGACGATCCGCAGCTGTTCGGCGAGGCCGAACTTGCCCGCGCCGCCGATGTCCGGGTTGCTCGAACTCCATGTCGGCGTCGCAGCGACGCTGCCATCCGCCACGAGCATCGCATTGAGTTCGGTGCCGAGATCGATCGCACGCTTGGTGGTCGACGCCTGCTCGCGCAGGATCAGGTGGCCGTCTGGAAGGGCACGGCCGGCGATGCGTGCCATTGCGGCGCCCCCACCTGCCGCACCGTACAGCGCCCCGCTGGTGGCGGGCACGGAAATCGGTCCCTGGCTGCTCACCCCGTACTGGACGGTGGTTTCGCCGGCCAGGAACACGACGTTGCCGGCCGCCGAGATCGACGTGAAGGTCGAGCGCGTGCCGTTGCACGACGCGAACAGATCGCCGAGGCGTCCGCCCCAGCCGCGCGTGGTGCCTTCCGGTCCGAAGGCCTGCCAGGCCGAGGTCTGGTCGTTGTGCGAGAACAGGCGCACCGGCAGCTTGCGCTGGCTGGCCAGCGTGTTGTACTCGGCGTTGCTGGCGATGGGGTAGGTCAGCGGCCCGACGTTCGGCACGATCGCGAGTCGTCCGGCGTCGAAATGCGCCTTCGCATGCGTCATCTCGGGGTGCAGTGCGATCGGACGGTTGCCGGGCAGAGGCGCGAGCGGGTTCAGGGGCAACGCGCTGTACACGCCGGTGCGCGGGATCAGGATCGACGAGGGCTGGAGGTTGCGCGCCGCCGTGTAGGCCGCGAAACTCGCGTCGTCGGTCGGGATGACCATGTTGAACGAGTCGTTGCCGCCGGCCAGGTAGATGCAGACCAGCGCCTTGTAGTCGCTCGCCGTGCAGGTGCTCTGCGCGGCGGCATTTCCCACAGCGGCGAGGTTCAGGGCGAAGGGCGCCATGGTCGGTCCGACCGCGGACATCGCGCTGGCGGCAGCCAGGAAGCGGCGGCGGGAGGCGTCGAAGGTACGTTTCATGGTGACGGGTCCAGGTGGATGCGCCGTTCAGCGCTGAAGCATGAATTCGGGCGAGGCGACCAGCAGCAGCGTGGCGAGCTTCACGCGGTTCAGCCGCTGGGCCCCATCGTTGCTTGTCGGCAGGATGATCGTCGAGATGGTCGCCGCGATGTCGTTGCGCAAGTCCAGCGGAATCTGGTTGCCCGGGGCCATCAGGAGGATCAGACGGTCGACCAGAGCCGACGGAGTGTGGGCGATCGCGACCAGCGGGGCGAAGTTCGGCTTCACGTCGTTGCCGGTGCCGAAGCCGTTGTCGATCACCGCCTTCGCCGCGGTCAGCCACCCGGCGACCGACACCTCGTCGGTGAGCTGCAGTTCGGGAGCGACCGGCGCGCTGCTTGCACCCAGCCGGAAGCGCGACAGCTCGGAATTCGGCGGCACGTAGCCGGCTCTGTAGAAGTTGAAGACCGAGGGGGCCCGCATCGCCGACTGTCCGAGCGAGGATTGCGGCGTGTCGGTTTCGGCAATACGGAACTCGCTGCTGACCGAGGTCGCGCCGAGCGCGCGCATCAGCACGGTCATCCGCAGGATCGGCTCGCGCAGCCGACCGTTGACCTTATCCCAGGCGGCGGGCGGGTTCGTCGCCTCGGGATCGAGCAGCACCGCGCGGATCACCGCCTTCATGTCGCCACGCACGCCCTTGCCGTTGTTCGCGAACGCCGCTGCGACTCGGCCCACATAGGCCGGGGACGGGTTGCTCGTCACGAGACGCTGGATCATCAGCCGGCCGAAGAACGGACCGACGTTCGGATGGTTGAACAGGATGTCCAGCGCCTGCTTGAGGCTGTCTTTCGGGTCCGTCGTGTCGATCGTGCGTCCGAGGAAGCTCTTCGGGCCGGGCTCGTGGAACTGCGGATAGCCCTGCATCGGCAGGTAGTACCGGTCCGAGATGCCGACCACGCGATCGACGAAGCGCGCTGCCGAGGTGTCCGGTCCGCCCCACGAGAAGCCGGTGAACACCTTCGCGAGCCCCTGGATGTCGGCGACTCCGTAGGTCTCCATCGGCGTGCCATCGGCGGGGTCGAGCTTCACAGTCCCGTCCTGGTTCAGCTCGTGCAGGCCGATCGTGAACAGCTGCATGATCTCCCGGGCGTAGTTCTCGTCGGGCAGGCGGCCGGTCGCCAGATCGGACTTGCGGTTGCCGAGATGCGAGAGGTAGATGCCCATCGCCGGCGACAGGCTCACCTCCTCCAGCAGCGTACGGAAGTTGCCGAACGCATTGCGGCCCAGAACGTCGAAGTAGCCTGCCGCCAGCCGCACCTTGATGTCCGGATTCGCCTGCGACACGACGAAGATCTGCGACAGCGCGAAGGCCACCCGCTGGCGCAGCACGTCCTCGCCGCTCAGCGCATTGCGCCAGAAGCTGTTCTGCATCCAGAACTCCTGGTGCTGCGTCGCGTTCTCGGGAAGCTTCGCGGTCAGCTCCGCGATGTTCGCCAAGTGCGAGCGCGAGGGCTTGGCGACCTGCTCGTCGATCCAGTTCGAGTACCCCACCTGCATCACGCGGTCGATCTCGGCCTGCGTCGAGCCGAAGGTCGACTTGGCGAGGAAGCGCGACGCCTCGGCGGGGCTGGCCGGCAGGTCGCGCGGCGCGACCTTCTCGGGCAGACCGCCGCGCGCTTCAACGCCCGCAGCCGCGGCGGGCGTGGCGGGCGTGGCGGGCGTGGCGGGCGTGGCGGGCGTGGCGGCAGGCGCGGCGGGCATGGCGGCAGGCGCGGCAGGCGCGCCGGACGCCGCGCCGGCGACCGGAGGGATCACCTCGCCGCAGGCCGCGAGCACGCAGGCCAATGTGATGCCGAGACCGAGTCGGGAGCCGTGCTTGATGAGTGCTTTCATGAGGGATCCTGCCCGTTTGTGT
>JBIIPQ010000448.1:0-3758 GCA_044342535.1 Burkholderiaceae bacterium
CCCGGTGGGTGTCCGACTGATCTGGAATCGCCTTGCTTACCCCACGCCGAGACGCTCGTACGCGACGCTCGCAGCGTGAATCGATAAAACAGGGACGACTATCTCGCGCGTCCGATCGCCTGAGGCGCACCGGGCCGGGCCCGCGGCCCGCGGAGCGTGATGACCGGTCGATGGCACACTTGCAGGCTCCGCCATCCATGGAACCCGACCGAGTGAACACGCTGAACCGCATCCTGGCCGTTCTCGCCGCGGCCGTCGCCGTGCAGGCCCCGTACGCTGCCCAGGCCGCCACGCCGCAGAAGGACACGCTGCCCTCGGGCGTCGTCGTCGAGCACCTGAAGGAGGGCAACGGTGCCGCGCCCAAGGCCACCGACACCGTCTCGGTCCACTACCGCGGCACGCTCGAGAATGGCTCCGAGTTCGACAGCTCGTACAAGCGCGGCCAGCCGGCGAGCTTCCCGCTGAACCGGGTCGTCCCGTGCTGGACCGAGGGCATGCAGAAGGTCAAGGCCGGCGGCAAGGCCCGGCTGACCTGCCCGGCGGCCACCGCCTACGGCGCGCGCGGCGTGCCCGGCGTGATCCCGCCGAACGCCACCCTGACCTTCGAGGTCGAGGTGCTCTCGATCCAGTGAGCGGGCGCGGCCGGCAAGCGGTCGCCGTCGCGCTCAGGCGCTCGCCCGCACCCAGACCCCTTTGCCGGCGAGCGGGCGGGCCGTCAGCCACTGCACGCGCACCCGCCACTGCGCCTGCGAGCGGTGGCAGGCCACCACGCGCGCGACGCCGTCGATCGAACCGGTGAGCACGCGTACGGCGGTTCCGGGCGAGAGCGCGGCGCCCGCGAACAGCCCGGCGCCGCCCAGCGACAGGTCGATCAGGCGGGCGTCGATGGGCACGCCCCGCCAGTCGGTCAGCAGCGCGGCCGCATCGCTGCGCGGGCGCCGCAAGGCCGAGCGCCGACCCAGCAGCTCGCGCTCGCCGGTCGCGGCGGCCGGGGCGGGGGCGAGCGGCGCATCGCAGCGCACGCAGCGCGAGTCGATCCGCAGCGCGGCCGGCAGGGGCGCCTGGCACATCGGGCAGCAGCACTCGCTGCGCCACTGCGCCGGGTCGACTCGGCGCACGGGGCCGCGGGGGCCGGGGCCTGCGGACCCGGTGCGCGCCGTGCTGCGCATCCGCGCCAGGTCGAGCCGGCGGTCGTAGTCGCGCCGGCGCTCGGGGTCGCCGAGCACCGCATAGGCCTCGTTGAGCAGCGCTGCGGCCGCCGGGTCGCCGCCCAGGTCGGGGTGGGCGCGGCCGGCGTGCATCAGCGCGCGCCAGCTCGCCTTGATGACCTCGGGCGGGGCCTCGGGCTGGACCTGCAGGATCCGGTAGTAGTTGCGGCGGTTCGGCGTCATGGGCTCGGGCGGGCGCTCGGGGCTATCATCGCCCGAAACCGGCCGCGCGCCCGAGGAGACCGTGTCGATGATCGTTGTCCACCACCTGAACGATTCGCGCTCGCAGCGCGTGCTGTGGCTCCTCGAGGAGCTCGGCCTGCCCTACGAGATCACGTCCTACCAGCGCGACGCCCAGACCCGGCTGGCGCCCCCGGCGCTCGCCGCAGTGCATCCGCTGGGCAAGTCGCCGGTCATCACCGACGGCGATCGCACGGTCATCGAGTCGGGCGCGATCGTCGACTACATCGTGCGCCGGCACGGCGGCGGCCGGCTGCAGCCGGACCCGGCCTCGGCCGACTACGACGTCTACCAGCAGTGGCTGCACTACTCGGAGGGGTCGGCGATGCTGCCGCTGATGCTGAACCTGTACGTGTCGCGGCTGGGCGAGGCGGGGGCGCCGCTCCATCCGCGGATCGCCAGCGAGATCGCCAACCACCTCGGTTACGTCGACCGCTCGCTGGCGGGCCGCGAGTTCATGGTCGGCGACGCGTTCTCGGGGGCCGACGTGCAGATGAGCTTCGTGGGCGAGATCGCGGGCGTCTACGGGCTGCGCGGCAGCTACCCCGACCTCGACCGCTGGATCCGCGCGATGCAGGCTCGGCCGGCCTACCGCCGCGCGCTCGAGCGCGGCGGACCCTACCGCTTCGCCTGAGTCTCGGAAGCCCGCCATGAGCGCACTCGGCCTGTTCCACGTCGCGATCCGCACTGCCGACCTCGGTGCCACCCGCGCGTTCTACACACGCGTGCTCGGCATGGTCGAGGACCCGGGCCGCCCGCAGATGGCGTTCCCCGGCGTCTGGCTGCGGGCGCCGGTGGCCGGCTCGCCGGCGATCCTCCACGTCTATGCCGGACAGGCCGCCGCCGGCAGCGAGGGCGCCGTGCCCTCGGGCGGCGCCGCGGTCGATCACGTGTCGATCACCATCGCCGGCTTCGCGGCGTTGCGCGAGCGGGTGCGCGGGTTGGGGCTGGACTGGCGCGAGCAGTGCCGCCCGGGGCGCCCCTACCAGCTCTTCGTGTTCGATCCGTCCGGCGTGCTGCTCGAGCTCACCGCCGACGACCACGGCGAGCCGCTGCCCGAGCCCACCCCCGGCAAGCAGTACCTCGCGGGCTGGCGCGACTGGTTCGACCCCGAGGCCTACCGGCAGTTCTCGGCCGGCTGAGCCGCGCCGGCCGCGGTCCGGCGGTCTGTCGCTCAGCGCGGGGCGGCGGCCGGCACCCAGCCGCGCATCTCGCGCTTGAGCAGCTTGCCGTTGGCATTGCGCGGCAGCGGCGTCTCGCTCAGCCCGACGGTCTCGGGCACCTTGTAGTCGGCGAGCCGCTCGGCGCAGAAGCGCCGCATCGCCTCGGCGAGCGCGGCGGCCTCGCCCGCCGCGGCCCGAGTGGCCGGGTCCATGTGCACGAAGGCATGCACCCGTTCGCCGAGCACCGGGCAGGGCACGCCGACCGCCGCGGCCTCGATCACGCCGGGAAAGCCGACCAGCGTGTTCTCGACCTCGATCGACCAGATCTTGTAGCCGCCGCGGTTGATCATGTCCTTCTTGCGGTCGTGGATCCGGACGTAGCCCTCGGCGTCGAAGCTGCCGAGATCGCCCGAGCGCCAGTAGCCGGCGATGAAGCCGGCGGCGCTCGCATCCGGGTTGTCCCAGTAGCCGCGCACCACCATCGGCCCGCCGATCAGCAGCTCGCCGGTCTCGCCGGGCGGCACCTCGCGGCCGTCGTCGTCGACCACCACGATGTGCGCGCAGGCGACCGGCCGGCCGACGCTCTCGAGGTGCGCGGCCTGCTCGCCGATCGGCATCAGCGTCGCCGGCGACGTGGTCTCGGTCGAGCCGTAGGCGTTCATCGGCGTCATCCGCGGGAGCCGCTCGGCCAGCGCCTCGATCATCGAGCGCGGCATCGCGGCGCCGCCGTAGGAGCCGATCCGCCAGGCGGACAGCTCGGCGGTCCCGAACTCGGGCTGCATCAGGCACAGCGCGTACATCGCAGGCACCAGCATCGTGTGCGTGATCCGTTCGCGCGCGGCCAGCGCGATGAACTCGGCGGCCTTGAACTGCGGCACCAGCACCAGCGTGCCGCCGGTGCGCCACAGCGTGGTGATCATCGCCACCAGCCCGGTCACGTGGCTCGCCGGCACCGCGAGCACCGATCGCTCGTCGGGGCCGAGCCGCATGTGGTGCTCGTAGTGCAGCGACGAGTGCACGATGCCGAGCTGCGACAGCATCGCGCCCTTGGGGCGGCCGGTGGTGCCCGAGGTGTACAGGATCACCGCGGTGTCCTCCTCGCCGACCGGCGCGGCCTCGCGGCGCGGCGCGCGCCCGGAGTCCGAGC
>JBIIPQ010000449.1:0-3748 GCA_044342535.1 Burkholderiaceae bacterium
CCCAGCCCGATCCAGCCGCGCGAGAGCTCCTCGGTGACGACACACATCGCCGACTTGCCCATGCCCGAGCCCCCCCAGGACTCGGGCACGGTCAGCCCGAAGACGCCGAGCGCGCCGAGCTCGCCGATCACCGCATCGGGGATCAGCGCGTTCGCGAGGTGCCAGCGATGCGCCGCCTCGGCATGGTCGTCCGACCAGCGCGCGAACTGGCTGCGGATCTCGGCGAGCGCGGGGTCGTCGTAGGCCGGGTCGCCGAACGAGCGCGATGCGCGCCCTTCGGCGAGCAGCATCGCGATCCGCGCACGCACGGGCGGCGCGAAGCCGCGGGCGCGCAGGCGGCGCACGGCCGAGTCGCCGACGAAGGCGGCGAGCGCATCACCGTCCTCGTCGATGAGGTCAGGGCGGAACAGCTCGCCCTGGCTCATCGGCAGGCCGCCGGCGAGCTGCGCCAGGTATTCGCCGAAGGCGGCCTGCAGCATCAGCGACTCGAGCTCGCCGAGCCGGCCGGCCGAGGCCAGCCGCCGCGACCAGCCGAGCATCTCGTGCAGCGCACGGACGTAGGTCGCCGCCCAGGCGAACCCGTGGGTGCGGGCCTGCTCCCGGTTGGCAGCGTCCGGATCGTCGCCCAGGCGCGCGCGCAGGCGGACGCACAGTGCATCGACCAGGCGGTCGGCGGCGGCGAGCGCGGCGGCGCAGGCGGCGTCGAGGTCTGCAAGGGCGGCCGCGGCGGGCGAGGACGAGGGGGTGTGCGTGGCGGTCATGACGGGGTGTCCGGTGCGGCCGGCGTAGCAGGGAGCGGGCCCGTGGGCGGGCCGCCGAGCGTGCCCGCCGCCTGCAAGGCGAGGATCGCACCCGCGTCGAGGCCGAGCACCTCGGCCAGGACGGCGGCGGTGTCGGCCCCGATGCAGGCGGCGGGGGCGGGTGCGGGGCGGGGCAAGGCGCCGAAGGCCAGTGGGCTGGTCGCGGTGAGGAAACGCCCGTAGCCGGGGTGGTCGATGCGGGCGAACATCGGGTTGGCCTCGGAGACGCGCGCATCCTCGGCGAGCATCTGTTCGAAGCTGCGATACGGGCCCCAGAGGAGGGCACGGTCGGAGAGCGCGGCCCCGACCTCGGCGAGCGTGCGCCGCGCGAACCAGGGGCGCAGGAAGGCCGAGATCAGCTCGCGGGCCTCCCAGCGGCCCGCCTCGGTGTCGAGTCGATGCCCGAGTGACGCAGCGGCCGCGGCGAGCGCGTCGGCGAGGCCGACCGCGCGCACCAGAGCCTGCCACTGCCGGTCGCTGATCGCGACCACCATCGCCCAGCGATCGTCGCCGGTACGAAAGGCGTCGCCATAGGCGCCGTAGAGGAAGTTGCCGTCGGCGCGCCGCGCGCCGCCGTTGACCTCGACGTCGGCGACGTAGCCGAGCGAGGCCGTGGCCGCGAACGCGACGTCGGACAGCGCGAGCTGCACTCGCTGGCCTTCGCCGGTGAGGCGCCGGTGCCGGTCGGCGGCCAGCACCGCCGTCGCGAGGGTCATGCCGGCGAGCAGGTCCCAGGCGGGCAGCACGTGGTTGACCGGCGTGCGGCCGTCGCCGGTGACCACCGGAAAGCCCGCGGCGCAGTTGACCGTGTAGTCGACCGCGTTGGCCCCGTCCGACGAGCCGACCAGCTGCACCATGATCACGTCGGGGCGGCGCGCACGCAGTGCCTCGTAGCCCAGGTCGCCGTCGACCCCGAGGTTGGTGACGAAGATGCCGCCGCCTTCGCCCGGCGCGGCGATCAGGTCCTGCAGCAGCCGCCGTCCGGCCGGGGCGCGCGGGTCGATCTCCACCGAACGCTTGCCGTGGTTCAGCGACGCCCAGTAAAGACTGCGGCCCTCGGCATTCACCGGCATCCGGTTCGCGTCGATGTTGCCGCCCGGCGGGTCGACCCGGATCACGTCCGCGCCGAGCTGCGCGAGCGCGAGCCCGGCCGACGGCGCCGCGACGAAGGCCGAGAACTCGACGATCCGCAGCCCGTCCAGCGGTCCGCGTGCAGGAGACTGCGTCATCGGTCCGGTGCCCTCAGAACATCTGGTAGCCGATCGCGGCGAAAGCGGTCGCGTTGGTGCGCTGCCGGACGATCGGCGAGTCGGCGGCGTCGCCGAGCAGATGCCCGACCCCGATGCCGCCGATGGCGATCCAGCGCCCGGCGAAGAAGTGATTGGCCGACAGCGCGAGCTGCGCGTTGCGCAGGCCGCTCGACGGCGAGTAGGCCGCGTAGCCCGAGGCGAGCGACTGGCCGGCGTCTACGCCGAACCAGGTCTGCTGCGACTTCGCGTTGCCCGCGGTGACGAACGCGGTGAGGCTCATCCGCGTGGCCGGCCCGAGCTGCAGATCCCGCCGCACGCCCGCATCGAGCTCCGCCCCCTTGTCGCCGCCGCGGACGTTCACGCCGAGCGTCCAGGCCCGCGATAGCGCCTGCGTCCAGTACACGCTGGCCTCGGCGCCGAAGCCGATGTCGCCCATGCCGCGCAGGTCGGAGGACTGGCTCTCGCGGCGGCCGAAGCGGGGGATGAGCCTCGCGCCGATCTGCGTCGTCGCCGTGTTGACGAACGAGTAGCCGATGCCGCTGCCTGTGCTCGCGAAGAAGCCGCTGCGGTTCGCGTAGTCGATGTACGGCAGCACCATTAGCGTCTGGTCGTCGGAGCCGAGGTAGGCCGGCCGGAGGATGGCCGCGCCGCCCAGGAGCAGGCGGCTGTCGCCGGGCCCGACCGGGGGCAGGCTGACGATGCCCTGGTACTGCGCCTGCACAGGGGCGGTAAGGAGTCCGCAGGCAACGGCGAACGATGCGGCGATGAGGCGTGGGTTCATTCGGGGTGACGCGAGGTCATGCCTGGAGGCCGCGCGCGGGCGGCCGGGACGCCGATTCCATCACAAAGGCCCGCCGGGTGATGCCGTAGCATCGCAGCCTTGCGGTCTTCCCCTCTTCGGACCGGTTCCGGAAACGCGAGCGCAGTGGCCGATCTCGACCGATTCTCCCTGTTCACCGAAGCGCGAGAGCGGCTGGGGAGGGCGTTCGTGCGCGCGTTGTCCGCGGCACTGCCCGAGGTGGCCGACACGCTCGAGCAGTCGGCGGACCTCGCGGCCTCGATCGTCGGACGGCGTCAGCTCGCCGCTGCCGCCGCCGTGCTGCGAATGGAGGCCGGTGGCCGCTCGCAGCGCGCGCTCGCGCGCCTGTATGACCTCACCTTTCGCATGCTGGAGTTCAATCAGTCGCCGCCGTCCGACGACGGCGAGCCGCCGATGCTGAGCCTGCTGGGCGAGGCAGAGCTCGATCACCAGATCCTGGCCGACGAGGTCTCCAAGGCCATACGGGAGCACCTGGGCGCGGCCTACGAGGTGGCGCTGCGCCGCGTCGACGGGCTTACTCGAACGGTGTCGGACGACATGCGCGCGCCGCTCGGCGCGAGCGTGCTCGCCGCGGCGGCGCTCGATGCCCTGCGCCCGCTCACCTCCGAGCGTGCCACGCGTGGGGCGGTGCGCGCCGCGGCGATCGCACGGCTCGCACCGCGGCTCGCCGAGGCGATCGTCGAGACCGATGCCTGGCTGGCTGCACGCGGCGTCGAGCCGTGGAGCCCGCCCGCGCCCGAGTCACCACCCCTGCCGCAGGCCGAGACCGCGGGCAAGGTGCTGCCGATGCCCGGCGTGCGCGAAACCGCGCCGATGCCCGCTCCGGCGCCGGGCCGGCCGGCAGGAAGTCCGATCGCCTTGCCCGAAGCAGAAGTCGA
>JBIIPQ010000451.1:0-3731 GCA_044342535.1 Burkholderiaceae bacterium
GGTCCGCGTGCCCGCTCTGGGCGAGGACCGGCAGACGGCCGAGGCGATCGACGTCGCCGGGTTGGCCGACGCGCTCGCTCGCGCCGCGGTCCGCGTCATCGACGTCGGCGACAGCTACTGGTACCGGAGCGCGCGCATCCCCGGCTCGGCGTATGCGATGCGCTCGAAGCTCGCCGCGGGCCTCGCGACGCTGCCGCCTGATGCGTCGCTGGTCTTCTGCTGCAACGACGGTCGCCTCGCCCGCCATGCCGCGCAGGACGCGATTGCACTCGGCCGGTCGGACGTGCACTGGCTCGAGGGCGGCCGCGCCGCCTGGCGCGCGTCCGGACGGCCGGTCGAGGCCTGCGCGCCCGGCGACGGCGACCCGCTGCTCCTCACCGACACCGACGACATGTGGTACCCGCCCTGGGCCCGCGGCGACGACGTCGAGGCGGCGATGCGCCAGTACCTGACCTGGGAAGTGGACCTGCTGAAGCAGCTCGAACGCGAGCCCTACCTGCACTTTGCCGGGCCTTGACGGGTTCTGACCGATTCCCGAGACTGAATTCACAACGGAACGCGTGTTCCATCATCAAATAATGGCCCGAATTGCCGGGTCCTGCAGGGAGACTCCGATGAAGCGCCTGCTCGCCGTCACGCTCGCCACGCTCGCCGCGCTGCCCCTGCAGCAGGCCTGGGCACAGACCGTGCGGATCGTCATGCACTCCGACCTGAAGATCCTCGATCCGACGGTCAGCACGCAGTACATCGTGCGCAACCACGGCTACCTGGTCTGGGACCAACTGCTCGCGGTGGACGCGAAGGGCACGGTCCGTCCGCAGATGGCGGAGAAGTGGGACGTGAGCGCCGACCGGCTCACCTGGACCTTCCGGCTGCGCGACGGCCTCGAGTGGCACGACGGCACGCCGGTCACCGCCGAGGACTGCATCGCGTCGGTGAGGCGCTTCATCCGCCGCGACCCCACCGGGCTGCGCCTCGCGCCCTTCGTCGCGTCGATCGACCCTGTCGACGGCAAGACCTTCCGCCTCGTGCTGAAGGAGCCCTACGGCCTGGTGCTCGAGACGCTGTCCAAGCCCAGCCTGGCGCCGCTGCTGATCATGCCGAAGCGCGTCGCCGACACCGACCCGGCCGAGCCGATCAAGCCCGAGCAGGTGATCGGCTCCGGCCCCTTCGTCTTCAAGCGAGACGAGTGGAAGCCGGGCGAGCGTGTTGTCTACGTGAAGAATCCGAAGTACCGACCGCGCGCCGAGCCGCCTTCGGGCCTGGCCGGCGGCAAGGTCGCCATGGTCGAGCGCGTCGAGTGGGTCAACATCACCGACCCGCAGACCGCGGTCAACGCGCTGGTCCGGGGCGAAGTCGACGCGGTGGAGAGCGTGCCGCCCGACCTGCTGCCGCTGCTCGAGAAGGAGAAGGGGCTGTTCCTCAAGCCCTTCACCTCGGGCCAGTACTTCGCGCGGATGAACCACGCGCATCCGCCCTTCGACAACCCGAAGATCCGCCAGGCCGCGATGATCGCGCTCAGCCAGGAGCAGATCCTGAAGGGTGCGGTCGGCGACCCGAAGTACTACAAGGTGTGCCGATCGATGTACGCCTGTGGCAGCCCGCTCGCCACCGACGCCGGCATGAAGGAGCTGGTGAAGGGCGACGCGAAACGCGCGGCCGCGCTGCTGAAGGAGGCCGGCTACGACGGCACCCCGGTGGTGCTGCCGTATCCCACCGACGTGACGCTCCTGGCGCCGCTCGGGCCGCTCGCCAAGCAGCAGCTCGAGCGGGCCGGCTTCAAGGTTCAGCTCGCGCCTTCGGACTGGCAGTCGATGGGTGCGCGGCTGCGCAAGAAGGACAAGCCGGCCGAAGGCGGCTGGTCGTTCTTCATGTCGTTCTACGACACCCGCGACGCCCTCGATCCCATCGGCCGGACGATGCTGAACACCAACTGCAGGACCTCGTTCCTCGGCTGGCCCTGCGACGACAAGATGGAGGCGCTGCGCGACGCATTCACGCGTGCCTCCGACATGGAGGCCAAGCGTGACCTGGCGCGGCAGATCCAGGAGCGCAACAACGAGTTCGTCGCCTTCGTCACCCTCGGCGAGGCGAGCTTCGTGGGCGCGGTCTCGAAGAGCGTCGAGCAGGTCTTCGACGCGCCATTCACGGTGTTCTGGGGCCTGAAGAAGAAGTGACGACAGCCGTCGGGGCGGGTGCGGGCCGCGCGCGCGGGTCGGGCCGGTGATCGGCTTCGTCGCCCGTCGCGTGCTGGCGGTCGTGCCGGTGCTGTTCGTGGTCGCGGTGATCGTCTTCGCGATCCTGCGGGCTGTGCCCGGCGATCCGGCCGCGGTGATCGCCGGCGACTCGGCCACCCCCGAGCAGGTGGCCGCGCTGCGCGAGAAGCTCGGGCTCGAGAAGCCGGTGGTCACCCAGTTCGCGATCTGGCTGGGCGGGGTGCTGCGCGGCGACCTCGGTGAGAGCTACTTCTTCCGCAAGCCGGTGGCCGAGCTGATCGTGCAGCGTCTCGAGCCCACGCTCGCGCTCGGACTCGCGGCGCTCTCGATCGCGGTCTCGATCGCGGTGCCGCTCGGTGTCGTCGCCGCGTTCCGGCAGGGCACCTGGATCGATCGCGCGGTCATGGGCCTGTCGGTCGCCGGCTTCTCGATGCCGGTGTTCGTGCTCGGCTACCTGCTGGTCTGGATCTTCTCGGTGCAGCTCGAATGGCTACCGGTGCAGGGTTACGCGCGGATCGCCGACGGTCTCGGTCCCTTCCTCGAGCGTCTGCTGCTGCCGGCGGTCACGCTCGCGCTGGTCTACGTCGCGCTGGTCGCGCGGATCACCCGCACCAGCGTGCTCGAGGTTCTGAACGAGGACTACGTGCGCACCGCGCGTGCGAAGGGTCTGCGCGAGCGCGACGTGCTGACCCGTCACGCGCTGCGCAACGCGGCGGTGCCGATCCTCACGGTGGTGGGCATCGGGCTCGCGGTGCTGATCGGCGGCGCGGTGGTCACCGAGAGCGTGTTCGCGATCCCGGGGCTCGGCCGGCTCACCGTCGAGGCGGTGCTGTCGCGCGACTTCCCGGTGATCCAGGCGCTGATCCTGCTGTTCGCCACCGGCTACGTGTTCGTCAACCTCGCGATCGACATCGGCTACGCGGTGCTCGACCCGCGGATCCGGTACTGAGGCGGGGCCGTGGCGAACGAGGCGGCCGTGCCGACCGCGTCCCGTCCGTCCCGCTGGCGCATCGCGCTGCGGCACAAGGGCGTGATCGCCGGCACCGTGGTGCTCGCGCTCGTCGTCGCGATGGCGCTGCTCGCCCCCTGGCTCGACACGGTCGACCCGGCCGAGCTCGACCCGTCGGTGCGCAACGCGAAGCCGGGGCAGGTGGTCGAAGTGCTTCGCGACGACGGCGAGACCGGCGAGCGCGTCGCCCGCTTCGGCACCGACCACCTCGGGCGCGACGTCTGGAGCCGCGTGGTCTACGGCGCGCGCGTGTCGCTGGTGGTGGGCCTGACGGTCGCGCTGCTGTCGGTGTCGATCGGGCTGGCGATCGGCCTGGCGGCCGGCTGGTGGCGTCGCCTCGACGGGCCGGTGATGCGGGTGATGGACGGGCTGATGGCGATCCCGGGCATCCTGCTCGCGATCGCGCTGGTGGGGATCTGGGGCGGCGGGCTCGTCACCGTGATCCTCGCGATCGTCGTGCCCGACGTGCCTCGGGTGGTGCGGCTGGTGCGCTCGGTGGTGCTGTC
>JBIIPQ010000450.1:0-3731 GCA_044342535.1 Burkholderiaceae bacterium
AACGAAGGCCGCCGCGCCTGGCTGGTGACGGTGGCCGAGACCTGGGGCTCGGCGCCCCGCCCGCCCGGCGCGCTGCTGTGCCTGCGCGACGACGGCCTGGTGGTCGGATCGGTGTCGGGCGGCTGCGTCGAGGACGACCTGATCGACCGCGTACGCCACGGCGAGCGCGTCGACCGTCCGTCGACGATCGTCTACGGCGTCTCCAAGGAGGAGGCCGCCCGCTTCGGCCTGCCCTGCGGCGGCACGCTGCGGCTGGTCCAGGAGCCGCTCTCCGACGCCTCATGGATCGACGCCCTCCTCGAGCGTACGGCCCGGCACGAGCTGGTCGCGCGCCAGGTCGACCTCGCCACCGGTGCGGTGACGCTCGAGTCCGGCCGTCGCGGCGAGGCCTTCGAGCTGGCCGGCGACACGATGCGCCAGGTCTTCGGGCCGCGCTGGCGGATGCTGGTGATCGGCGCCGGGCAGCTCTCGCGCGTGCTCGCCGAGATGGCGCTCGCCCTCGACTTCGAGGTCATCGTCTGCGACCCGCGCGAGGAGTACCACCTGACCTGGGACGTGCCGGGCACGACCTTCACGACCGAGATGCCCGACGACGCCGTGCTGCGTCTGGAGCTCGATGCCCACAGCGCGGTGGTCGCGGTGACCCACGATCCCAAGCTCGACGACATGGTGCTGCTCGAGGCGCTGAAGTCGCCGTGCTTCTATGTCGGCGCGCTGGGCTCGCGCGGCAACACCGCCAAGCGCCGCGAGCGTCTGAAGCTCTTCGACCTGGGCGACGCCGAGATCGCGCGGCTGCACGGCCCGATCGGGCTGGACATCGGCAGCCGCACGCCGGCCGAGATCGCGGTATCCATCCTCGCCGAGATCGTCGCAGTCAAGAACGGCGTGACGCTGCTGCAGAAGAAGCCGACCGATGCCGGTGGCGAAGCGAGCGAGTGCGCGGTCGCCGGGATCGGCTGACCCGCGCAGCCCCCCTCCGCCCAAAAAAAGCGCCGGCCACCCGCGACGGGATGGCCGGCCGAAACAGGCTGCCGATGGAGCGGAACCGTGAACCCGTCCAGAGAACGGGCCCCACCACGGAGACCGCTTCGACAGCCTGCACCGAGCCTATCGGCGCCGCGTGGCGACGGCATGACGCAAGCAGGGTACGGCGGTCGCGGGACTATCATTCCGGAATGCGCACCAAGCACAGAGCCGAGGTCAGCGTCAGGCTGCGCTTGGCCGATGACGCCCGGATCGGCCCGGGCAAGATCGCCCTGCTCGAGGGGGTCGGCCGCAGCGGGTCGATCGCTGCGGCCGGGCGCGACATGAACATGTCGTACCGGCGGGCCTGGCTGCTGATCGACTCGCTGAACCGAATGTTCGACGAGCCGGTCGTGTTCGCCAGCCCCGGCGGGGCGAACGGCGGCGGTGCCGAGCTGAGCGCGCTCGGCCGTTCGCTCGTCGCCGCGTACCGCGCGATGGAGGCCGAGACCGAGGCGGCGATCGAGCGCCACTTCGCGCCGCTGCGCGCGCGGCTGACGCAGCCTGGGGAACCGACTCCGGAGCCGAAGGCGGCGCAGGCGGACTGAGTCGCGGGCGTGCCGCCGCGCCCAAACCCCGAACTCGGATCCGGCAAGCGTGCGGGTCAGCGCACCCGAGGTGCGAACGCCGTCGCGCGCTCGTCGAGCGCGGTTGCCTTGAGCATCGCGAACACCTCGTCCCCGGCGTCCAGCGCGAGCTCGTCGATCGCCTTTCGCGTGACCAGCGCCACCAGCCGGCCCTCGCCGCGCAGCGCGATCTCGACCCGTGCGGTCGGCCCGTCCTCGACGGCGATCGATCGGATCGTGCCGAGCAGCACGGTCCGGAAACTGACGTCGCGCGGCCGCTGCACGGCGAGCGCCACGTCGGTCGCACGCACCAGCACGCGATGCATGTCCCCCGGCCGGCCGACGTGTCCGGGCACGCTGATCGGACCGGCCGGATGGTCGAGCGCGGTCAGACCGTACGCGGCGTCGTGGCCCGCCACGCGCGCCTCGATCACCGAGACCGCGCCGAAGCCGGCCGATGCGCCGCCGGGCGCCAGGACCTCGCCCGGAGCGCCGCTGGCCACCACCGCGCCGTCTTCCAGCACCACCACCTCGCGCGCGATGCGGGCGACCTCGTCGACCGCGTGCGAGACGTAAACGAGCGGCCAGGCCAGCGTGTCGCGCAGCCGCTCGACGTACGGCATGATCTCTCGCCGTCGTTCGAAGTCGAGCGCGGACAGCGGCTCGTCGAGCAGCAGCACCCGCGGCCCGGCGAGCAGCGCGCGGCCGATCGCGACGCGCTGGCGCTCGCCGCCCGACAGGCCGGCGGGACGCCGCGCCATCAGGTGCCCGATGCCGAGCATGCCGATCACCGCGTCGGCGTCCACCGGTCGGCCTGAGCGCGCGAAACGCCGTCCGTAGGCCAGGTTCGCGCGCACGCTCAGGTGCGGGAACAGCAGCGCGTCCTGGAACACCATGCCGACCTGGCGCCGGTGCGGCGGCAGGAAGATGCCCCGCTCGACGTCGACCAGCGTGCGCCCGTCGACGACGATCCGGCCCGCGTCCGGACGCAGCAGCCCGGCGATCAGCCCGAGCACCGTCGACTTGCCCGAGCCGGAGCGGCCGAACAGCGCCAGCGCGCCGGTGTCCGAGCGGAACGCGCAGGCGAGCCGGAAACCGCCGCGCGCCAGCCGCACATCGACCTCGATCACGGGGCACCCCCGACGGCACGCCGGACCCGGCGCGCGAGCCATTCGGACAAGGCCAGCGCAGCCACCGACACGGCGATGGCGACCAGCGTCAGGCGCATCGCGCTCTCGTCCCCGCCCGGCGTCTGCGTGGCCGCGTAGATCGCCGACGGCAGTGTCCGCGTCTCGCCCGGAATGCTCGAGACGAACGTGATCGTCGCGCCGAACTCGCCGAGCGCCTTGGCGAAGCACAGCACGGCGCCGGCGAGCACGCCGGGCAGCGCGAGCGGCAGCGTGACCGTCGCGTACGACCACAGGGGCGGTGCGCCGAGGGTGGCCGCAGCCGCGGCGAGCCGCCCGTCCACCGCCTCGATCGACAGCCGGATCGCGCGGACCATCAGCGGAAAGCCCATCACGGCACAGGCCAGCGCGGCGCCCGTCCAGCGGAACGACAGCACCAGCCCGAAGGTGGACTCGAGCCACTCGCCGATCGGGCCCCGCCGACCGAATGCCAGCAGCAGCAGGTAGCCGGTGACCACCGGCGGCATCACCAGCGGCAGGTGCACCAGCGCGTCGACCAGGGTCTTGCCCGGGAAGCGGGCGCGCGCCAGCAGCGTCGCCACCGCGATGGCCAGCGGCAGCGCCCCGAGTGTGGCGACGCATGCGACCTTCACGCTCAGGCGCAGCGCGACCCAGTCGTCCGGAGACAGCTCGAGCATGCGGCGTCCGGACTCAGCGCGGCGCCGGGCCGAAGCCGTGCGCCGCGAACACCGCCAGGCCGGCCGGCGAGCGCAGGAAGTCGACGTAGCCCTGCGCCTGCGGCGAGCGCGTGCCGGCCACGATCGCGATCGGGTAGACGATCGGCGGATGGGAGGCCTCGGGAAAGGTGTCGACGACCCGGACCTTCGGCTCGGCCCGCGCGTCGGTCGCGTAGACGATGCCCAGCGGCGCCTCGCCGCGGGCGACCAGCGTCAGCGCGACGCGCACGTTCTCGGCCTGCGCGAGGCGCCCGGACACCGACGGCCAGGCGCCGAGC
>JBIIPQ010000108.1:0-11590 GCA_044342535.1 Burkholderiaceae bacterium
TGCGCACGATGCACCGGCTCGAGGTCGTCACGCGCGGCGAGTTCATCGAGCTGAGCCTCACCGCCAACGCCTTCCTGCACCACATGGTCCGCAACATCGTCGGGACCCTGGTCTACGTGGGCACCGGGCGCCAGCCCGCGGCCTGGGTCGCTGAGCTGCTGGCAGCGCGTCGGCGCGCGCTGGGTGCGCCGACCTTCTCGCCCTCGGGGCTGTATCTGGCCGGCGTGGACTACGATCCGGTGTTCGGCCTGCCCACGGAGGCGCCCGATCCGCTCGGCGCCGCCTCGATCTGATCCCATGAAGACACGCATCAAGTTCTGCGGACTGGTCCGCCCCGGCGACGTCGACGACGCGGTCGCGATCGGGGCCGATGCGATCGGCTTCGTGTTCTACCGCAAGAGTCCGCGCGCGGTGTCGCCCGAGGACGCGGCCGTGCTGCGCCGCCGGCTGCCGTCCTTCGTGTCGGCGGTCGGCCTCTTCGTCGATGCGCCGCGCGAAGAGGTCGAGGCCACCGCGTCGCGGGTCGGCCTGGACGTGCTGCAGCTGCACGGCGACGAAACCCCCGAGCTCGGCGCCGCGATCGCCGCGGGCTGCGGCCTGCCGTGGTGGAAGGCCATCCGCATGCGGGCGGAAACCGATTTGTTATCATCGTCGGGTTCGTTCGGCGCCGCCGAATGCCTGGTGCTGGACGCGTTCAGCGACGGCTACGGCGGCAGCGGCAGGACGTTCGACTGGTCGTGGATACCCGATGGGCTGCCTGCACGGATCGTGCTCTCCGGCGGCCTCGATGCCGGCTCCGTGGCCGAGGCGATCGGGCGAGTCAGGCCCTTCGCGGTCGACGTCTCGAGCGGCATCCAGGGCAGCGACCCGAGAACGAAGGACAGGACACGGATGGAGCGATTCGTCGCCGCCGTGCTCTCAGCGGACGCAGACCGACCATGAAGCCCTACGACCTCCCCGACGCCCGCGGCCATTTCGGCCCCTACGGCGGCACCTTCGTCTCCGAGACGCTGATGCACGCCCTCGAGGAACTTCGCCTCGCCTACGCGAAGTACCAGAAGGACCCCGAGTTCGTCGCCGAGTTCAAGAGCGAGCTCAAGCACTTCGTCGGCCGTCCGAGCCCGGTGTACCACGCCAGGCGCTGGTCCGAGCAGCTCGGCGGCGCGCAGATCTGGTTCAAGCGCGAGGACTTGAACCACACCGGCGCGCACAAGGTCAACAACACCATCGGCCAGGCGCTGCTCGCCAAGCGGATGGGCAAGCCCCGCGTCATCGCCGAGACCGGCGCCGGCCAGCACGGCGTGGCCACCGCCACCGTCTGCGCGCGCTTCGGCATGAAGTGCGTCGTCTACATGGGCTCGACCGACATCGTGCGCCAAGTGCAGAACGTCTACCGGATGAAGCTGCTGGGCGCCGAGGTGGTGCCGGTCGAGTCGGGCAGCAAGACGCTCAAGGACGCGCTCAACGAGGCGATGCGCGACTGGGTCACCAACGTCGAGGACACCTTCTACATCATCGGCACCGTCGCGGGCCCGCACCCGTATCCGATGATGGTCCGTGACTTCAATTCGGTGGTCGGTCAGGAATGCCTGTGGCAGATGCCCGAGGTGGTCGGCCGCCAGCCCGACTATGTCGTGGCCTGCGTGGGCGGCGGCTCCAACGCGCTCGGCATCTTCCATCCGTACATCCCGTACGAGGACGTCAAGCTGGTGGGTGTGGAGGCGGGCGGTGACGGCATCGCCAGCGGCCGCCACGCGGCCTCGCTCACCGCAGGCACGCCAGGCGTGCTGCACGGCAATCGCACCTACCTGCTGCAGGATGCGAACGGCCAGATCATCGACACGCACTCGGTGTCGGCCGGTCTCGACTACCCCGGCGTCGGTCCCGAGCATGCGTGGCTCAAGGACAGCGGCCGCGCGACCTACGTGCCGATCGACGACACCGAAACGCTCGCCGCCTTCCACACCTGCTGCCGCATCGAGGGCATCATCCCCGCCCTTGAAACCAGCCATGCGCTCGCCTATGCCGCGAAGCTCGCACCCACGCTGCCCAAGGACAAGGTCATCCTGGTGAACCTGTCCGGACGCGGCGACAAGGACATGCAGACCGTGGCCGAGCGCGACGGGCTGAAGGTCTGAGCGCCCACATCGAGCCCCAGCCTCACATGTCCCGCATCGACGCCACCTTCGCCCGCCTGCGCGCCGCCAACCGCCGCGCGCTGATCCCGTACTTCACCGCCGGGCATCCGAGCCGCGAGCATGCGGTGCCGATGATGCATGCGCTCGCCCGCGCCGGCGCCGACGTCATCGAGCTCGGCGTGCCGTTCTCCGACCCGATGGCCGATGGCCCGGTGATCCAGAAGTCCGGCGAGCATGCGCTGTCGCTCGGCGTGGGTCTGGGCGACGTGCTCGATTGGGTGCGCGAGTTCCGACGCACCGACACCACCACGCCGGTGGTGCTGATGGGCTACCTGAACCCCATCGAGCGCATGGGCGCCGAGGCCTTCGCCGCGCGTGCGGCCGAGGCCGGCGTCGACGGCGTGCTGGTCGTCGACCTGCCGCCCGAGGAGGCCGGTTCGCTCGGTCCGATGTTCAAGTCGCACGGGCTCGACCCGATCTTCCTGATCGCGCCCACCTCCACACCCGCGCGCATCGCGCAGGTCGGGCGCATCGCCAGCGGCTACGTGTACTACGTGTCGCTCAAGGGCGTGACCGGTTCGGGCGCGCTCAACGTCGACGAGGTGCTGTCGGCGCTGCCGGCCATCCGCGAGGCCACCGGTCTGCCGGTCGGCGTGGGCTTCGGCATCCGCGACGGCGCCACCGCGCGCGCGATCGCCGAGCGGGCCGACGCCGTCGTGATCGGCACGCGGCTGATCCAGGAGATCGAGGCCGCCGGGCCCGCGCACGCCGTCGAGCGTGCCGCGGCCTTCATCCAGGGCATCCGCCAGGCGATGGACGCCGGCGTGTCCGCCACCTGAGGTCACCGCCATGAGCTGGCTCGAGAAGCTGCTTCCCCCGCGCATCAAGCGTGCGGTCACGCCGGGCGGCGGCAAGCGCACGGTGCCCGAGGGCGTCTGGGTCAAGTGCGCGTCGTGCGACGCGGTGCTCTACCGGGCCGACCTCGAGAGCAACCTCAGCGTCTGCCCCAAGTGCGACCACCACATGCGCATCGGCGCCCGCGCGCGCATCGACGCGCTGCTCGATGCAGAAGGCCGCTACGAGATCGGCCAGGAAGTCGTGCCGGTCGACGCGCTCAAGTTCAAGGACAGCCGCAAGTACCCCGACCGCATCGCCGAGGCGATGGACGCCACCGGCGAGACCGATGCGCTGGTGGTCGTGGGCGGCGCCATCCGTGCGCTGCCGGTGGTGGTCGCGGCCTTCGAGTTCGAGTTCATGGGCGGCTCGATGGGCTCGGTCGTCGGCGAGCGCTTCGCGCGCGGCGTGCAGAACGCCATCGACCAGAAGGTGCCCTTCATCTCGGTGGCCGCCTCGGGCGGTGCGCGCATGCAGGAAGGCCTGCTGTCGCTGATGCAGATGGCCAAGACCACCGCCATGCTCACCCAGCTCTCGGATGCACGCCTGCCGTACATCTCGGTGCTGACCGACCCGACGATGGGCGGCGTGTCGGCGAGCTTCTGCTTCCTCGGTGACGTCGTCATCGCCGAGCCGCGCGCACTCATCGGCTTCGCCGGCCCGCGCGTCATCGAGCAGACCGTGCGCGAGAAGCTCCCCGAGGGCTTTCAGCGCGCCGAGTTCCTGGTGGAGAAGGGCGCGGTCGACATGATCGTGCACCGCAAGCAGATGCGCGACGAGATCGCGCAACTGCTCGCGCTGCTGCTGCGCCAGCCCTCGGAGGCGCTGGCCTGAGCACCATCACGCACGGCGCGCCGCTGGGCCTCGAGGCCTGGCTCGCGCGCATCGAGGGCCTGCATCCGAAGGGCATCGAGCTGGGTCTCGACCGGGTGCGCGAAGTCGCCGAGCGGCTGCGCCTGGACCTGCCCGGCACCAAGATCGTGGTGGCCGGCACCAACGGCAAGGGCTCGACCTGCGCGATGCTCGAGTCGATCCTGCTGGCTGCGGGCTTTCGGGTCGGCTGCTACACCTCGCCGCACCTGCTGCGCTTCAACGAGCGCGCGCGCCTCGACGGCGTGCCGGCCTCCGACGAGGCGCTCGTCGAGCAGTTCGAGGCGGTGGAGGCTGCGCGCGGCGAGACGCGCCTGAGCTACTTCGAGTTCACCACGCTCGCCATCCTGCGGCTTTTCCAGCAGGCCGCGCCCGATGCGCTGGTGCTCGAGATCGGCCTGGGCGGGCGGCTCGACGCGGTGAACCTGGTCGATGCCGACTGCGCGATCGTCACCTGCATCGACATCGACCACGCCGAGTACCTGGGCGACACGCGCGAGAAGATCGGCTGGGAGAAGGCGCACGTCTACCGCACCGGACGTCCGGCGATCTGCACCGACCCGGTCGCGCCGCAGTCGCTGATCGACCACGCGACCGAGATCGGCGCCGATCTCTGGCGCTTCGGCCACGACTTCAACTACTCGGGCGACCGCCAGCAGTGGAGCTATGGCGGGCGCGGCCAGCGCCGCAACAGCCTCGCTTACCCTGCGCTGCGCGGTGCCAACCAGCTGCTGAACGCATCGGGCGTGCTGGCCGCGCTCGAGTCGCTGCGCGACCGGCTGCCGGTGAGCGCGCAGGCCGTGCGGCAAGGCTTCGCCACGGTCGAGCTGCCCGGGCGCTTCCAGGTGCTCGCCGGACGGCCCGCCGTCGTGCTCGACGTCGCGCACAACCCGCACGCGGTCGCGCACCTCGCGGCCAACCTCGATGGCATGGGCTTCTTCCCGTACACCTACGCGGTGTTCGGCATGCTCGGCGACAAGGACATCGCGGGCGCCATCGCGCATCTGCGCGGACGCGTCGACCATTGGCTCGTCACCGACTTGCCGGGCCCGCGCGGCGTGAGCGCACAGGTGCTCGAGCAGGCGCTGCGCGACGTCGGCATCGTGCCGGGGCAGGGCGAGGATGCCGAGCGGACCATCGCCCGCTTCGCGTCGCCGCGCGAGGCCTTCGCCGCCGCGAAGGGGCGGGCCGGCGAGAATGATAGAATCGTGGTCCTGGGATCGTTCCTGACCGTGGCCGATGTGCTGGCCTCGCGTGGACGATCCGGTCCCTGATTCGAACCGTCTCCCCCCTCCCATGGCAACACGGGCCTCGCCCCCGGCGCGCAAGCGTGCGGGTGGAAGCGAAGACGGCGACGTCGATCCGGCGCTCCCGCAGAAGAAGCGCGCCCGGCATCGCCTGATCGGCGCGATCGCGCTGTGCCTGCTGGCCGCCATCGTCGTGCCGCTGCTGCTCGACGCCGAGCCCACCCGGCCCTCGTCCGACGTCGCCATCGTGATCCCGTCGCGCGACACGCCGCTGCCGGCGCGGGTCGCGGAGACGAAGCCGCTCGATGCGAAGGGCGGCGAGGCGAAGTCCGTCGATTCGAAGTCGGGAGACTCGAACGTCGCTGACTCGAAGAGCGCCGACTCGAAAGCCACCGACGCGAAAGCCACCGACGCGAAGGCCACCGACGCGAAGGCCACCGACGCGAAGGCCACCGACGCGAAGGCCACCGACACCAAGTCCGCCGACACCAAGTCCACGAAGGCCGAGCCCCGCAAGGACGGCAAGGACGAGATCGCCCAGCTCGCCGATGCCGCGCAGGCGCGAGCCAAGGGCGAGGGCCGCTACCTGCTGCAGGTCGGCGCGTACGCCAACGAGTCGGGCGCCGCCATCGCCGTCGAGCGCGTGCAGGCCACGGGCCTGCGCGCCTTCACCGAGAAGATCAAGACCGACCGCGGCGACCGGGTGCGCGTGCGGGTCGGTCCCTTCACCTCGCGCGATGCGGCCGAGCAGGCCCGCACCCAGCTGCAGGCCGCCGGCGTGCAGGCCGCGATGATCACGCCGTGACCGGCGCACCCGCGTCGCCTGTCGTCGTCGTATGTGCCGCCGTGGTCACCACCGCCGGAGCGGGCTGATGCTCGACGCGATCACCGGCTGGGACTGGTTCGTCGCGATCGTCGTCGTGCTCTCGGTCGGCTTCGGCCTGATGCGCGGCCTGGTGCGCACGGTGTTCGCGCTCGCCGCCTGGGTGGTCGGGCTGCTCGGCGTGCCGCTGATCGCGCCGCATGCCATGCGCGTGCTGCCCGATGCCGTGCCCCTTCCGGTCGTCTACTTCCTCGTCTTCCTCGTGCTCTTCGTCGCGGTCCGCATGCTGGGCTCGCTCGCCGCGCGCGGCCTGCGGGGCCTGGGCCTGGGCGGCGCGGACCGGCTGCTCGGCGCCGTGCTCGGCACGCTGCGCGCGGCGATCGTCATCCTGCTGGCCGCGCTCGGCACGCACCTCGCCGGCTACTCCAAACATCCGTCGTGGACGCAGGCGCTGTCGCGCCCGCTGCTCGATGGGCTGGTGCAACGCGCCGAGCCGTTCCTCCCCGAGCGGCTGTCCGGCGTGCGCAGGACCTGACGACGAATCCCGCGCGGTGCCGGCCCGTGCCGGCATCGCCGACACTGAACGGAGAAGTTCCATGTGCGGCATCCTAGGCGTGGTCGCGCGCACCCCGGTGAACCAGCTGCTCTACGACGGGCTGCTGCTGCTGCAGCACCGCGGTCAGGATGCCGCCGGCATCGCCACCTCCAACGGAAAGGCGTTCTCGATGCACAAGGCCAGCGGCCTGGTGCGCGACGTCTTCCGCACGCGCAACATGCGCGGCCTGCCGGGGCGCAGCGGCATCGGCCATGTGCGCTACCCCACCGCCGGCTCCGCGACCAACGAGGAGGAGGCGCAGCCGTTCTACGTGAACGCGCCCTTCGGCGTGACCCTCGCGCACAACGGCAACCTCACCAACTCCGACCAGCTCAAGGAAGAGATGTTCCGGCGCGACCGCCGCCACATCAACACCGAGAGCGACTCCGAGGTGCTCCTCAACGTGCTGGCCAACGAACTGCAGGCCGCGGCCGTCGGCGTGTCGCTCGATCCGGAGACGATCTTCCGGGCGGTGGTGGAGCTGCACAAGCGCGTGCGCGGCGCCTATGCGTGCACCGCCGAGATCGCCGGCTACGGCGTGCTGGGCTTCCGTGACCCGTACGGCATCCGGCCGCTGTGCTACGGCGTGGCCGAGACCGACCACGGCCCGGAGTACCTGATCGCCTCCGAGTCGGTGGCGCTCGAGGGCCTGGGCTTCAAGTTCGTGCGCGACATCGCGCCGGGCGAGGCGGTGTTCATCGACATCGACGGCAACTTCCATGCGCGAGCCTGCGCGCCGGGCGCCACGCTCAACCCGTGCATCTTCGAGTACGTGTACTTCGCGCGGCCCGACTCGGTCATCGACGGCGTGTCGGTCTACGACGCGCGACTGAAGATGGGCGAGTACCTCGCCGAGAAGGTCCGCCGCGAGCTGTGGGCCGGCGAGATCGACGTCGTGATGCCCATCCCCGACACCTCGCGGCCGTCCGCTCAGCAACTCGCCAATCGCCTGAACCTCGACTACCGCGAAGGCTTCATCAAGAACCGCTACGTCGGCCGCACCTTCATCATGCCGGGGCAGTCGGTGCGCCGGAAGTCGGTGCGCCAGAAGCTCAACGCGATGAGCATCGAGTTCCGCGGCAAGAACGTGCTGCTGGTCGACGACTCCATCGTGCGCGGCACCACCTCGCACGAGATCGTGCAGATGGCGCGAGACGCCGGCGCCAACAAGGTCTACTTCGCGTCGGCCGCGCCGCCGGTGCGCTTTCCCAACGTCTACGGCATCGACATGCCCACGCGCGCCGAGCTCATCGCCAGCGGCCGCAGCGACGAGGAGATCCGCATCGCCATCGGCGCCGACGCGCTCATCTACCAGGACATCGAGTCGATGAAGCAGTCGGTGCGCGACCTCGGCCCGCATCTGAAGGTCTTCGAGGCCTCGTGCTTCGACGGCCGCTACATCACCGGCGACGTCTCGCCCGAGTACCTCGACCGCATCGAGGCCGCGCGCAACGCGGCCACCGACGCCGCCGAGGACACCGGGCCGAAAGCGCAGATGAACCTGCAGTTCTCGATGCTCAACGCCGATTCGAGATAAGGCGGGGGAGGGCGCTTCAGTCCCGCACGCGGTAGCGCTCGAGCACCTCGCGCATCGCCTGCATCGCCGCCTGCAGCGCCGCGTTCGCATACAGGATGCCGGCGCAGCCCATCCCGGCCAGCGCCTCGCGCGGCAGCAGCGGCATGCGCCCGCCGCCTGGTAGCGCCGGGCTCGCTCGAGCGCCGCCGGCAGTCCTTCGACCGCGCGTGCATCGGTGCAAGCCAGGATCATCATCTGCGCATCGTGGCGCGCGTCGACTGCGGCGCGCAGCTTCTCAGTGTCCGCATCCACGATGATCGGCAGGTCCACCGCGTCGCGGATCGCCGACACGTGGTCGACGAGCTCGGTGATCGAGGTCAGCCCTACGTCGGGCTTGCCCAGGTGCCAGTTGGCGACCGCCGCGCCGCTCACGAACACGGCCTCGAAGCCAGCTGCCGCGATGAAGCGCGCACTCAGCGCATTGCCCGCGCCGGGCAGGATCGTGCCCGCGCCGGGCGCCATCAGGGCCTGCAGCCGTCGGTTCAGGGTGTCGTTCATCGGGTCGTCTCCTCGCGCGCCGCGCGGCCCCGCCGGTGTCGCGGGTCCCTGTGCTATTCTTGTCAGGCGCTGAGTTGTCTCGCTTGCGGGCGCGTTAAAAATGCAGCTAAACCGAGTGGGCCGAGGCCCGCCGTCTGCTGCACGCACGGCGGGCCTTTCGTTTTCGAGCACCGATCGACATGACCGACGCACACCGGCCTCACCGGCCTCACCGGCCCTTAGGCCTGGACACCCTCGCCATCCGCGAGGGCATCACGCGCACGCAGTACAACGAGCACAACGAGCCGATCTTCCTGACATCGAGCTTCGTGTTCGACAACGCCGCGCAGGCCGCCGCGCGCTTCATGGGCGAGGAGGACGGCTTCATCTACTCGCGCGCCGGCAACCCCACCGTCGCCGCCTTCCAGAACCGGCTCGCCGCGCTCGAGGGCGCCGAGGCCTGCGTGGCCACCGCCTCCGGCATGTCCGCGATCATGGCCACCGTGATGAGCCTCACGCGGGCCGGCGACCATGTCGTCGCCGCCTACGAGCTGTTCGGCGCGACGCTGCAGATGTTCACCATCCTGCAGCGCTTCGGCGTCGAGGTGACCTACGTGCCGATCGAGGACACCGACGCCTGGCGCGCCGCGATCCGCCCGAACACGAAGCTGCTGTACGTCGAGACCCCGTCCAACCCGCTCACCAAGCTCACCGACGTGCGCGCGCTCGCTGCGGTCGCGCGCGAGCTCGGCGTGAAGCTCGCCGTCGACAACTGCTTCTGCTCGCCCGCGCTGCAGCGCCCGCTGGACCTGGGCGCCGACATCGTCGTGCACTCCGCCAGCAAGTACATCGACGGCCAGGGCCGCGTGCTGGGCGGCGCCGTCTGCGGCGACTCGAAGTACATCAACGAGACGCTCGCGCCCTTCGTGCGCACCACCGGCCCCGCGCTGTCGGCGTTCAATGCCTGGGTGCTGTTGAAGGGCCTGGAGACCCTGGGCATGCGCATGGAGCGCCAGTCCGCGAATGCGATGAAGCTCGCGCAGTGGCTCGAGGCGCAGCCCGGTGTGGGCCGCGTCTATTACCCCGGCCTGGCCTCGCACCCGCAGCACGCGCTCGCGATGGCGCAGCAGAAGACGGGCGGCGCCATCGTCTCCTTCGAGCTCGGACGCGACGGCGAGGACCTCTACGGCCCGCTGCTCCGCGAGCGCGCCTGGCGCGTCATCGATGCCTGCCGGCTGCTGTCCATCACCGCCAACCTCGGCGACGTGAAGACCACCATCACCCATCCGGCCAGCACCACCCACGGGCGCGCCGGTGCCGAGGCGCGGCGTGCCTCTGGCGTCACCGAGGGCCTGATCCGCATCGCGGTCGGTGCGGAGACGCCCGAGGACCTGATTGCCGACCTGGCCGGCGGGCTGGCGGCGGCGGGCTGATCCACCCTGCCAGGGCAGGCCGGACGCGATGAAGGCGAGTCGGCGCGACCCTTCTGCGATACGCCTTCGGGCGATCCGGCGCACGGAGTCGATGCTGCGCCGCAGGGGGCCATCGCGCCGGCCCTGTTGTCGCGGCACGATCGTCCCCTCTGTGGCGACCGCCGTCTTCCTGTCTGCAGTCGGCTACGCGATGGCGGTCCACGCGCCCGGGGCCCGCTCGATCGGCGAAGTCATCGAGCGCGTGCAGCGCGGATCCGCGACCTCGTGCTGCGAGGCTGCACCCAGCACTCGGATACAAGGTGTTCCACGACAGGTCGTCGCCGGCGACGCCCTCGGTCGTGATCGGTCACGGTCCGGATACATTCGTCCCGGCCGGTCCGAGCTCGCTGACGGGCTTACGGGCCACCTCACTTCGGCGCGGACATCCCCAGGCGCTCGATGGTCGCGCGCTCGGCGTTGAAGGTCTCGAGCGCGAACTTGGTGTACTGCGCGGTGTCCATGTGGATGATGGGCTGGTCGTACTTCTCCAGCGTCTGCAGCACGGCGGGGTCATCGATGACCTTGCGGAACGCGTCGTGCAGGGTCTTGACGAGGGTGGGGTCCATGCCTTTGGGGCCGCACACGCCGAAGGGCGAGTCGGACACGGTCTCGTAGCCCAGGTCGTTGAGGGTGGGGATAGTGGGCCACTTCTTCGTGCGCTTGCTGCCGTAGGTGGCGAGCAGGCGCAGGCGCCCGGCCTCGACCTGCGGGCCCCAGCCGGTGGAGTCGCTGTGGCCCATGGTGTGACCGCCGATGAGCGCCTGCATGCCGTCGGCCACGCCCTTGAAGGGCACGTGCTGCAGCTTGATGCCGGCCTTGGCGGCGAACTCCTCGATGGCCAGGTGGGGGCTGGTGCCGATGCCGGGCGAGCCGTAGGTGAACTCGCCGGGCTTGGCCTTGGCGAAGGCCACCAGGTCCTTGATGTCCTTGATGGGCGAGTCGGCACGCACCACCAGCCCGAAGGTGTAGCCGGTCATGCAGATGATCCAGGTGAAGTCCTTCGTGGTGTCGAACTGCACCTTCTGCATGTGCGGGATGCGAAAGACGCTTTGCGGCAGCTGCGCGAGGGTGTAGCCGTCGGGCTTGGCGTTGTTGGCGAGCTCCACGGCGCCGAGCGTGCCGCCGGCGCCGCCCTTGTTCTCGATGAGCACGTTCTGCCCGAGGATCTTCGAGGCGCTCTCGGCCCACGAGCGCATGACGATGTCGGTGGTGCCGCCGGCGGTCCAGGGGCAGATCAGGCGGATGGGCTTGTTCGGGAAGGCCTGGGCGCGGGCTGCGCCGGGGAGCAGGGCGGCGCCGGCTGCGGCGGCGGCGCCGGCTACGAAGGTGCGTCGATCGGTCAATCGTGTCTCCTGGGGCGATGGCTCGGGTGGCCGGATCGTCGGGCTCGGGGCCTCGCATCCGGCGTGCCACGGGACTGTGCCACAAGTCGTGGGCGGGGCCGGCGGACGGGGCGGTGCGGGCGTGCGGGCGGGCGTACGAGCGTACGGGCGTACGG
>JBIIPQ010000288.1:0-5608 GCA_044342535.1 Burkholderiaceae bacterium
CGCCGGCTCGGGGCCGGTCGCAGCATCGTAACGGCTTCGCGGCGCAAAGGCTTCGTGCCGGCAGCGTCGAAGCCTGCGGCAGGCCCGCCGGCCCGCTGGCCCGCCGGCCGCGCCCGCGGCGGGCCGATTTGCGCCATCGCACCGGCTGTGGCGATAATGCACCGATGCACGCCGCTCCCGCTCGCCTGCTCTCGACCTGCTCCTGGCGCTGGCGCAAGCCTGCCGCCTGAAGCCCCCGCCCGCGCGCGCCCGCGACACACGGCGCAGCCCCTTCCCCGACCCGCCCGATCCGCCCGACCCGCCCCGAGCGACCCCCCGGTCGCCGCCGCGATGTCCGCGACGGACCCGCAGGAAGACCGGCCCCGGCGCCGGCCCGACCCGAGAGCGAGCCATGCTGCTGATGATCGACAACTACGATTCGTTCACCTACAACCTCGTCCAGTACTTCGGCGAGCTCGGCGAGACGGTCCGCACCGTGCGCAACGACGCGATCGACGTCGACGCGATCGAGGCGCTCGCCCCGTCGCGCATCGTCATCTCCCCCGGGCCGTGCACGCCGAACGAGGCCGGCGTGTCGCTCGCCGCGATCGAGCGCTTCGCCGGACGGGTGCCCATCCTCGGGGTGTGCCTCGGCCATCAGGCGATCGGCCAGGCCTTCGGCGGGCGCGTGGTCCGCGCGCTGCAGGTGATGCACGGCAAGACCGACACCATCGACACCACTGGCGAGGGCGTGTTCCGCGACCTGCCGCGGCGCTTCGAGATCGCGCGCTACCACTCGCTCGTCGTCGAGCGCGACAGCCTGCCCGACTGCCTCGAGGTGACCGCCATCAGCACCGACGGGCAGGTGATGGGGCTGCGTCACCGCACGCTGGCCGTCGAGGGCGTGCAGTTCCATCCTGAATCGGTCGCCAGCGAGCACGGTCACGCATTGCTGCGCAACTTCCTCGCGGCCTGACCCGCGCCGCCCAACGACCCCACGAACCCCAGAGACCGAACCATGCCGATCACCCCCCAGGAAGCGCTGCAGCGGACCATCGAGCACCGCGAGATCTTCCACGACGAGATGCTGCGACTGATGCGGATGATCATGAGCGGCGAGATGTCGCCCGCGATGACTGCCGCCATCCTCACCGGCCTGCGCGTGAAGAAGGAGACCATCGGCGAGATCGCCGCCGCCGCGCAGGTGATGCGCGAGTTCTCCACCAAGGTCGAGGTCCCGTCGATGCCGCACTTCGTCGACATCGTCGGCACCGGCGGCGACGGCTCGCACACCTTCAACATCTCGACCGCCTCGATGTTCGTCGCCGCGGCCGCCGGCGCCAAGGTCGCCAAGCACGGCAACCGCGGCGTGTCCTCCAAGTCCGGCGCGGCCGACGTGCTCGAGGCGCTCGGCGCCAACATCATGCTCGGCGCCCCGCAGGTCGCCGAATGCCTGGCCGAGACCGGCATCGGCTTCATGTTCGCGCCGAACCACCATCCGGTGATGAAGAACGTCGCGCCGGTGCGCCGCGAGCTCGGCGTGCGCACGATCTTCAACATCCTCGGCCCGCTCACCAATCCGGCGTCGGCGCCGAACACCCTGATGGGCGTGTTCCACCCCGACCTGGTCGGCATCCAGGTCCGCGTGATGAAGCAGCTCGGCGCCGACCACGTGCTGGTGGTCTACGGCAAGGACGGCATGGACGAGGTCTCGCTCGGCGCGGCGACGATCGTCGGCGAGCTGAAGAACGGCGAGATCCGCGAGTACGAGATCCACCCCGAGGACTTCGGCCTTCAGATGGTGTCGAACCGCGGCCTGCGGGTCGCCGACGCCACCGAATCCAAGGCGATGCTGATCGAGGCGCTCGACAACGTGCCCGGCACGCCGCGCGAGATCGTCGCGCTCAACGCGGGCGCCGCGCTGTACGCGGCCAACCTCGTCGACTCGATCCCGGCCGGCATCGTGCGCGCCCAAGAGGTGATCGCCTCGGGCGCGGCCCGCGCCAAGCTCGAGGCCTTCGTCGCCTGCACCCGGCGCCTCGCGGCGCAGCAGCCCACCGCCTGAGGACCGCCCCGATGTCCGATGTCCTGCAGCGCATCCTCGCGGTCAAGGCCGAGGAGATCGAGGCCGCGCGTGCGCGCGTGCCGCTCGCCGCGCTCCGGCGCGAGGCCGAGGCCGCCGGCCGCGGCGACGACCGCCCCCGGGCCCTGCGTGGTTTCGAGGCCGCGTTGCGCGCGAAGCTCGCGGTCCACCGCCCGGCGGTGATCGCCGAGGTCAAGAAGGCCAGCCCGAGCAAGGGCGTGCTGCGTGCCGACTTCGACCCGGCCGCGATCGCGGCGAGCTACGAACGCGGCGGCGCGGCCTGCCTGTCGGTGCTGACCGACGTGCGCTTCTTCCAGGGCGCGCCCGAAAACCTGCAGGCCGCGCGTGCGGCGTGTGCGCTGCCGGCACTGCGCAAGGACTTCCTCGTCGACGAGTACCAGGTGTACGAGGCCCGCGCCTGGGGCGCCGACTGCGTGCTGCTGATCGTCGCCGCGCTCGACGATGCCCGGCTCGCCGCCCTCGAGGCCTGCGCGCTCGGCCTCGGCATGGACGTGCTGGTCGAGGTGCACGACGCGGCGGAGCTCGACCGGGCGCTGCGGCTGCGCACGCCGCTGCTCGGCATCAACAACCGCGACCTGCGGACCTTCGAGGTCAGCCTCGACACGACGCTGTCGCAGCTGCACCGCATCCCGCCCGACCGGCTCGTCGTCACCGAGAGCGGGATCCTGTCGCAGGCCGACGTCGGCCGCATGCGCGAGGCGGGCGTGGGGGCCTTCCTCGTCGGCGAGGCGTTCATGCGCGCCCCGGATCCGGGAGCGGCGCTGGCGGCGATGTTCGGCTGAGCGGTCACCGACCAGCCATCGGATGCGGGCATGTTTCGGCATGGCGCGTGCGGCGCCCCGCGATGCGCCCTACACTGTGCCGCGCCACGCTGAGCTCCCATGTTCCCGACCCTCTCCTTCGACAGTCAGAGCTTCGACCCCGCGACCCTCGAGACGATGGTGGCCCGTGCCGCCGGCGGCCTCGAACGCCTCGGCATCCGGCAGGGCGATACCGTCTCGCTCATGTCGCGCAACCAGCCTTCGCTGCTGGTCGCCATGCTCGCGGCGCGCACGCTCGGCGCGTACTTCTGCGCGATCAACTGGCACTTCAAGGCCGAGGAGGCGGGCTTCATCCTCGCCGACAGCGGCTCGAAGGCGCTGATCGCCGACCGCGATCTGCTGGCCCGCATCGCGCCCGGCATCCCCGCGTCGATCCCCGCAGGCGCCCGGCTCGCCGTGCGCCCGGAGCCCTCCGTCGTCGCCGCCTATCGCCTCGACGCCGCCGCGCTCGCGCTGCCGCCCGCGTGTGTCGCATGGGAGGGCTGGCTGCCCGCGCAGCCGCGCTACACCGGACCGCCCCGCATGCCGCGCGGCTTCGTTCCGTACACCTCGGGCACCACCGGCCGGCCTAAGGGCGTGCGCCGCCTGCCGCCCGATCCGTCCGTGGCCGCCGAGCAGGCGGCGGCCAACACCGCGCTGCTCGCGGCGGTGTTCGGCATCGGTCCCGATTCGCGCTGCCTGATCGCAGCGCCCCTCTACCACAGCGCGCCGTCGTCGTACGCGCTGTTCGCGGCCGCGCGCGGCGCCTGGCTGCGGATCGAGCCGCGCTTCGAGGCGCAGTCGCTGCTCGCCGCGATAGAGCGCCACCGCGTGACGCACCTCTACCTGGTGCCGACGATGATGCACCGGCTGCTGCGACTGCCGGAGGCCACGCGGCGGGCCTTCGATCATTCGTCGCTGCGTTTCGTGCTGACCACCGGCGCGCCCTGCCCGCCGCAGACCAAGCGCGCGATGATCGACTGGTGGGGCCCGATCGTGAACGAGGCCTACGCCGCGAGCGAGCTCGGCTGGGTCACTGCGATCGGTGCCGAGGACGCGCTCGCGCATCCCGGTTCGGTCGGTCGGCCGCTGCTCGACGCGCGGCTCGCGGTCCTCGACGACGACGGCCGCGAATGCGCCCCCGGCACCCCCGGGCGCATCTTCGCCCGCCAGCCCGCCTATCCGGACTTCACCTACATCAACCAGCCCGACGCACGCGCCGCGATGGAGCGCGACGGCCTGGCCTCGGTCGGCGACGTCGGCTTCCTCGACGAAGGCGGCTGGCTGCACCTGTGCGACCGGGCGGCCGACATGGTGCTCTCGGGCGGGGTCAACATCTATCCCGCCGAGATCGAGGCGGCGCTGGCGTCGCTGCCGGGTGTCGCCGACAGCGCCGTGTTCGGGATCCCCGACGACGAGTACGGCGAACAGCTGATGGCGGTCGTCGAGCCCCAGCCGGGCGCCGCCCTCGACGCCGACGCGGTCCGGCGTCACCTTGCCGAGCGGCTCGCCGACTTCAAGGTGCCGCGCCGCATCGAGTTCGCGGCCAGCCTCCCGCGCGAGGAGACCGGCAAGATCTTCAAGCGGCGGCTGCGCGAGCCGTTCTGGGCCGGCCGCGAGCGGCGGATCTGAGCGAGGCGCGCGCAGGCGAGGCGGTGCCCAGCCATCCGCGCCGCAGCGCGTTGTCCGCGGCCGAGGCGGTCAGCGTGGCGTCGGCTGCAGCCGGCGCGTCGAGCACCGCCTCGAAGCGCATCAGCTCGTCGCGCCGGAAGGCATGCACTGCAACCGTGTCGCCGGCGCGGCGGCGCGCGAGCAGCGACTTGAGCGACTTCTCGTCGACGCGCAGCCCGTCGCAGGCCACCAGCACGTCGCCGGCCGACAGGCCGGCACGATGGGCAGCGCCGCCGGTGTAGGCCGTCGCGATCGCGAGCTCACCCCCGCGCGAGGCCGTGCGCACGCCCAGCGTCGGTGCCTTGTCCGCCGCTGCGAACGACAGCGAGACGCCGAAGGGCGCGAGCAGCTTAGCCAGCGGCAGGTCCGCGGTGCCGTCGACCCAGCGCGCCAGCGGCGCGTCCAGCGTCACGCCGGTCGCCTCGCGCAGCAGCGCAGGGAACGCGCCTTCGGGCAGCCCGTGCTGCGCCGGGCCCGCGCCGCCGTGCGCCGTGTAGAAGTCGCGCCCGTAGCGGGTCCACAGCAGCCGCATCGCGTCGTCGAGCGAGGCCCGGCCCGCGGTCTTCGCGCGGACCGCGAGATCGATCGCCATCGCGACCAGCGAGCCCTTGGTGTAGTAGCTCACCACCGTGTTCGGCGAGTTCTCGTCCTGCCGGTAGTACTTGACCCAGGCATCGAAGCTCGACTCGGCGACGCTCTGCACGCCCCGGCCCGGCCCGCGCTGCACCAGCGAGACCGTCCGCGCCACGGCCTTCAGGTAGTCGCCGGTCGAGATCACGCCGGCGCGAACCAGCATCAGGTCGTCGTAGTACGAGGTGAACCCTTCGAAGATCCAGAGCTGCCGCGTGTAGGCCTCGCGATCGAAGTCGTACGGCACGAAGGCCGCCGGCTTGATGCGCTTGACGTGCCAGGCGTGGAAGTACTCGTGGCTGGCCAGCCCCAGGAAGGTCCGATAGCCCTCGTTCGACTCGGCCATGCCCGGCCACGGCAGGTCGTTGCGGCCGCACAGCAGCGCCGTGCTGTCCCGGTGCTCCAGGCCGCCGTAGCCATCGCC
>JBIIPQ010000270.1:0-5949 GCA_044342535.1 Burkholderiaceae bacterium
GTCGTGAGGAACAGGAAGCGATCGAAGGGCGCGCGCTTCGTGCGCGGCTCGAAGAGCGCGGCCTGCGCGGCGCAGACCGGCTCCAGGTCCCGCGCCAGGCGCGCCATGTCGATGTCGCTGCGGCCGGTGACCACGATCTCGTGGGTCGCGCCGCCCGCCTCGAACGCGACCGTCACGAAGCGCCCCATCTCCACCGGATGGTCGGCGAGCGCATCGTAGTCGGCGGCCCGGTAGCGTCCGAAGCCGCCGCGTCGGGCGCCCGCCTCGGGCAGCGTCGTCGCCACCTTCCAGTCGCGTGCCACCGCCGGCGGCGGCGGCTCGAGGTCGACCGTGCAGGCGCGTGCCTCCTGGCCGAGGACCCGCAGGCACACGCTGGGCGCGTTGAAGAAGCCGTGGGTCTCGTCGAGGTGCGCGGCGCGCACCGACAGGTCCCAGGCATAGACCGTGTACGACACGACCAGCGTGCCGCGTGCGGGTGCCGCCTGCCAGGTGTGCTTGTCGAGCTTGTCGACGCGGAGCGGGCCGCGCGCGTCGCGGGCCTGCAGCCGCACCACGTGCCGCGCGAACTCCCGGATCATGTAGCTGCCCGGGATCCAGGCGGGCAGGGCGAGCCGCTGGCCGTCGGGGGCGGGCTCCGACACCGTCAGCTCGACCTCGAACAGGTGGCCGCGCGGGTCGGCCGGGACGATGCGGTAGGCGATGGATTCGGCGGCGCGGGGGGCGGTTCGCTTCACGATGACGGCGGGTCCGGGGGCGTGTCGACGAAACGCAGTATGCCTGCGCCGTCGCGGGTCACCGACCCGCCCCGGGAGCCCGCCGCCCCGCCGCGGCGTCCGGCTCAGCGCGCGACGTCGACGACCAGTCGACCGCGCACCCGGCCGGCGAGGATCTCCGGCGCCACCGTAATCGCATCGGCCAGGCCGATGCCGGTGGTCATCGCGTCGAGCTTGGCCAGGTCGAGGTCCCGGGCGAGGCGCGTCCACGCCGTGCGCCGCTCCGCCTGCGGGCACATCACCGAGTCCACGCCGATCAGCCGCACGCCGCGCAGGATGAAGGGCGCCACGCTCGACGGGAAGTCCATGCCCTGCGCGAGCCCGCAGGCCGCGACCGCGCCGCGGTAGCGCGTCTGCGCGCACGCGTTGGCGAGGGTGTGCGAGCCGACCGCGTCCACCACGCCCGCCCAGCGTTCCTTCTGCAGCGGCTTGCCCGGCGCGGCGAGCGCCGCGCGGTCGATCACGTCGGCCGCGCCCAGACCCTTCAGATAGTCCGCCTCGGCCGCGCGCCCGGTCGAGGCGATCACGCGATGGCCCAGCCCCGAGAGCAGCGCGATCGCCACGCTGCCGACGCCGCCGGCCGCGCCGGTCACCAGCACCTCGCCGTCGCCCGGCACGACGCCCTGCGCCTCGAGCGCCATCACGCAGAGCATCGCGGTATAGCCCGCGGTGCCGATCGCCATCGCCTGGTGCGTCGACAGCGTCGCAGGCAGCGGCACCAGCCAATCGCCCTTGAGCCGCGCACGGCCCGCGAGGCAGCCCCAGTGCGTCTCGCCCACGCCCCAGCCGTTGAGCACCACCCGCTCGCCTGCGGCGAAGGACGGATGCGTGCTCGAGACGACCGTGCCGGCGCCGTCGATGCCCGGCACCATCGGCCACTTGCGGACCACCGGCGAGCGGTTCGCGATCGCCAGGCCGTCCTTGTAGTTGATCGTCGAATGCGCGACGTCGACGAGCACGTCGCCATCGCCTGCGTGCTGTGCCAGGTCGTCGTCGCTCAGGTCGCGCAGCGATGCGCTGAAGGCATCGGCGGTCTTCTCGAGCAGGATCGCGCGGAACATGGGGGGTCTCCTCGTGCGGGGCCGGTAGTCGAGCCGGCATTCTGCCACCCCGGCCCCCCCCCGACCCTGTCACTCCGACCTGCGCGCAAGCCGGTTTCGCCAGAACCCGCCGCTGCGTCAGCGCGGCGGACGGTCGACTCCCTGCCGATGCGTCAGCGCGGCCGCCGGTCGATCACCCGCCGCGCCTTGCCGACCGAGCGCTCGATCGTGTTCGCCGGCTCGACCTTGACGCGACAGCTGACACCGATCAGCGACTTGATCGCGTGCTCGAGTGCCGCGCTTGCACCCGCCGCGGCCGACCCGTCGGTGTGCTCGCCCGCCTTGAGCTCGACCCTCACCGTCAGCCGGTCGAGCGGTCCGTCCTTGTCGATCTCGCAGACGTAATGCGGCGCCAGCAGCGGCCGCTGCAGGATCAGCTCCTCGATCTGCGAAGGAAACACGTTGACGCCCCGGATGATCATCATGTCGTCCGAGCGGCCGGTGATCTTCTGCATTCGCCGCATCGTGCGCGCCGTGCCGGGCAGCAGCCGCGTGAGGTCGCGGGTGCGGTAGCGGACGATCGGCAGCGCCTCCTTGGTGAGCGACGTGAAGACCAGCTCGCCCTGTTCGCCGTCGGCCACCGGCTCGCCGGTCTCCGGATTCACGATCTCGGGATAGAAGTGGTCCTCCCAGATCGTCGGGCCGTCCTTGGTCTCCAGGCACTCGTTGGCCACGCCCGGCCCCATCACCTCCGACAGGCCATAGATGTCGACCGCGTCGATGCCCATGCGGGCCTCGATCTCGCGGCGCATCTCGTTGGTCCACGGCTCGGCGCCGAAGATGCCCAGCCGCAGGCTCGAGGCGATCGGATCCAGGCCCTGGCGGTCGAACTCGTCGGCGATCGCGAGCATGTAGCTCGGCGTGACCATGATGATGTCCGGCCTGAAGTCGGTGATCAGCTGCACCTGCTTCTCGGTCTGTCCGCCCCCGAAGGGTACGACCGTCAGGCCCAGGCGCTCCGCGCCGTAGTGCGCGCCCAGGCCGCCGGTGAACAGGCCGTAGCCGTAGCTGACGTGGACCATGTCGCCCGGCCGCGCGCCGGCCGCGCGGATCGAGCGTGCCGCCAGGTCCGCCCAGGTGTCGATATCCTTCTCCGTGTAGCCCACCACGGTCGGCTTGCCCGTGGTGCCGCTCGAGGCGTGGATGCGCACGACGCGCTCGCGCGGCACCGCGAACATGCCGAACGGATAGGTGTCGCGCAGGTCCGCCTTGGTGGTGAACGGGAACTTGGCGAGGTCCGACAGCGTCTTGAGGTCCGATGGGTGCGCACCCGCGTCGTCGAACTTCTTCCGGTAGTGCGCGACGTTCTCGTATGCATGCGAGAGCGACCAGCGGAGACGCTCGAGCTGCAGGGCACGCAGCGCGTCGACGCTGGCGGTCTCGATCGGCTCGAGGGGAAATCGGCTGCTCATGGGGTCGCTCGCTCCGTGGCGCCGACCGCAGGCGGCGGCTCGACGAACTGGCCCTTGATGGTCGCGGACTTGCCGCGGAACAGCGCGATCAGGCGGCCGGACTGATCGGTGACGCGCATGTCGTAGACGCCGCTGCGACCGGCGAGGTGTTGCTCGACGCCCTCGGCGGTCAGCACGTCGCCCTCGTACGCCGAGGCGATGAAGTGGATCTCCGCGCTGGCCGCGACCGCCCGCTGGTTGTGGCTGTTGCAGGCGAACGCGAAGGTGCTGTCGGCGAGCAGGAACATGAAGCCGCCATGGCAGATTCCGTGGCCGTTCGTCATGTCGCGCCGAACCGGCATGCGGACCCGCGCATAGCCCGCTCGGACCTCCAGCAGCTCCATGCCGAGCGCCTGCGTGGCACGGTCGCCGTCCCACATGCGCCGGGCGACCTCCGCGGCGAGGGCGTCGGGCGCCATCGTCGCCGGGTCGGGCGGTTCGGTCGTACGGGTCGTCCCGGTCATGTCAGCGCCCCTCGAAGCGCGCGGCGCGCTTCTGCAGGAACGCGTTCACGCCTTCGGCGTAGTCGTGGCTGGCGCCGAGCGAGGACTGCAGATCTCGCTCGAGGTCGAGCTGCGCATCGAGGTCCGCGGTCGCCGCGTGCCGCACGGCCTGCTTGACCGCGGCGATCGCGCGGGTCGGCATCTTCGCGAGCTTCGCGGCCAGCGCGTCGACCTCGGCGTCGAGCGCCGCGTCGTCGACGCATTTCCAGATCATCCCCCAGCGCTCCGCGGTCTCCGCGGGCAGCTTCTCGCCGAGCATCGCCAGCCCGAGCGCGCGGGCGCTGCCGACCGCGCGAGGCAGCAGCCAGGTGCCGCCCGAGTCGGGCACCAGCCCGATGTTGACGAACGCCTGCAGGAAGGACGCCGAACGACTCGCCACCACCAGGTCGCAGGCCAGCGCCAGGTTCGCACCGGCGCCCGCGGCGATGCCGCGCACCTTGGCGATCACCGGCTTGGGCAGCGCCTGCAGCCTGCGGATCAGAGGATTGAAGTTGTCCTCGATCAGCGTGCCGAGATCGGTCATCGCGCCGGGCTCGAACGAGAGGTCGGCGAGGTCCTGGCCAGCGCAGAATCCACGTCCCGTGCCCGACAGCACCACGGCCCGGATCGCCGGGTCGCGTTCGATGACCGTCAGCGCGTCCCGCAGGTCGGCATGCATCTGCCGCGTGAAGCTGTTGAGCTTGTCCGGCCGGTTCAGCGTGAGCCGGGCCACCCCGTCCGCCGTCTCGAGCACGACCGTGCGTTCGTCTGCCATGAGGCGTCTCCTCTGTCGTCCGCGACCAGCGTAGCACGCCGAACCTAGTTCGTCGACCGACCGGTCGGGTAATTCCGGCCCGACCGTTTCACTGCCGGCGCATCCGTCCCGGGACAGGGTGCGCCGCTATCATCGGCTCACGACCAGACCGCGGGGCGCGCCCGGCAACGACCCCGTCGCCCGATCGCTCCAGATCTCGCCACGACCGCCACGGAGACCCAGATGTCAGCACCCACTTACCAGAACCTGCTCGTCGAGACGCGCGAGCGCGTCGGCCTCATCACCCTGAACCGCCCGAAGGCGCTCAACGCGCTCAACGACGCGCTGATGGACGAGCTCGGCCAGGCCCTGCTGGCCTTCGACGCCGACGAGTCGATCGGCGCCATCGTGCTGACCGGCAGCGACCGGGCCTTCGCGGCGGGCGCCGACATCGCGGCCATGTCGGGCTGGTCGTACATGGACGTCTACAAGTCCGAGTACCTGACCCGCAACTGGGAGCACATCCGCCGCGTGCGCAAGCCTGTCATCGCCGCCGTTGCCGGCTTCGCCCTGGGGGGCGGCTGCGAGCTCGCCATGATGTGCGACATCGTGATCGCCGCCGACACGGCGAAGTTCGGTCAGCCCGAGATCAAGCTCGGCGTCATTCCGGGCGCCGGGGGTACCCAGCGCCTGCCGCGCGCCGTGGGCAAGGCCAAGGCGATGGACCTGTGCCTGACCGGCCGAATGATGGACGCAGCCGAGGCCGAGCGAGCCGGTCTGGTCTCGCGCGTCGTGCCCGCGGCGACCGTGCTCGACGAGGCGCTGACGGCGGCCGCGCTGATCGCATCCTTCTCGCTGCCGTCGGTGATGATGCTCAAGGAGTCGGTGAACCGAGCGTACGAGGCGCCGCTGTCCGAAGGCCTGCTCTTCGAGCGTCGCGTCTTCCATTCGCTGTTCGCCACGGAGGACCAGAAGGAGGGCATGCGGGCCTTCCTCGAGAAGCGTCCCCCTGCTTTCGGAAACAACTGACGTCACCTCGGCTGGACACTTTCGAAAGTGCTGCTATAGTTCGCCCCCTTCGACGCGGACCGCGAGTTGTGAGCGCGGTGAGCGTCAGGGTGGTGGCGGGGTGCAGCGGGGCTGCGAGAGCGGCGCTGCGGGCCTGGTGGTCTTGGGTTGAGCTTCGGGTGTAGTCGAGAAGCTGGCCTGGTGTGCGAGAAAAAAAGTTCGAGGTTCTGCCGCGAGCGACTTGCAGACTGAAGGAAAGGTTGCTATAGTCACTGGCTCACCTGATCGAAACGCGGCGCGACAGCGAAGCGAAGCGGTCGGGAGAGGGGGAAAGAGAGCGGCAAGCGTTCTCGTGCTGACCTGCAGTGGGCAGCAAGTTCT
>JBIIPQ010000452.1:0-3717 GCA_044342535.1 Burkholderiaceae bacterium
CTCCCCGACGGGCTGGTCGACCTCGGCGAGGCCAACGGCTTCCTCGCGCAGGCGACCTCGGTGCCCGGCGTCGCGCAGCGCACCGGCGCCACCATCTATTACGTCGAGCTCTTCCCCGAGACCGCGGCGCGCGCCGCCGGCCGCGAGCCGGTGCTCGCGCTGATGCCCACGCCCGGCGAGGTCGACGTGGTGCTCGCCTCCGAGCTGATGGAGGCCGGCCGTGCGATCCAGCGCGGGCTGGTCACCGATGACCGCACCACGCTCGTCGCCTCGACCCACCGCGTCTACTCGATGACCGAGAAGACGGCGATGGGCGACGGCCGCGTCGACGCCGAGTCGCTGCTCGCCGCCGGCCGCGCGAGCGCGCGCCGCTTCGTGGCGGCCGACTTCGCACGGCTCGCCGAGGCGGCGCGCAGCGTGATCGGCGCCTCGCTGTTCGGCGCGCTCGCCGGCACCGGCGCGCTGCCGTTCACGCGCGAGGCCTTCGAGGCCGCGGTGCGCCGCGGCGGCGTCGGCGTCGAGCCCAGCCTGGCGGCGTTCGCGGCCGGCTTCGCGGCCGCGCAGGCCGCGGGTGCGGACGCGTCGGCGACGCGGACCGCAGCACCCGCCGCAGCACCCGCCGCAGCACCCGCCGCAGCACCCGCCGCCGCGCCCGCCCGCAGCACCGTCCTCGGCCCGCGCCTGCGGGCCCACGAGGCGCGTATCGTCGCCGGCTTCCCGGCCGAGGTGCACGAGATCCTGCGGGCCGGCGTGCTGCGCCTGGCCGACTGGCAGGACGAGGCCTGGGCGGCCGACTATCTGTCGCGGCTGGAGGCCCTGCCGGCGCTGCGTGCCGCGGTCGCCGGCGAGCCGCCGCATGCGCTGCTGTCCGAGACCGCGCGCCACCTGGCGCTGTGGATGTCGTACGAGGACACCGTTCGCGTCGCCGACCTCAAGACGCGCCGCAGCCGCTTCGAGCGCGTCGCCGCCGAGGTGCGCCTGGCCGACGGGCAACTGCTCGACATCGGCGAGTTCCTGCATCCGCGCGTCGAGGAGATCGCCGACACGCTGCCGGCCGCGCTCGGGCGCCGGCTGCTCGCCAGCCCCGGGCTGCGGGCCTTCGTCGGCCGATACACCCGCCAGGGCCGCGTCGTGAAGACCAGCTCGGTGCGCGGCTTCCTGCTGCTGTACGCGGTGGCCGCGATGCGCGGCCTGCGCCGCCGCTCGCTGCGCTTCGAGATCGAGTGCGCCCGCATCGCGGCGTGGCTCGCGCGCGTCGAGGCCACCGCTGCCCGCGATGCGGCGCTCGCGCTCGAGGTCGCGCGCTGCCAGCGGCTGGTCAAGGGCTACGGCGACACGCATGCGCGCGGCTGGAGCAGCTTCGAGCGGCTGATGACCGCGCTCGACCGGCTGCCGCCGGGCGTGATGTCGGCCGATGGCCTGCGCGCGCTGCGCGACGCCGCGCTCGCCGACGAGGGCGGCACCGCCCTCGGCGTGGCGCTCGCGGCGCTCTCCGGGGCCACGGCCGCGCCGCCGCCGGCCCGCGCCGCCTGAGCGCGGCGCACGGCATCCGATCGGGAGGACCCACGACCATGGACACGACGACCGCCGCCCCGCCCGTCCGGGGCCGCTACCGCGACGATCCGCGGGCACTGCGCGAGCTGGTACGCGACGACGCCGTCCACCGCGACGTCTACCTCGACCGGGAAGTCTTCGAGCTGGAGATGGAGCGGCTGTGGTCGCGCACCTGGATCTACGTCGGCCACGACAGTCAGGTGCCGAACCCCGGCGACTACGCCACCACCGACCTCGCCGGCCGTCCGGTGATGATGGTGCGCGGCGAGGACGGCACGGTGCGCGTGCTGATGAACCGCTGCGCGCACAAGGGCGCGAAGCTGGTGAGCGAGCCGTCCGGCAACGTCGGCCGCTTCTTCCGCTGCCCGTACCACGCCTGGGCCTACGATCTCGACGGCGGCGTGCGCGCGATCCCGCTCAAGGGCGGCTACGAGGGCACGGCCTTCGCGCAGTCGGCGGCGAGCGGCGGGCTGTCGGTCGTCCGTCACACGGTGAACTACCGCGGCTTCGTCTTCAGCAGGCTGTCCGAGGCCGGGCCCGACTTCGAGTCGTACTTCGGCGCTTCGCTGACCTCGATCGACAACCTGGTCGAACGCTCGCCCGAGGGCCGGCTCGAGGTCGCGGGCGGCGTGCTGCGCTACGAGCACGACTGCAACTGGAAGATGTTCGTCGAGAACCTCAACGACACGATGCATCCGATGGTGGCGCACGAGTCGTCGGCCGGCACGGCGAAGAAGCTCTGGGCCGGGCAGCCCGCCGATGCGCCGAAGCCGATGGCGATCGAGCAGTTCGTGCCCTTCGCGTCGAGCTACGAGTTCTTCGACGGCATGGGCGTGCGGGTCTTCGACCACGGCCACGGCTACACCGGCGTGCACGGCTCGATCCACTCGAAGTACTCGGCGGTGCCGGAGTACGAGTCGTCGATGGTCGCGGCCTACGGCGCCGAGCGCGCCCACGCGATCCTGGGCGAGGTCCGGCACAACACCGTGTACTACCCGAGCCTGACGATCAAGGGCGCGATCCAGGCGATCCGCGTCGCGCGGCCGATCGCCCCGGACCGCACCATCGTCGAGTCGTGGACCTTCCGGCTGGTCGGCGCCCCGGAGGCGCTGCTGCGCCGCACGATGATGTATTCGCGACTGATCAATTCGCCGATGTCGGTGGTCGGCCACGACGACCTGCACTGCTACCGCGCGATCCAGGAAGGCCTCGCGGCCTCGGGCAACCCCTGGGTGAGCCTGCACCGTGACTTCGACCCCGCGGAGCTCGCCGGCGGCGACCGGACCGTCAAGGGCACGAGCGAGGTGTCGATGCGCAACCAGTTCCGGGCGTGGGCCCGGCACATGGCGGACCAACCGATGGCAGGGGAGGGAGCATGACCGGAGGGGAGCCTGCATGAAGCCGACCGCGGAGGACCTCGCGCGTCTGGTCTACCTCGAGGCGCGGCTGATCGACGAGCGCCGCTTCGACGAGTGGTACGCGCTCTACGCGGACGACGCGTACTACTGGGTGCCGCTGGTGCCGGGGCAGGCGGACGGCGAGCACCACACCTCGCTGATGTACGAGGACAAGCTGCTGCTGCGGCTGCGCATCGAGCGCTTCGGCAACCCGCGCTCGTACTCGCTCCATCCGCAGGTGCGCTGCCTGCACGTGCTGCAGCAGCCCGAGCTCGAGTCGGCCGACACGGCCGCCGGTCGCTGGACCATGCGCACCAACGAGCTCTACGTCGAGACGCAGGGCGGGCGCAAGCAGGTCTATGCGGCGGTGGTGCGCCACACGCTGTCGGTGATCGACGGCGCGCTGCGCATCCACCTCAAGCGGGTCGACCTGCTCGACTGCGACGCGCCCTTGCCTTCGATCCAGCTTTTCCCTTGAGTCGCACCGCCTCCATGCTCCTGCCGCAGCCCGCCGACGCCACCGTCTACCAGGCGTTTCGCCGTATTGCCGCCGCGAACCCGCAGCGGCCCTTCCTGCAGATCCTGCCCGAGGTGGCGGCCCGCTACGGCATCGCGCCCGTCGAGCTGTCCTACGGGCGCGCGCTCGAGGCCGTCGAGGCCATCGCCGCGCGCATCGGCGCGGCGGGCTACGGGCACGGGCACCGCGCCGGCCTGCTGCTGGAGAACCGGCCGTCGTTCTTCCTCACCTGGCTGGCGCTCAACGCGC
>JBIIPQ010000453.1:0-3707 GCA_044342535.1 Burkholderiaceae bacterium
GCCTGCATCTGCTTCTTCATGTACGCGATGTTGTCGTAGGTCCACTTCGCGGGCGCGACCTTGTTCTTCATCGCCGCGTTCTCGGCGGGCAGGCCGAACGCGTCCCAGCCCATCGGCATCAGCACGTTCCAGCCGTTCATCCGCAGGTGGCGGTACTGGACGTCGTTGATCGTGTAGTTGCGCACGTGCCCCATGTGCAGCTTGCCCGAGGGGTAGGGCAGCATCGAGCAGGCGTAGTACTTGCCCTTCGGGAAGCGCGGATCGTGCTCGATGGCGCGGTAGGCGTCGATCGTGGTCCAGTGCTGCTGGGCGGCGGACTCGACGTCGGCGGGGAGGTAGCGTTCTTGCATGCGGGGGTCGCTGGGGGGCATCGCCGGGGAATCCGCCATTATAGCGGCGCGGCCCGCGGCGCCGCGAGCGAATCGGACACTTAATCAAGCACTTAGGCGACTCCGGCGGCCTGTCGCGGCGTGTTCCGGACCCGCGGGGCCGCTGCTACACTCGTGCGGATGCAGACCCACCGGCTCAATCCGCTCGACGCATCCTGGCTGCTCGTCGAGTCGCGCGACACCCCGATGCACATCGCGGGCCTGATGCCGTTCTCGCTGCCCGAGGATGCGAGGCCGGGATTCCTGCAGGACCTGATGGCCGACCTGCGCACGCCGCGAGGTGTGGTCGCGCCGTGGAACCACTGCCTGCAGCGACCCGGCCTGCGCCATCCGATGCCGTGCTGGGTGGAGGGCGAGGTCGACCTGGAGTACCACGTGCGGCACTCGGCGCTGCCGGGGCCGGGCGGCGAGCGCGAGCTCGGGCAGCTGGTCGCCCGGCTGCACAGCCAGCCGCTGGACCTCGGCCGACCGCCGTGGGAGTTCCACCTGATCGAGGGCCTCGCGGGCCGGCGCTTCGCGATCTACGTGAAGATGCACCACTCGCTGATCGACGGCATCAGCGGTGTGCGATTGCTGATGCGCTCGATGGCCGAAAGTGCCGCCGACAGCCTCGGGCTGCCGCCGTTCTGGGCGCCGGACGCGGTGCGCCGGCCGCAGCGGCGCGCCAAGGCCGCGGCGGTGGCGCCGAGCTTCGATGCGCTGCTCGGCACGCTGCGCGAGGGGATCGGCGCGCAGGCGCGCTCGGTCCCGAAGATCGCGGGGGCGTTCGCGGCGATGGCGCGCGCGGCTGTCGGCGGCGCAGAGTCCATGACGCTGCCCTTCGAGGCGCCGCGCTCGAGCCTGAACGGGCGCGTGCGCGGCCAGCGCCGCGTGGCCACGCTGCAGGTGCCGATCCCGCGGCTCAGGGCGATCGCCCAGGGTGCCGGCTGCACGCTCAACGACGTGGTGCTGTCGGTCTGCGGCGGGGCGCTGCGCCGCTTCCTGGTGGAGGACGGCACGCTGCCCGACCGGCCGCTCACCGCCGGCGTGCCGGTGTCGGTGCGCCCGGCCGACGACGAGGGCACCGGTAACGCGATCACCTTCATCGTCGCCTCGATGGCTACCGACGTCGACGGCGCGCGCGAGCGTCTCGCGGCGGTGGTCGCGTCGACGAAGCTCGCCAAGGCGCACGCGCAGACCCTGCCGCGCGACGCGATGACGCCGTACACGATGCTGCTGATGGCGCCGAGCATGGTGTCGATGCTCACGCCGCTCGGCGGGCGGGTGCGGCCGATGTTCAACGTCACCGTCTCCAACGTGCCCGGCCCCGACGTGCCGCTCTATTTCCGAGGCGCCCGTCTCGAGGCGATCTATCCGATCTCGCTGATCTCGCACGGCATGGCGCTGAACATCACCTGCGAGAGCTACGCCGGGACGCTGAACTTCGCGTTCGTCGGCTGCCGCGATGCGATCCCGCATCTGCAGAAGCTCGCGGTGCACGCGGGCGACGAGCTCGATGCGCTCGAGGCGGCGGTGAGGGGCGCTCCGGCCGGTGGGGCGAGGACGCCTGCGGCGCCGAGGGGTGCTTCGACGGCGAAGACCGGCGCAGCGAGGAAACCGGCTCGCGCGAAGCAGCCCGCTGCCGCGAAGCAAGCCGCTGCGGCGAGCAAGCCCGCCGAAGCGACGCGCCCGCCGCGCAAGCGCAAGGCAGCCTAGCGCCCGGCGGCCCGGCGGCCCGGCGGCCCGGCGGCCCGGCGGCCCGGCGGCCCGGCGGCCCAGGGCTGCCCGCCTCAGACGTACGCCTTGTACTTGTCCAGGTGCCGCACCGGCTTGGACAGCGCGTCCCGCCGGAACGGATCGCCGAGCTCGGCGGTGACCATCATCTCGAGCACCGTCGTGCGGCCCTCGCGCTGCGCCTGCACAGCGGCGGTGAGCGCCGCGCCCACGTCGGAGACCTTGTCGACGACCACGCCGTCGGCGCCCATCGAGCGCGCCACCGCAGCCCAGCTCGGTTGCCGGTCCAGGTTCACGCCGACGAAGCGGTTGTCGTAGAAGTCGACGTGGTTCTTCTTCTCGGCGCCCCACTGGCCGTTGTTGAAGACCACCGCGATCACCGGGATGTTCTCGCGCACGCAGGTCTGCAGCTCGCCGAAGCTCATGCCCCATGCGCCGTCGCCGACATAGGCGATCGCCGGGCGATCGGGTGCGGCGAGCTTGGCGCCGATGATGGTCGGGAACGCATAGCCGCAGTTGCCGAAGCTCATCGCCGCGAACATCGAGCGCGGGCGCTCGAAGCGCAGGTAGCTGTTGGAGACCGAGCAGATGTTGCCGATGTCGGTGGAGACCATCGCGTCGGCGGGCATGGCGCGCTCGAGCTCGAGCAGCATCTCGCGCGGATGCATGTGCGAGGAGGCGCGCGCGGTCTCGAGCGACCAGGCGTCGCGCTCGTGGGTCCATTCGGCGCGCTCCGTCGCCCAGGCCGCCTTCTCGTCGCGCACGGTCTGCAGCCGAGCTTCGCGGTTGGCCTGGCAGGCGAGCGCGCGGCCCGAGAGGCGCGCGTGCAGCGCCGCGGCCACCTCCTTCGCATCGCCGCACAGGCCGACCGAGATCGGCTTGACCAGCCCGAGCATCTTCGCGTCGGCATCGACCTGGATGATCTTCGCGTGCTTGGGCCAGTAGTCGAGCCCGTGCTGCGGCAGGGTGCCGAACGGCCCGAGCCGGGTGCCGAGCGCGAGCACCACGTCGGCCTTGGCGATCAGCTTCATCGCGGCCTTGCTGCCCTGGTAGCCGAGCGGCCCGCAGGCGAGCGGATGGCTCGCCGGGAACGAGTCGTTGTGCAGGTAGCTGCTGGCGACCGGCGCCTGGAGCAGCTCGGCGAGCGCGATGGCCTCGGGCCAGGCGTCCGCGTTGATCACGCCGCCGCCGGACAGGATCACCGGGAACGTCGCCGTCGCCAGCAGCTCGGCGGCCTCGGCCAGCGCCTGCTCGCCGCCGGCGCCGCGCTCGATGCGGATCGGCGTCGGGATCTCGGCCTCGATGTCGCCGTAGAAGTAGTCGCGAGGGATGTTGAGCTGCGTGGGTCCGAGCTCGAGCAGCGCGCGGTCGAAGGCGCGGCCGGTCAGCTCGGCCATCCGCGCCTTGTTGTTCACATGCGCCTGGTACTTGGTGATCTTCGAGAAGATCGGCAGCTGCTCGGTCTCCTGGAAGCCGCCCAGGCCGAGCGACATGCTGCCGGTCTCGGGCGTGACCACCACCACCGGCGAGTGCGCCCAGTACGCGGCCGCGACCGCGGTCACGAAGTTGGTGATGCCCGGGCCGTTCTGCGCGATGCACACGCCG
>JBIIPQ010000454.1:0-3689 GCA_044342535.1 Burkholderiaceae bacterium
CTGCCGCCGCCTCATCGCACACCATGATCGATCAGACTGGGCCCCGCTGGCGTGGGTCTGGTTGGCCGAAGCGCGTATCCTCGCTACCAGACTGACGACGTAAAACATTTCGTTCACACCCTCTCAGTGGCGCGAGGATCCGGGCGGGGGCAGCTCGACCGGCAGGCCCGCCTCGGCCGGCAGCAGCACGTGCGCGGTGCCGAACCCGAACGGGACGGCAGCGGGCGGGGCGGATGCGCCGGATGCGGCATCGAGCGTGTCGGCGAGCGCCGCTGGTACCGGGGCATCGGACGGCTGCGGGACCCGGGGCAGGGACGCCGGACGGCCGGGGCGCAGGGTGGCGGGCGGCTGCGGCAGCTCGAGCAGCAGCGGCTGCGCGAGCACCGGGCCGCGCCGCTTGAGCAGCTGCACCGACAGTCGCTGCCCGGGGCGCGGCAGCAGCAGCAGCCGCAGCGGCGCGGGCGAGGACTCGTGCTGGGCAGGCAGCGGACGGAACAGGAAGACCGGCCCGCGCGTGCCCTGTGCGGCCAGCTGCATCCGGCGCAGGTGCTCCGGGCGCGTGCGGCCGTCGGGCAGCCAGGCAAGCAGCGTACCGAAGCTCGCGCTGCGCAGCGCCTGCTCGACCGCCCACAGCCGGTCGGCGGCCTGCACGGCCTGCACGACGATCAGGTAGTCGAGGTCGATGCCGAAGGCGGCGAGCGCCGGCGCATAGGGCACGTGCGGCGGGCCGAGGAGGATGGCCACCTTGCGCTCGATCGTCAGGCGCCGCAGCACCGGCACCAGCAGCCGCAGCTCGCCGATGCCCGGCTCGCGGGCGATGAGCTCGGTGAGCATGCCCAGCGGCCAGCCGCCGCCCGGCAGCTGCGCATCGAGCTCGGCGAAGGTGCTGGGCAGCGCGGCGACGCCGCCGTCAGCGAGCCGGTCTGCGCGCCAGACCCCCGGCGGCATCGGTGCCGGAGACCCCGGGGGCGTGGCCATGGCAGCGTGTTCGCCGTGCTGCGCGGGTCACAGCGACTTGCCGCTGCGCACCAGCCCGACGCCGATGCCCTCGAGGGCGAAGTCGTCGGTGCGCGCATCGACGACGATCGGCTCGAAGTCCGGGTTCTCGGGCAGCAGCTCGATCGTGTGGCCGCGGCGGCGCAGCCGCTTGACCGTGACCCCGCCGTCGACCCGCGCGACGACGATCTGGCCGTTGCGCGCCTCGCTCGCCTGGCGTACCGCGAGCAGGTCGCCGTCGAGGATGCCGGCGTCGCGCATGCTCATGCCGCGCACCTTCAGCAGGTAGTCGGGCTTCTCGGCGAACAGGCTCGGATCGAGCGCGTAGCTCGCCTCGATGTGCTCCTGCGACAGCATCGGGCTGCCGGCGGCGACGCGGCCCACCAGCGGCAGGCTGAGCGCGATCTGCACCGCGCTGCCGGCCATGCCGCGCTCGAGGTCGGCGTCCATGCCGGGCAGCAGCTTGAGCCGGATGCCGCGCGAGGCGCCTGAGGTCAGCTCGAGCACGCCCTTGCGCGCCAGCGCTTTCAGGTGTTCCTCGGCCGCGTTGGGGGAGCGGAAGCCGAGCTTGGCGGCGATCTCCGCCCGCGTGGGGGGGAACCCGGTGTCGGCGATGTGCTGCCGGAGCAGTCCGAGGATTTCCTGTTGACGGGCGGTGAGATCGCGCATGGCGGAGGAGGCTCGGCGAAGGTGCGGCTGGCCGCGAAGACTGTATTTTTATCCAGTCTCGCCTGCTTGGCAAGCCATGCCTGCCGGGCCCGGCGGGTCCTGCCGGGGCACCCTTTGTTTAGTGAGAAAGTCGTGATATTCTCCATCACACAGGTGAGTTTTCGCGTACTGACTAATACGAATTGTCTAGTGCGCGGCCAGGGGGCTTGTGGCAGAGTCACCTTTGAGCATGGCCCTTGCTTGCATCGGTTCCTGTTCCTTTTGCCGTCAATTTCGGTCAATTCCTCACCACCACGCCTGTTTCGACCGTACCGTGTTCGACTCTTCTTCCTCTCGCTCCACCTTTCCGGGCTGAGGCCGTACCGCACCGAGATTTGCATTTCCCGGATCGCTGCGATTGGGTCGGCACCGTCGGGCCGACCGTTTCTGCTTCGCCTCGGAATGCAACAGGACATTTGATTTCGAGGTCAACGCATGAGCACCAAGATCTACGTCGGCAACCTGCCCTGGCGCGCCACCGATGCCCAGCTCTCCGAGATGTTCGCCGCCCATGGCGAGGTCGTCGAGGCGCGCATCATCACCGACCGTGAAACCGGTCGCTCGCGCGGCTTCGGCTTCGTCACCATGGCCAACAACGATGGTGCGCAGAACGCCATCCGTGCGCTGAACGGCCAATCGCTAGAAGGCCGGGCGCTGGTCGTCAACGAGGCCCGCGAGCAGCAGGGCGGCGGCGGCGGTGGCGGCTTCCGTCGTTCGGGCAGCGGCGGCTACGGTGGCGGTGGCGGCAGCGGTGGTGGCGGCTACGGCGGTGGCGGTGGCGGCGGTGGCGGTGGCGGTGGCTACGGTGGTGGCGCCGGCAACGGCGGCAACGGCGGTGGCGGCGGTGGGTTCGCCGGCCAGCGTCGCCCGCGCTCCTACTGATCCGACGGGCGGGTCGCGTTCAAGCGGCCTGACCCGAACGAGCGGCGTCCTAAGTCCGCACGACATCCCGTGCCGGACTTCGGCCGCGTCCGATCGGCCCCGGGCCGGCGGTGCCGATCCGATGCGCCGAAACCGTTCCGCCTGATTCCGAATGAAAACGCCGCGCCGGATCGCTCCGGCGCGGCCGTTGCGCTCGTGCGGCCCGAGCTAGCGGGCTGCGGCGGATGCGAGCGCCGAGGTGTCCAGCGGGCAGCCGGTCTTCGACACGATCTCGTCGACCGTCACGCCATGCGCGACCTCGCGAAGCACCAGGCCCGAGGGCGTCACCTCGATCACGCCGAGGTCGGTGATGACCAGGTCGACCACGCCCAGGCCGGTCAGCGGCAGGTTGCAGGCCGACAGGATCTTCAGGTCCTCGCCGCCGTCCTTGCGGCGGGCGACGTGCTCCATCAGCACGATCACGCGGCCCACGCCGGCGACCAGGTCCATCGCTCCGCCCATCCCCTTGACCATCTTGCCGGGGATCATCCAGTTCGCCAGGTCGCCGTGCTCTGAGACCTGCATCGCGCCGAGGATCGCGAGGTTGATCTTGCCGCCGCGGATCATGCCGAACGAGTCGGCCGACGAGAAGATCGACGAGCCGGGCAGGGTGGTGACCGTCTGCTTGCCGGCGTTGATCAGGTCCGGGTCGACCTCGTCCTCGGTCGGGAACGGTCCGATGCCGAGCAGGCCGTTCTCGGACTGCAGCCACACTTCCATCTCGGGCGGCACGTGGTTGGCCACGAGCGTGGGCAGCCCGATGCCGAGGTTCACGTAGAAGCCGTCTCGCAGCTCGCGCGCAGCGCGCGCGGCCATCTCGTCGCGGGTCCAGGCCATCGTCGATGCTCCTCGTCAGCGAGCCGCGCGCACGGTGCGCTGCTCGATCCGTTTCTCGGGGGTGGGGTTGTGCACGATGCGGTGCACGAAGATGCCCGGCAGGTGGACCGCGTCCGGATCGATTTCGCCCGTGGCGACCACCGTCTCGACCTCGACCACGGTGATCTTCCCGGCCATCGCGACGTTCGGGTTGAAGTTGCGCGCGGTGCGGCGAAACACGAGGTTGC
>JBIIPQ010000455.1:0-3687 GCA_044342535.1 Burkholderiaceae bacterium
CGGCGCGTCCGATCGCCGCGGCGGCCGTCTTCTTCCTGGTCTACGTGCTGGCCACGGCGCTGTCGCTGCCGGGCGCCGCGACCGTGCTGACCCTGCTGGGCGGCGCGCTCTTCGGGCTCGGCTGGGGGCTGCTGCTGGTGTCGTTCGCCTCAAGTGCCGGGGCGACCCTCGCCTTCGTCGCGGCCCGCTTCCTGCTCGGCGACGCGGTGCGCCGGCGTTTCGGCTCGCGGCTCGCCGCGATCGACGAGGGCGTGCGCCGCGGCGGCGCCTACTACCTGTTCACGCTGCGGCTCACCCCGCTGTTCCCGTTCTGGCTGGTGAATCTGGCGATGGCGCTGACACCGATCCCCACCCGCACGTTCTACTGGGTCAGCCAGCTCGGCATGCTCGCGGGCACGGCGGTCTACGTGAACGCCGGCACCGAGCTCGCGCGGATCGACTCGCTGCGCGGTCTGCTGTCGCCCTCGCTGATCGTGGCCTTCGTGCTGCTCGGGCTGTTCCCGCTGCTGGCGCGCGGCCTGCTCGGCGAGATCGCGCGGCGCATCGCCGACGTGTTCGCCGCGCGCCGCGCCTATCGCGGCTGGACCCGTCCGGCCCGCTTCGACCGCAATGTCGTGGTGATCGGTGCCGGCAGCGGCGGCCTGGTCACCGCCTACATCGCGGCTACCGTGAAGGCCTCGGTGACCCTGGTCGAGCGCCACCGGATGGGGGGCGACTGCCTGAACACCGGCTGCGTGCCCTCCAAGGCACTGCTCCGTACCGCCAAGCTGCTCGCGCAGGCGCGCCGCTCGGCCGACTACGGCATCCGGCGGATGGACGTGGACGTCGACTTCGCCGAGGTCATGGCGCGCGTGCAGCGCGTGGTCCGCAGCATCGAGCCGCACGACTCGGTCGAGCGCTACACCGGGCTCGGTGTCGACGTCGCGATCGGCGAGGCCACGATCCGCTCGCCCTGGGAGGTCGAGATCCGGGCGGTCGACGGCAGCACCCGCGTGCTGCGGACCCGCTCGATCGTCGTCGCCGCCGGTGCGCGCCCCTTCGTGCCGCCGATCCCGGGGCTGGCCGAAGGCGGCTGCCTCACCTCCGATACCGTCTGGAACCTGCGCACGCGGCCCGGTCGGCTGCTGGTCCTGGGCGGCGGGCCGATCGGCTGCGAGCTCGCGCTCGCCTTCGCGCGGCTCGGCTCGAGCGTCGTGCAGGTGGAGATGGGGGCGCGCCTGATGTCGCGCGAGGACGAGGATGTCTCGGCCTTCGTCGAGGCGCGGTTCGCCGAGGAGGGCATCGAGGTGCGCACCGGCACGAAGGCGCTGCGGGTCGAGGCCGATGCCGCCGGCGCCCGGGTCCTGGTCGCAGGGCATGCGGGCACCGAGGTCCGCATCCCGTTCGACGAGGTGCTGTGCGCGGTCGGACGGGTGGCCAACGTCAGCGGCTACGGTCTGGAGGCCCTCGGCGTGCCGCTGGCGCCCGGCGGCACCATCGAGGTCGACGCCTACCTTCGCACCCGGTATCCGAACGTCTTCGCCGTCGGCGACGTGGCCGGCCCCTTCCAGTTCACCCATGCGGCCGCCCACATGGCCTGGTACGCCGCGGTGAACGCGCTGTTCGGCCGTCTGCGCGCGTTCCGCATCGACTGGTCGATCCTGCCGTGGTGTACCTTCGTCGACCCCGAGGTCGCGCGGGTCGGCCTGAACGAGCAGGAGGCCCGCGCCCGCAACGTGCCGCACGAGGTGACCCGTTACCGCCTCGAGGACCTCGACCGGGCGATCGCCGACGAGTCCGCCCATGGGTTCGTCAAGGTGCTGACTCGGCCGGGCAGCGACCGGATCCTCGGTGCCACGATCGTCGGCGAGCATGCGGGCGACCTGATCGCGGGCTTCGTGTCGGCGATGAAGCAGCGACGGGGACTGAACGCCATCCTCTCGACGATCCATGCGTATCCGACCTTCGCCGAGTCGGGAAAGTATGTCGCCGGCGAGTGGAAACGCGCCCGCGCGCCGCAGCGCCTGCTCGTCTGGGTCGGGCGCTGGCACCGTTGGCGGCTGGGATGAGGCGGGTGCTCGGGCGGCTCGTGCTCGGGGCCATGCTCGCGGTCGCGGCGGTGTCCGCAGCCCGGGCCGCGCCCCCCGATCCCGCTCACGCCGCGTTCGATGCGCTGCTGCGCCAGCACGTTGTCTGGAACGCGGCCGGTACCGCGAGCACCGTCGACTACCGCGCCCTCGGCGCCGAGCGCGAGTCGCTGCGCCGCGTGCTCGACGCCTACGAGGCGGTGACGCGTGCGGAGTACGAGGCGCTGCCGCGCGATCAGCGCTTCGCCTTCCTCGTCAACGCGTACAACGCGTTCACCCTCGAGCTGGTGCTGACGCGCTACCCGGACCTGAAGTCGATCAAGGACCTCGGCTCGCTGATCCGTTCGCCCTGGAAGCAGCGCTTCTTCCGTCTGCTCGGCGAGCCGCGCCACCTCGACGACCTCGAGCACGGGATGCTGCGCGCGCCTGGCGCCTTCGACGAGCCGCGGGTGCATTTCGTCGTGAACTGCGCGTCCGTCGGCTGCCCAGCGCTGCGTCCGGAGGCGATCGTCGCCGCACGGCTCGATGCGCAGCTCGAGGACAGCACGCGCCGCTTCCTGCGCGACGCGAGCCGCAATCGTTTCGATCCCCGCGCCGGCCGGCTGGACGTCTCTAAGATCTTCGACTGGTTCCGCGAGGACTGGGAGCGCGGCGGTGGCACGCGTGAGCGCTTCCTGGCGCGCTACGCCGAGCAGCTCGCCGCCGACGAGGCCGACCGGGCCCGCATCCGCGAGGCCCGCGTGCCGCTCGGCTTCCTCGAGTACGACTGGCGCCTGAACGACCGGCGATGAGCGAGTCTCTCGCGCCTCCGGTGCTGCGGCTGTCGATCGTGGTGCCCGCGCTCGACGAGGCCGCGTCGATCTCGGATGCGGTGCGCGATGCGCTCGCGCAGGCCGACGAGGCGATCGTCGTCGACGGCGGCAGCCGGGACGGCACCGGCGTGCTCGCGGCCGCGGCCGGTGCCCGGGTGCTCCAGGCACCGCGCGGGCGGGCCTCGCAGATGAATGCCGGGGCCGCGGTCGCGCAGGGCGACGTGCTGCTGTTCCTGCACGCCGATTGCCGCCTGCCGGCCGGCGCGGGCGACGCGGTCCGCGCCGCGGTCGGCGCCGGCGCCCGGTGGGGGCGCTTCGACGTCCGCCTCGATTCGCCGCGTGCCTCGCTCGCCGTGGTCGGCGCGATGATGAACCTGCGCTCGCGGCTGTCCGGCATCGCCACCGGCGACCAGGCCCTCTTCATCGACCGTGCCCTGTGGGAAGCGCTCGGCGGCTACGCGCCCATTCCGCTGATGGAGGACGTCGAGCTGTGCACGCGGCTGCGTCGCGTCGCGCGCTGTGCCTGCCTGCGCGAGCGCGTCACCGTCTCGGCGCGCCGCTGGGAGACCCGCGGCATCGTGCGCACCGTCGTCGCGATGTGGGCCTGGCGCGCGGCCTATGCGCTCGGCGTGTCGCCCGCGCGGCTGCACCGTCTGTATTACGGCCGACGATGACGGCGACCCGGCTGATCGTGTTCGCGCGGCGTCCCGTGCTCGGGCGGGTCAAGAGCCGACTCGCCGCGACGCTCGGGGCGGAGCGCGCCCTCGCGGCGTACCGGCAGCTGCTCGACGCCGCGATCGCGCTGGCCG
>JBIIPQ010000456.1:0-3680 GCA_044342535.1 Burkholderiaceae bacterium
CCGCGGCCACCGTGGCCGAGGCGCTGCGGCTCGCGCTGCGCATCGCCGAGGCGAGCCCGGTCGCGGTGCAGGCCACCAAGCGGGCGGTGCTGGAGGCGCGCCAGCGCGGCTACGGCGCCCGCGAGCCCTTCGAGCGGGCGCTGGTGGCCGAGGTGCGCGCGAGCGGCCACGCCGGCATCGGCGCAGCCGCCTTCCTGGCGCGGGCGACACCGCGCTACCCGGACTGACGATCCGGGCCGATGACCCCGACCGACCCCTTCGCCCGAGCCGACTGCGGCCGCCGTTCGGCACGGCCCGGCTTGGCGACCGACCACTCGGTTGGCTATCATACCGACCAGTAGCCATGCGCCGCGGCAGCCCCGACGCCCGGCCCGCGATGCACCCCACCGACGACGAGGAACACATGGACGACACCCGACGAGAACAGGCCCTGAGAGAGGCCTCGGTGCCCACCCTGGTGATGTGCCTCGCGCAGATCACGCGCGATCCGCGCTGGCTCGAGGACCCGTTCCGTCCGAAGCGCGACATCTCGATCTTCGCCGAGCCCAGCGGCGGGCTATCGGAGCAGGCGCAGCAGACCGTCCGCGACGCGATGGCACAGGTGCTCGACGAGCTGGCCGACGGCCGCCGCACGCTGCCGCCGCTGCCCGACGGCGACGCGCTGTACCGGATGATGTCCGTCTGCGTCGGCGAGCACGTGCCGCGCGAGTACACCATGATGGCGATGGAGGAGATGGGCTTCGTCGACCGCGGCATCGGCTGGCGCACGCCGCCCGCTCCGGAGCGCCTCGAGGCCTTCGAGACGCTGGTCGTGGGGGCCGGCTTCTCGGGCATCAGCACGGCCTATCGGCTCAAGGAGCTCGGCATCCCGTTCCGCATCGTCGAGAAGCTGCCCGACGTCGGCGGGGTCTGGCTCGAGAACGACTACCCCGAGGCCGGCGTCGACACGCCGAACCACTTCTACTCGTTCTCGTTCGCGCCGAACCTCGACTGGACCAGCAACTACTCCAAGCGTGACGAGGTCTGGGCCTACCAGCGCAAGGTGTTCGACGAGGTCGGGCTGCGCCCGTATGCCGAGTTCGACACCGAGGTGCTGTCGATGCACTGGAACGAGGGCGTCCATGCGTGGGACGTCGTCACCCGCGGCCCCGACGGCACCGAGCGCACGCGGCGCTATCGCGCGGTGGTCACCGCGGTCGGCAACCTGAACCGCCCGAAGCTGGCCGCGATCCCCGGTCTCGAGACCTTCACCGGCGATGCCTGGCACTCCGGGCAGTGGCGTCACGACGTGCCGCTGGGCGACAAGGAGGTGGCGGTCGTCGGCACCGGCGCGAGCGCGATGCAGTTCCTGCGCACGGTCGCGCAGCAGGCCAGGAAGGTCACGATCTTCCAGCGCTCGCCGCAGTGGGCGCGCCCGCCGCAGGACTACCACGGTACGGTGAGCACCGAGTCGCGCTGGCTGCTCGAGAACGTGCCCTACTACTACCCCTGGTACCGCTTCGGCCTGATGTGGCGCATGGGTGACGGGCTGCTGCCGACGGTGCGTCGCGACCCGAACTGGCCGCACCCCGAGCGCTCGATGAACTACCGCAACGACCGGCAGCGCGAGCAGCTCACCGAGTACATGCTCAACGAGCTCGAGGGCCGCCCCGACCTGATCGAGAAGTGCCTGCCCGCCTACCCGCCCTACGGCAAGCGGATCCTGATCGACAACCACTGGTTCGCGACCCTGCGCCGCGACAACGTCGAGCTGGTCACCGAGGGGGTCGACCGCATCGAGGGCGACACGCTGGTCACCTCGGGGGGGGCGCGCCACCGTGCCGACGTGCTGGTGCTGGCCACCGGCTTCGAGGTCGGCAAGCTGCTGTGGCCGATGGACATCCGCGGCCGCTCGGGCGTGGCCCTCAAGGAAGTGTGGGGCGACGACGATCCGCGCGCCTATCTCGGCCTGACCGTGCCCGACTTCCCGAACCTGTTCGTCATGTCGGGCCCGAACACCGGCCTGGCGCACGGCGGCAGCGTGATCTTCGTCGCCGAGTGCCAGGCGCGCTACATCACCTCGATGCTGCGCGAGATGATCGAGGGGGGCCTGGCCGACGTCGAAGTCGAGCGCGCAGTGCACGACGCCTTCAACGAACGCGTCGACGCCGAGCATGCCGAGCTGGTCTGGTCGCACCCGGGCATGAACAACTGGTACCGCAACCGGGCGGGTCGGGTGTTCATCCCGATGCCGTTCCGGCTGGTCGACTACTGGGGCATGACCACCGAGCCGAGGCTCGACGAGTACCGCACCGGCACCGACGGCTGAGGCGCGGGGCGCGCGGCGGAACGCGCCGACGCCCCGGCACGCGGTTCGCGATAGAGTCCGGTGTCTTGACACGAGGAGCCGGGACGATGGGTGCGATCGAGGAACTGGGCCGTTATCTGCCGCAGATGACGGAATGGCGGCGGCACATCCACCAGAACCCGGAGACCGCCTTCGAGGAGGTCGGCACCGCGGCCTTCGTCGCCGAGCGGCTGCGCGCCTTCGGCGTCGACGCCGTCCACGAGGGCATCGCGAAGACCGGCGTCGTCGGTGTCATCAAGGCCGGCACCTCCGACCGCGCGATCGGCCTGCGCGCCGACCTCGATGCGCTCGACATGCAGGAAGGCACGGGTGTCGCCTGGGCCTCGAAGACCCCGGGTAAGCACCATGCGTGCGGCCACGACGGCCACACCACCATGCTGCTGGGCGCCGCCCGCCACCTCGCCGCCACCCGCGACTTCGACGGGACGGTCTACGTGATCTTCCAGCCTGCCGAGGAGAACGAGGGCGGCGGCCGGGTGATGGTCGAGGAAGGCCTCTTCGAGCGCTTCCCGATGGCGTCGGTCTTCGGGATGCACAACATCCCGGGCATGGAGGCCGGCACCTTCGCGATCCGGCCGGGCCCGATGATGGCGTCCTACGACATCTTCGAGATCACGATCACCGGGCGCGGCGCGCACGGCGCGATGCCGCACCACGGCATCGATCCGATCACCACCGGCTCGGAGCTGGTGCAGAAGCTGCAGACCATCGTCAGCCGCAACGTCGACCCGCTGGAACCCGCGGTGCTGTCGGTCACCAAGTTCCACTCGGGCACCGCCTGGAACATCATCCCCAACGAGGCGGTGATCGGCGGCACGGTGCGCGCGTTCAGCGAGGCGGTGCAGACGCAGGTCGAGCAGCGCATCCGCGAGCTGTGCGCGGGCACGGCGCTCTCGCACGGCGCGACGATCTCGGTGCGCTACGAGCGCCGCTACCCGCCGACGGTGAACACCTCGGCCGAGGCGGAGCTGTGCGCGTCGGTCGCGACCGCGCTGGTCGGCGCCGAGCGCGTCAAGCGCGAGCTCAAGCCGGCGATGGGCTCGGAGGACTTCGCCTGGATGCTGCAGGCGCGGCCGGGGGCCTACATGTGGCTGGGCAACGGCACGGGCTCGGTGGGCGGCTGCATGGTGCACAACCCGGGCTACGACTTCAACGATGCGGTGCTGCCGGTTGGGGCGGCGTACTGGGTGCGGTTGGCGCAGACGGCGCTGGGGAGGGGCTGAGGTTCGGGTCGGGTTCTCGGTCGACGGTTGGCGCGCGGCGCCGCTGCCCTTCAGGCCGTCGCTTCCTCCGAGGCCCGCACCCCGGGCTTCGCCCGGGGTCCCCGTCTCGC
>JBIIPQ010000457.1:0-3678 GCA_044342535.1 Burkholderiaceae bacterium
GAGCTTCTGCGCGAGGCCGATGCGCTGCAGCTTGCCGGTGGCGCCCTTGGGGATCTCCTCGAGGATGAGGATCCGCTTGGGCACCTTGAAGTCGGCGACACGCTTGCCGACGAAGTCCTGCAGCTCGCGCTCGGTGGCGCTCTGCCCCTCGCGCAGCACCACGGCGGCGGCCACCTCCTCGCCGAGCTTCGGATGCGGCATGCCGAAGCACACCACCTGGGCGACCGCGGCGTGGTCCATCAGGATCTCGTCGACCTCGCGCGGGCTCACCTTCTCGCCGCCGCGGTTGATGATCTCCTTGAGGCGGCCGGTGATGGTCACGTAGCCGTCGGCGTCCATCACGCCCTGGTCGCCGGTGCGGAACCAGCCGTCGGCGAAGGCCTCGGCGTTCGCCTTGGGATTCGCCTCGTAGCCGGCGGTGACGTTCGGACCGCGGATCACGATCTCGCCGGTCTCGCCGCGCGCGAGCAGGCGGCCGTCCTCGGCCATGATCGCGATCTCGGGGCCGGCCGCTCGGCCGACGCTGCCGGGCTTGCGGATCTCGGGCGGCAGCGGGTTCGACGCCATCTGGTGCGTCGCCTCGGTCATGCCGTAGGACTCGATCAGCGGCGCGCCGAAGACCTCCTCGAGCTCGCGGATCACCTGCGGCGGGATCGACGAGGACGACGACCGCAGGAAACGCAGCGGATGACGCTCGATGACGTCGGCGTTCTTCGAGGCGCGCGCCAGGATCGTCTGGTGCATCGTCGGCACCGCGGTGTACCAGGTGGGCTTGGCCTCGTCCATCCAGCCGAAGAACTTCAGCGCGTTGAAGCCCGGCGTGCAGAACACCTGCGAGCCGGCCGACAGCGGCGCGAGCACGCCTGCGATCAGGCCGTGGATGTGGAAGAGCGGCATGATGTTCAGGCCGCAGTCGGTCGGCACGAACTTCAGCGTCGCCCGGATGTGCTGGGCCGAGGCCGCCAGGTTGCGCTGCGACAGCGGCACGATCTTCGGGCGCGAGGTGGTGCCCGAGGTGTGCAGCACCATCGACACGTCGTCCGGCTCGGCCGTGCCCGCCGCGGCGGCCGCGGCGGTGCCGGCGTCACGCGGCTCGAGCATGAAGCTGCCGGCACCGGCCTGTGCGTCGGCGACCAGGTCGATCAGCCGGACGCCCAGCTTCTTGGCGACCTCGACCGCCGGCGACGTGCTGTCCCGCGAGACGATCAGCGCGGCCGCCTTCAGGTCCGACAGGTAGAACTCGAACTCCTCGCCGCGGTAGGCCGGGTTGAGCGGCGCGCTGGTCACCGCGCAGGCGCACGAAACGAAGCAGGCCGCCATCTCGGGGCCGTTGTCGAGCACGATCGCGACGCGGTCGTTGCGGCCGATGCCCAGGCCGTTGAGCCGCTCGCGGGTCGAGGCGATCAGCGTGCGCAGCTCGCGGTAGGTCATCGCACGCCGGCCGGGTGCTCCGATCGCGGGTGCGTCGTCGGCGCCGGTGGCCAGCAGGGTCGTCAGGGTCGCTTGCATGGGTCCTCAGGGTTCTCGAACGGAAAAGCGGCCGAGGGTACACGCCCCGCCCGCACCGCCTCCCGGGGCGGGCAACGCGATCCGCCACGTGCGCCACGACTGCGTCGGCACGCCGGCTGGAAGAGGCGGGTTCTGCCCGACCGCGGGTGTTCCGGTCGGCTTCGGCTCCGGCCCCGTGCCGCGGGTCTGCGGTCGGGTCCGGCCGGCAAGGGTGCGCCGGCTGCTGCAGTGCGTTATACGTAACCGTGTCCTGGACAAACAAGTGGAACCTGCGGTTTTCCCGGACGTCGGTTGGACATTTCGCATCGTGGCAAATCGACCCCGACGGATCCCCCGGCGAGGGCGCCCACGCCGGGTGTCACAATCCCGCTTCCTGCCCGAGGTCGACCCCCGATGAAGATCGCCACCTGGAACGTCAACTCCCTTAAGGTGCGCCTGCCGCACGTGCTCGGCTGGCTCGAGGCCAACCCGGTCGACGTGCTGTGCCTGCAGGAGACCAAGCTGGTCGACGAGAAGTTCCCCGCCGGCGAGCTCGCCGCTGCCGGCTACCGTTCGGTGTTCTCCGGGCAGCCGACCTACAACGGCGTGGCGCTGCTCTGGCGCGCCGACCGGGGCTGGGACGCGCGGGACGTGACCATCGGGAATCCACGCTTCCCCGACGAGCAGAAGCGGCTGATCGCGGCGACCTTCGGGGACGTGCGCGTGATCAGCGCCTACGTGCCGAACGGGCAGGCAGTGGGCAGCGACAAATACGACTACAAGCTGCGCTGGCTGGACGCGCTGGCGGCCTGGCTGGCCGACGAGCTGGCGGCCAGGCCGCGGCTGGTGATCGGCGGCGACTACAACATCGCGCCCGCCGACGCCGACGTGCACGACCCGGCGGCCTGGGCCGATCAGGTGCTGTGCTCGGCACCGGAGCGCGAGCGCTTCGGCGCGCTGCTCGCGCTCGGCCTGCACGACGCCTATCGGATGTTCGAGCAGCCGCCCAAGACGTACAGCTGGTGGGACTACCGGCAGCTCGGGTTCCAGAAGAACCGCGGACTGAGGATCGACCACCTGCTGGTGGCCCCTGCCCTGGCGGGCACGGTGAAGGGCTGCACGATCGACCGCTCGCCGCGCAAGCTGCCGCAGCCCTCGGACCACGCGCCGGTGACGGTCGATCTGGCGCTGGACGACCCGCAGGCCGGCTAGGACGACTGCAGGCCGGCCCGGCGGGCGTGCCGCGGGACCCGGCCGACGCCGCGCGGCAGGTCCTCGCCCTCGCCCGCCGGGCGGCCGCCTGGCAGTGTTGCGGCCGATGCCCAGGCGAAGCGCCGCATCGATCCGCCGCCCGCGCGTGTGGCGAAGCGCGGTACGGATGACCGTCGACTCGAACGTGCGGGTGAGCTGGTCCATCACGTCGGACGAGGCCGGCGGCTCGCCGCCGCGAGCCGACTGCGCGGCAAGCATCTGCGCGACCTCGGACTCGAGGAGCGCGGCCCAGCCCGCACGGGCCGGGGGCGCGCTGCGCGCCGCGCCGTCGCGCGCCGCGAAGCCGGCATCGGCGGGCAGGTAGCCCGAGCCGGCGCCCGGAACGGCCGCGAAGGCCGGCGGCGCGCCGAAGCCGACACGTCCGCCCACCAGCTCGGAGAAGGCTTCGGCCGCGACCGCCCCGGACGGCGCCGCGGCGCCCGCAAAGGCGGGCATCGGTGCGACCGCCGCGACGCCCTGGGTCTCCGATCCCGAGGACGCGGCGATCGCGCCCGTGCCCTGAGGCTGCGCGGGCGCGCCGCGCGGATCGGTCCACGGCAGCGCCGCCTGCACCTCGGGCGGCAGGTCCTTGGGCTCGACGGTCTGCGCGGGCGCCATCACCGTCAGCCAGTGGCACACGTTCTCGAGCTGGCGCACGTTGCCCGGCCAGGAGAACGCACCGAGCCGCAGCAGCGCCTCGTCGGAGAGCCGCTTGGTCTCGACGCCGAGCTCGCGGGCGCTGCGCGTGAGGAAGTGGCGCGCGAGCAGCGGCACGTCCTGCACCCGCTCGCGCAGCGCCGGCAGGCGCAGCCGGATCACGTTCAGACGGTGGAACAGGTCCTCGCGGAACAGGCCCAGCCGCACGCGATCCTCGAGGTTCTGGTGGGTGGCCGCGATCACGCGGACGTTGGCCTTGAGCGGCTGGTGCCCGCCGACGCG
>JBIIPQ010000109.1:0-11451 GCA_044342535.1 Burkholderiaceae bacterium
TGAGCGCAGCTCGCAGACGACCGACCCGACCTCCCTTTCCGACACGGTGAACGCACCATGATCCCGACCCTCGCCCCGCTCGCCCGAATCCTCGCCGCCGTCACGTTCGCAACCGCGAGCCTCGCCGCCCATGCGGACACCTTCAGCCTCGCCCGCACCGGCACCCTGGCCTCCGACGCCAGCATCGACTACGTCGACTTCACGCTCACCACCTCCTCGGACATGCTGGCGTGGACGAGCTCGGCTTCGGTCTCCTTCGATACGCTGCTGTCGCTCTTCAGCCGCGACAGCGGTGCGCTGCTCACGGTGAGCGACGACGTCGACAATCCGTTCCCGCAGGTCGCCCTCGGCCAGTCTCCGCTCGACGCCGGCATCGCGGTCACCGACCTCGCGCCCGGCGCCTACCGCCTGGTGATCTCGGCATCGCCGAACGCGCCGGCTGGCGCGCTCTTGACCGATGGCTTCACCGTGCCGATGGGCACGGGGTCCATCCCCGGCGACTGGGCGCTGGACCTGGCCGTGGTCGAGGCCCAGCCGGTGCCCGAGCCCGAGACCTGGGCGATCCTCGGCGCAGGCCTCGCGCTCGCGGGGGCAATTCGCCGTCGGCGCGAGACCGCGGCGGCCTGAGGGCGGATCCGCCCGCGGCGCGCCCCGACCTGGGCGGGCCGCGTCGCGTGTCGGCGACGCGCGGCGCCGCCCGTCGGCTTCGCGCGGAGGCTGTCCCGATCGGCTGCGGGGGATCGGGCGACTGCCTGTAGCCTCGGTCACACGATGACCCCGTTCCATGTTCGCTCTGCCCACAGACCGCCACCCGACGCGCCGCGCCGCGTCGCGGTCGTCCACGAGTGGCTGCTCGAGCGGGCCGGCTCGGAACGCGTGACCGAGGCGATCCTGCAGCGCTATCCGCAGGCCGAGCTCTTCACGCTGATCGACCGGCTGCCCGAGGCGGACCGGGGCATGCTCGGCGGGCGCACGCCGCGCACCAGCTTCCTGCAGCGCCTGCCCGGCCTGCCCGGCACGCTCAAGTACGCGGTGCCGCTGATGCCGCTGGCCATCGAGCAGTTCGACCTGTCGGACTTCGACCTGGTGATCTCCAGCAGCCATACGGTGGCCAAGGGCGTGATCGTGTCGCCCGACGCGCTGCACCTGTGCTACTGCCACTCGCCGATGCGCTATGCCTGGGACCTGCAGCCGACCTACCTGCGCACCGAGGGGTTGGACCGGGGGCTGAAGGGGCTGGCTGCGCGTGTGATGCTGCACCGCATGCGGCTCTGGGACCATCGCAGCGCGGCCGGTGTCGATGCGTTCGCGGCGAATTCGGCGTTCGTTGCGCGCCGCATCCTGAAGGCGTACCGCCGCGAGGCCGAGGTGATCGCGCCGCCGGTCGACATTCAGCCGGCGCTCGGGCTGCCGCGTGATCCGAAGACCTACGTGACGGTGTCGCGGCTCATCAACTACAAGCGCGTCGACCTGCTGCTCGAGGCATTTCGCCTGATGCCCGATCGCCGGCTGGTGGTCATCGGCACCGGGCCGGACGCGGGCCGTCTGCGCGCAGGCGCGCCGCCCAATGTCCGCTTCGACGGCCATCTGCCGCTGGATGCGATGCGCGAGACGGTGGCGCGCGCAAGCGCCTTCCTGTTCGCGGCGATCGAGGACTTCGGCATCTCGCCGGTGGAGGCGATGGGCCTGGGCACGCCGGTGATCGCGCTGCGGCGCGGCGGCGCGGCCGAGACGGTGGCCGGGCTCGACGATGCGGCGCCGACCGGCGTGTTCTTCGACGAGCAGACGCCGCAGGCGATCGTCGAGGCGATCGGGCGCTTCGAGCATTCGGGCACGCGCATCGATCCGGACGCCTGCGTCGCACGCGCCCGCCGCTTCTCGCGCGAGGCCTTCGATCGAAGGTTCGGTGAGTGGGTCGACGGGCATTGGGCGCGATGGCGCGCCGGGCTCGGCGCGCAGCAGGCGCTGCCTGCCGCCTCCGACGCCGTGGCGCCAGCCCCGGACGTCCGGCGCGTGCGCGTCACGGCCTGAGCCGGGGCCGAGGCGATCCGGCCCGGTCAGCGGGCCGGCTGCGACCCGGCCGCGACCGGCGACTCGAACGCGCAGTAGACCTTGCCCTCGGGCAGGTGCAGGTGACTCCTGACCGAGCGGTCCGAGGTCCAGGTCATCGGGGCGGGGCCGCCCTCCGGCGCGTCGAGCCGCAGGCGCGCGGACGCGGCGGCGTCGGCGTTGTCGGTGTACTCGAACCAGACGAGTGCCTCCTGCAGCGTGGCGCGGGCCTCGGCACGTTCGTGGCGCAGCAGGTGGATGTCCGACAGCGCGACCAGGTCGTGGCCGAGCGCGTGCGCGTAGCTGATGGCCCGGTCGATGGCGACCGCCCGCTGCATGGCGTCGAGCGCCTCGTCGAGCGCGCCGCGCTCCCGGGCGAGCCTGGCCAACGCCTGCAGCGCACGCGCCTGCATCGTCCGCTCGCCGTGGCGCTCGCTCATCGCCAGCGCCGAGCGGTACTCGTCGCTCGCCCGCCCGGGTTGCCCCGACTGGTGCAGTGCGCCGGCCACGCCGAAGCGCGTGAGGATCTCGCCGCCCGGACTGCGGGCCGCCCAGTGCAGCCGCAGGGCCTCGTCGTAGAGCTCGAGGGCGCGGGCGACGCTGCCCAGCCCACGGTGGATCTCGGCGAGGTTGTGCAGCGCGCTCGCCTCGCCCGCGACATCGCCCAGGCTGCGATGCAGCGCGTGCGCCTGCCGCGAGCGTTCGAGCGCCTCGCCCGGCTGCTGCAGCCGCCAGTGGACGAACCCCAGCTCCCGCAGCGCCTCGGCCTCTCCGGGCCGGTCGCAGAGTTCGCGATGGAGCCGGAGCGCTTCGCACGCGGCGTCGAGGCTGGGCCGCGCCTCGCTCGGACCGAGGTAGGCGCCTGCGCCGGCTCGCCGCAGCAGCACCACCGCAAGACGCGACGGATCGCCGAGCCCGCGCGCGATCCCGACTGCCTCCTCGAGCGTGGCGACCTGCTCGGCCCGCCGCCCCAGCCGGTCCAGCACCGCCTCCTTCGCGACGAGCGTCTCGCAGAGCCGCTCCGGTTCGGCGGGGTCGGCAATCCTCAGCATCCGCAGCACGCGTTCGTACAGGTCGAGCGCGTGGCCGAACGCGTGGACGCGCTCGGCCGCCCGCGCCGCACGCACGACGGCGTCGGCAGCCGCGACCGGCCCTGCAGCAGCCGCTGTGTCGTCATGTACCCGCGCGTCGCGTGCGGCCCGCCCGCTCAGGCCGAGATAGGTCGCACGCGTCAGCGCGTTCGGCGCGACGCCGAGATCGCGCTGCAGCGCCGTGCTCAGGCGCCGCCACTCGGCATCGACACGCTGCGGCTCCGAGCGCGCCGCGAATAGCCTCATCAGGCCGCGCGATGCGGGCTCGTTCATCGGATCGATCGCGCGCAGTGCTTCGGCGTGCTGCAGCGCCCGATCGTCCTCGCCGCGGGCGATGCATCCGACCAGCAGCCGCGACAGGTTCTGCGAGGCGAGCGACTGCAGGTGCTCGCGCGCGGTCGCCAGCCAGGCCTCGAGCTCGTCGCATCCGTCGAAGGACTGCCCGGCGAGCAGCGGAGCACGGTACAGCGCGGCGGCCTCCGACCATGCGTCGACGTCGGTCCCCTGCACGCAGGCCAGGAACCGCACCACGTCGATGCGCAGATCGGGATGCGGCGCCAGCCGCACCTGCTCGGCCGCGAGACCGGCGAGCGTGCCGAGGCGACCCGCGCCGACCCGCCTGAGCGAGTACAGGGCCTGACGCAGACTCTGCCGCGCGGCCGGCTCGGGCGCCTCGCTCCATACCAGCGCGGCGAGCCGGGCCCGCGTGTGCGGCCGGTCGGACTCGATGGCCAGAAACGCAAGCAGCGCGAGCGTCTTCGCCGAATGCACACGAAGGATCGCGCCGTCGAGGGCGAGCTCGCCGGGTCCGAAGAGCGTCACGGACAGCATGGTCATGTCGTCACGGCGAGCGGGATCCAGGTCCGGTGACTATATCGTGACGCCCCGATGCGATCGTGATTCAAGGACATCTCGTCCAGACACGCCAAACCCGGAGACTCCGACATGACCCCTGCTTTGCTCGCCACGTCGTCGGCCGCCAGCCGGCTCTCCAACGAGCCCGGGCGCGCGCTGATCGCGACCCGCGGCCAGCACCTGGTGACCGACTCGCCGCCGCCGCTGGGCGGCCCGAACGAGGCGCCGAATCCGGTCGAGTTGATGCTCGCCTCGCTCGCGGCCTGCGCGACCTTCGTATGCGAGCGCGCAGCCCGCGAGGCGGGCATTCCGCTCACGGCGATCCACGTGACGGCAGCCGGCGACTTCGACCCGCGGGGCGTGTGCGGCGAGCCTTTCGATCCGCGTTTCCAGTCGATCCGGATGCGCTTCGACATGACCGGTCCCGACGCGACACAGGCCTCGGCGCTCCTCGATGCGTTCCGCACCCGCTGCCCCATCTACACGACGCTGGCCCGGGCCGTGCCGGTCGAGCTCGCGATGGCCTGAGCGCGGCCAGGCCGCGCCCGTGACGGGCTCGTGACGGCGCTCGGGTCGAATGAGCGTCCACCTCATCGGGAGCATCGAGATGTTCGAACTGAAATGCCGTGACGTCGGGTTCGATTGCGGCGGCGTCGTCGTCGGGGCGAGCCGCGAGGACGTGCTGAAGCAGGCAGCGGTCCACGCGAGCTCGGTCCACCAGACCGAGATCACGCCCGAGATGGCCGTCCAGGTGGCCGCGCTGATCCGCGAGCAGGACGCGCCCGCCGCCCCGAACTGAGCGGGCGCCACCGGGGTGCGGGCGCATCGGCGCGATGGCCGCGCGGGGCGCAGTCGAGCGCAGCACGCGCCGCCCCGTACCATGCGGGCATGAGCCGCCCTCCGAATCGCCCTCCCGCCGCGCCGCCCCGACCCGCGGGCACGTCCCGCCCGGGCGGCGCCTGGCGCCGTGCCCCGGGCCCTGCCGCCCCGCCCGCCGCGAACCCTTCGCCACCCGCCGAGCCTCCCGACGCCGAAGGCGAACGCCTCGCCAAGCGCCTGGCCCGCGACCTCGGCTGTTCGCGCAGCGAGGCCGAGCGCTACATCGAGTCGGGCATGGTCACCGTGGACGGCGTGGTGGTCGACACGCCGCCCAGCCGGGTGCGCGACACGCAGCGGGTCGCGCTGGTGCGCGGTGCGTCGCTGTCGGCGACCGAGCCGGTGACGCTGCTGCTGAACAAGCCGCCCGGCCTGAAGACGGGCGAAACACCGGATGGCGCTGCGGGCCTGCTGCAGGTCCGCCGTCGCGCCACGGGTGATCGCGTGCCCGAGCGTGTCGAGCCGGCCCACCTGCGCCGTCAGGCGTGCCTCACGCCGCTGGAGACGACGGCGGGCGGGCTGGTGGTCTTCTCTCAGGATCCGCGGATCGCACGCCGGCTGACCGAGGACGCCTCGCAGCTCGAGCACGAGACGATGGTCGACGTCGCGGGCCCGGTCGATCCGGCGCTGCTCGCGCGGCTGGCGATCGACCCGGCCGAGCCACGCGCCCCGCGTGCGATGCGGGTGAGCATCGGCAGCAGCTCGGACGAGACGACACGGTTGCGCTTCGCGATCAAGGGCCACCAGCCCGGGCGCATCGAGCGCGCGTGCGCCGACGCGGGCCTGAAGGTGCTGGCGATCAGCCGGCTGCGGATCGGCCGCGTGCCGCTCGCCGGCGTGCCGGTCGGGGAGTGGCGCTATCTCGGGCCCGAAGAACGCTTCTGACTTCGGCAGGCCCACTCCGCGGACATGCGCGGCACGGGTTGAACCCGGCCGAGGGCAGCGACTAGACTCCTCCCGAAGGCGCCGCGTCCGGTGGCGCTTCGCACCCGGAGGGTCCCGAGATGAAGCCGAATCCCGTCGTCTGGTTCGAGATCTACGTCGCCGACATCGAGCGCGCCAGGCGCTTCTACGAGCACGTGCTGCAGACCACGCTCACGAAGCTCGACGACCCGACCGGCACCTCGGAGATGTGGAGCTTCGCGTCGTCGCAGGAGGCGGGCGGCGCGGCGGGCGCGCTGGTGCGGATGGACGGCGTGGCGCCCGGCGGCGGCGGCACGCTGGTCTACTTCGCCTGCGACGACTGCGCGATCGAGGCCGCGCGGGTCGAGGCCGCCGGCGGCCAGGTCATGCGGCCGAAGTTCGCCATCGGGCCGCACGGGCACATCGCGCTCGTGGCCGACACCGAGGGGAACATGGTCGGGCTGCATTCGAACTGAGCCCGCGAGGACCGCGATGAGCACCGCCCTGATCACGCTGCACGTCGACGCGAACCACTACAGCCCGTACGCGATGTCCGCGTTCGTGGCGCTGGTGGAGAAGGGCGTCGTCTTCGAGACGCGGACCGTCGACCTCGACGCCGGCGAGCACCGGCGCGCGGCCTACGGCGCGACCTCGGCCACCGGCCGCGTGCCGACGCTGGACCATGGCGGCTTCCGGCTCGTCGAGTCCTCGGCGATCGACGAGTACGTCGACGAGGCCTTCTCCGGGCCCCGGCTGTATCCGGCCGATCTGCGCGAGCGCGCGGTGGCCCGGCAGGTGCAGGCGTGGCTGCGCAGCGACCTGATGCCGATCCGCGAGGAGCGCTCCACCGCGTTCGTGTTCGCGACGCCGGTGCCCGTGCCGCTGTCGCCCGCCGCGCGGGCCGCCGCCGCGCGGCTGTTCGCGGCCGCGGGCGGCTGGCTGGCGCACGGCGGCGAGCACCTGTTCGCCGGCTGGTGCATCGCCGATACGGACCTCGCGCTGATGCTGAACCGGCTGGTCATGGCCGGCGACGAGGTGCCGGCGCGGCTCGCGGACTACGCGACGCGCCAGTGGGCGCGGCCGAGCGTGCAGCGCTGGGTGGCGCTGTCGCGCGGCTGATCGCTCACTGCACCACCACCTCGCTGATCTGCATCGCCGGCACGATGTCGGTGTAGTTCGGGACGTCGGCCATGATCGCCTTCGCGTTCGGGCCGAAGGCGGCCTGGAAGGCCGGGACCGACTCGAAGAACAGCTCGCAATAGGCGACGTAGGGCGGGGGCGCGCCGGGAGCGCCGCCCGCGAGTCCCTTCGCGACCGTGTACGACAGGCAGGCCGCGCCGACCGTGTCCTTGACCATCGGCATGTGCTTGTCGCGGTAGTACGCGTGGTCGAACTTCGCGCCTTCCGTGTGCGGGTACATCACCGTCACCTTGATCATCGTCGTCTCCCCGGGGCTCGCGCTCGGGCGGCACGGAGTGCGCACGCCCGGCACGGGTCGTCGGAGTCTGTGCCTCGACCGGAACCGGGTCAATCGGCGCGCCACCGCCGCCCCGCGCGACGCCGATCGCGATCCGCAAGGGTGGCGCTCAGGCGGTCGGTGGGCAGCCCTGCGGCTTGAACACCCGTTCGGTCGAAGCCGGGAAGCGGGCGAGCTTGCCGGCGGGCCGGCGCGGGCGGCGCAGCAGTTCGCCGCCGCAGTTCGGGCACTGCCCGCCGAGGCGGCCTTCCGCGCAGGCCACGCAGAAGGTGCACTCGAAGGAGCAGATGCGCGCATCGGGCGTCTCGGGCGGCAGGTCGACGTCGCAGCACTCGCAGGACGGCTTGAGCTCGAGCATGGCGATCTCCGCAATCCTCAGGCGTTGCGCGTCGCGCCGTCGCCGGCGACCAGCACGAAGCCCTCGTCCAGCCAGCCGGTCACGCCGCCGATCATCTTCTTGACCGGCCGCCCGAGCCGCGCGAGCCGCAGCGCGGCGCGGTCGGCGCCGTTGCAGTGCGGCCCCGCGCAGTACACCACGAAGAGCGTGCCCTCCGGCCAGGCCGCCATCCGGGCCGCGTCGATCTCGCGGTGCGGCAGGTTCGTCGCGCCGGCCACGTGGCCGCGCGCGAACGCGCCGGGTCCGCGCACGTCGAGCAGCACGAAGGCGGCGGCGCCGGCGGCCAGGTCGGCGCCGACGTCGGAGCAGTCGGCCTCGTGGGCGAGCAGCGCCTCGAAGTGGGCGAGGGCGGCGGCGGACGGTGCGGCGGGGGTCGAGGCGACGATCGAGCTCATGGCGGTGTCCCGGGTGGGCGTGGCGATGACGGGAGTCTGCACCTTGAAAGTCCGCTCGGGCAGTGGCGAGATCGCCAGTGTCTGGTAAGTTTCGGCCAATGCGCGCCATCGACCCCGGCATCGTCGCCGTCCTCGCCTACGACGGCCTGTGCACCTTCGAGTACGGCATCGCGATCGAGCTGTTCGATCTCGAGCGGCCGGAGCTGGGCGTGCCCTGGTACGACTGCCGGATCGTCGGCGTCGACGGCCGCGAGGCGCGCGGCAGCGGCGGCGTGCGGGTGCGCGCGCACGCCGGCGTGGCGGCGCTGCGCCACGCGCGCACGATCGTCGTGCCCGGCTGGCGCGACCGCGCCGAGCGCCCGCCCGAGCCGCTGCTGCGCGAGCTTCGGCGCGCGGTCGGGCGCGGCGCGCGCGTGCTGACGATCTGCTCGGGCGCCTTCGTGCTGGGCTACGCGGGCCTGCTCGACGGCCGGCGCGCGACCACGCACTGGCGCTACGTCGCCGAGCTGCGCGAGCGCTTTCCGCTCGCCCTGGTCGAGGACGACGTGCTGTACGTCGAGGACGGGCCGCTGATCACCTCGGCGGGCAGTGCCGCCGGCATGGACGCCGGCCTGCACCTGATCCGCCGCGACTTCGGCGCGCGGGTGGCGAATAGGGTCGCGCGCCGGCTGGTGATGCCGCCGCACCGCGAGGGCGGGCAGGCGCAGTACGTCGAGACGCCGGTCTCGCCGCGCCCCGGCCGCACGATGGCGCAGGTGCTCGACTGGGCGCGCGCGCGGCTCGACGCGCCGATCGCGATCGAGACGCTGGCCGAGCGCGCGGCCATGAGCCCGCGCACCTTCCTGCGGCACTTCGAGGCGAGCGTCGGTGGGAGCCCGCTCGCGTGGCTGCAGCGAGAGCGGATGGCGCGGGCCTGCGAGCTGCTCGAGTCGACGGCGATGCCGGTGGCGCAGGTCGCCGGCCAGTGCGGCTACGGCTCGCCGGAGACCTTCCGGGTGGCGTTCCGGCGCATCGTCGGGGTGCCGCCGGGGACGTATCGGGCGCGGTTCGGACGCGGGGCCGACGCGGTTCGGACACCGGTGACGCAGGCCCGGGCCGCGGTCCGCGCGTGAGCGCGTCCCGGGCAGACGCCGCGCGCGCCCGGTGCATACTCGCGCGGTGACGTCTCCCATCCGACCCGGCGAGTTCCCCGCCCACGCGCTGCTCGCGCGGTACCGCGCCGACGGCGCCTTCACCGACTGCTGGATCGCCGACCTGTCGCGGCCGGTGACGCATGCCGAGTACGTCGAGGCCTTCTATACGACGCCGCTGTTCGGCGTGGAGCGGCGGCTGCTGGCCTGGTTCGCCTCCAAGCCGTCGACCGCCGCGCAGGCCCGCCTGCTCGCCGAGTCCCGCGCCGAGGCGTTCGCCGCGTGGACGGTCGAGGCGCGGGCCGCCGACCAGCTGCTGCTGTGCGACTTCACGCGCCGCACGCGCTCGTGGCTGATGGTCGAGCCGCTCGCGGACGGCGCGGGCACGCGGCTGTACTTCGGCTCCGCCGTGGTACCGCGGCGCGATGCCACGGGCATGGGCGGCTCGATGGGCATGGCGTTCCATGCGCTGTCCGGCTTCCATGCGGTGTATTCGCGTGCGCTGCTCGGTACGGCGCGTACGCGGCTGATGAAGGCGGCGGGGGCGGCCGTGCGGGCGACGCCCGACGTGCCGGCGCCGACCGCGTCGCACGCCCCACCCGCCCCACCCGCCCCACCCGCTCCACCCGCTCCACCCGCTCCACCCGTTCCACCCGCTCCACCCGCTCCACCCGCTCCACCCGCTCCACCCGCTCCACCCGCCCGCGTCGCCGACCCGATGTGCTCCGCCCCCCCGAACCGCCACCGCCGATCCGGCCCCGCGTTCCGCGAGCGGCCGACCCGCGAGCAGATCGCCGAGCTGCCGCCCTTCGATCCGCTGCCGCTCGAGCGCATCGTCGTCGTCGAGACCGCCGAGCAGGCCGAGGCCGCGCTGCGTGCGATGACCCGGGCGCGCTTCGTGGGCTTCGACACCGAGTCCAAGCCCACCTTCACCCGCGACGCGGTGCGCGACGGCCCGCACGTGATCCAGTTCGCCACCGCCGAGCAGGGCTTCATCGTGCAGGTGAACGACCGGACCCCGATCGCGTTCCTGCGCGAGGTGCTGGAATCGGAGGCGATCGTCAAGGTCGGCTTCGGCCTGGACTCGGACCGCGGCCCGCTCGAGCACAAGCTGCACACTCGGCTGCGCGCGAGCGTCGAGGTGTCGCAGGTGCTGCGCAGCCTCGGCCACAAGCAGGCGCTGGGCGCCAAGGCGGCGGTCGCGGTGGTGCTGGGCCGGCGGCTGACCAAGTCCAAGTCGGTCACCACCTCGAACTGGGGCGCGGCCCGGCTCACCCCCCAGCAGCTGCTCTACGCGGCGAACGACGCGTACGCGGCGCTGAAGGTGTTCGAGGCGATGGGCTCGCCGTATCCGTAGGGCCGCTCAGACGATCCGTTCGCGCCGCAGCGCACCGATCTCCGCGTCCGACATCCCGAGCCGCTCGCGCAGCACCGCGTCGGTGTGCGCGCCGAGTGCCGGCGCGACGAACTCGATCGAGCCCGGCGTCTCCGACAGCTTGGGCACGACGCCGCTGGTGAGGAACTCGCGCCCCGATGCGAGCACCGCACGCACGACGTTGCCGCGCGCCTGCACATGCGGGTCGGCGACCACGTCGGCGATGCTGTTGACCTTCGCCGCCGGCACCGACTCGCGCTCCAGGGCGTCGAGCAGCGGCTCGAGCTCGATGCCCGCCGTCCATGCGCCCACGATGGCATTGACCTCGGCCTGGTGCGTCGCGCGGGCCCGCGCGGTGGCGAAGCGCGGGTCGACGGCGAGGTCCTCGCGGCCCATCAGCACGAGCAGCCGCTTCCACACGTTGTCGGTGCCGCCGTTGATCGACAGCCAGTGCCCGTCGCGCGAGCGGAAGGTCTCGGCGGGCGCGATCGCCGGGTTCGCGTTGCCCAGGCGCTGCGGCACGGTGCCCAGCAGGTCGTACGCCTCGATCGAGCCCGCGAGCCGCAGGATGCCCTCGTACAGCGCGAGGTCGATCTCCTGGCCGCGGCCGCTCACCTGGTCTCGGTGGTGCAGCGCGACCAGCACGCCGATCGTGCAGAACATGCCGGTGATGTAGTCGGCGAGCGCGCCGCCCGGGCGGGTCGGCGGGTTCTCGGGAAAGCCGGTGATGAAGTCCTGGCCGGAGAACGCGGTGGCGATCCGGTCGAACGCGAGGCGGTCGCGGTAGGGGCCGGTCTGCCCGAAGCCCGAGACATGGGCCATCACCAGGCGCGGATGGTCCTTCGACAGGGTCGCGTAGTCGAGGTGCCAGGCGGCGAGCGTGCCCGGGCGGAAGTTCTCGAT
>JBIIPQ010000458.1:0-3667 GCA_044342535.1 Burkholderiaceae bacterium
CACGCGGCGTCCTGATCAAGGACGTGGGTAGAATGCACCCGCTGCTGGCCGGCTGCCTGCGCCTGACCGTGGGCACCCCGGCCGAGAATGCGGCGATGCTCGACGCGCTGCGCGGCGCGCTCGCCGCCCACCCGGGCCGCTGACCCGCTCCCACCGCCCCCACCGCCATGCGCTCCGCCGAAGTCCGCCGCGATACCGCCGAGACCCAGATCCGGGTCCGCATCGACCTGGACGGCACCGGCCGCCAGACGCTCGCCTCGGGCGTGCCCTTCCTCGACCACATGCTCGACCAGATCGCCCGCCACGGGCTGGTCGACCTCGAGGTCGAGGCCCACGGCGACCTGCACATCGACGGCCACCACACCGTCGAGGACATCGGCATCACCCTCGGCCAGGCCGTGGCGCGCGCCGTCGGCGACAAGAAAGGCATCCGCCGCTACGGCCATGCCTACGTGCCGCTCGACGAGGCGCTGTCGCGGGTGGTGGTCGACTTCTCCGGGCGCCCCGGCCTCGTCTGGAACGTCCCCTTCACGCGCGCGATGATCGGCAGCTTCGACGTCGACCTCGCCCACGAGTTCTTCCAGGGCTTCGTGAACCACGCGCAGATGACGGTCCACGTCGACACGCTGCGCGGCGACAACGCGCATCACCAGTGCGAGACGGTGTTCAAGGCCTTCGCGCGCGCCTTCCGGATGGCGGTCGAGCCCGATCCGCGCGCCGCCGGCCAGATCCCCTCCACCAAGGGCAGCCTGCAGGGCTGAGGCCCGCCCTGCGGACGCAACCGGACCCGGTGCGATGACGACGATCGTGGTGGTCGACTACGGCATGGGCAACCTGCGCTCGGTGGCGAAGGCGCTCGAGCACGTGGCGCCCAAGGCCCGTGTCGAGATCTCGGGCGACGCCGCGCGCATCCGGGCCGCCGACCGGGTGGTCTTCCCCGGGCAGGGCGCGATGCCCGACTGCATGCGCCACCTCGACGAGTCCGGGCTGCGCGAGGCCGTCCTCGAGGCCGCCCGCACCAAGCCGCTGTTCGGCGTGTGCATCGGCGAGCAGATGCTGTTCGACGCGAGCGAGGAGGGCGGCACGGCCGGCCTCGGCCTGCTCCCCGGCCAGGTGGTGCGGTTCGCGGCCGACATGCGCGACGCAGACGGCGCTCGCCTGAAGGTGCCGCACATGGGCTGGAACCGGGTCGCCCAGGACCGGCCGCACGCGCTGTGGGAGGGGGTGCCCGACGGTGCCTACTTCTACTTCGTGCACAGCTACTACGCTCGCCCCGGCGATCCGGGCCTGTGCGTGGGCAGCGCCGACTACGGGCGTCGCTTTACCTGTGTCGTCGCGCGGGATAACATTTTCGCCACCCAGTTCCACCCCGAGAAGAGTGCGGCCCACGGGCTGCGGCTCTACGCGAACTTCGTCGACTGGCGTCCCTGATTCGTACCAGGCTGCCCCGAATCCCGACCGCCCCGCCCGACGCCCTCCACGTTCCTAGCCGACCCAGGCCCCCCCCCGATGCTGCTGATCCCCGCCATCGATCTCAAGGATGGCCGCTGCGTGCGCCTTCGACAGGGCGACATGGACGATGCGACCGTGTTCTCCGAGGACCCGGCTGCGATGGCCCGCAAGTGGCTGGAACTCGGTGCCCGCCGGCTCCATCTGGTCGACCTGAACGGCGCGTTTGCCGGCAAGCCGAAGAACGAGGCCGCCATCAAGGCCATCGTCAACGAGGTGGGTTCGCGCATCCCGGTGCAGATCGGCGGCGGCCTGCGCGACCTCGACACCATCGAGCGCTACCTCGACGGCGGCATCTCGTACGTCATCATCGGCACGGCCGCGGTCAAGAACCCGGGCTTCCTGCACGACGCCTGCGGCGCCTTCCCGGGGCAGGTGATCGTCGGCCTCGATGCCCGTGACGGCAAGGTCGCCACCGACGGCTGGAGCAAGCTCACGGGCCACGACGTGCTCGACCTGGCCAAGAAGTTCGAGGGCTATGGCGTCGAGTCGGTCATCTACACCGACATCGGCCGCGACGGCATGCTGAGCGGCGTGAACATCGAGGCCACGGTGCGGCTCGCCCGCGGGCTGTCGGTGCCGGTCATCGCCTCCGGCGGCGTGGCCACGCTCGGCGACATCGAAGCGCTGTGCGCGGTCGAGCACGAGGGCATCGAGGCGGCGATCGTCGGCCGCGCGATCTACGACGGCACGCTCGACTTCGTCGCCGCACAGACGCGCGCCGACGAGCTCGGTGGAGAATCGTAGGGTGCTGACCAAGCGGATCATCCCCTGCCTCGACGTGACGGCCGGCCGGGTGGTCAAGGGCGTGAACTTCCTCGCGCTGCGCGATGCCGGCGACCCGGTCGAGATCGCGCGCCGCTACGACGGGGAGGGCGCCGACGAGCTGACCTTCCTCGACATCACCGCCTCGTCCGACGAGCGCGACATCATCCTGCACGTCATCGAGGCGGTGGCGGCCGAGGTGTTCATCCCGCTCACCGTCGGCGGCGGCGTGCGCGCGGTCGAGGACGTGCGCCGGCTGCTGAACGCGGGCGCCGACAAGGTCTCGATCAACACCGCCGGCCTGCAGAACCCGCAGCTCATCGCCGATGCCGCCCACCGCTTCGGCTCGCAGGCGATCGTCTGCGCGGTCGACGCCAAGCAGGTCGCGCCCGGCCGCTGGGAGGTCTTCACCCACGGCGGGCGCAAGGCCACCGGCCGCGACGCCGTCGAATGGGCCTGCGAGGTCGAGCGGCTGGGCGCCGGCGAGATCCTGCTCACCAGCATGGACCGCGACGGCACGAAGCAGGGCTTCGACCTGGGCCTGACCCGCGCCGTCTCGGACGCGGTCGGCATCCCGGTCATCGCCTCGGGCGGGGTCGGCACGCTGCAGCACCTGGCCGACGGCGTGCTCCAGGGCCGGGCCGACGCGGTGCTCGCCGCGAGCATCTTCCACTTCGGCCAGCACACCGTCGACGAGGCCAAGCGCCACCTGGCGGCGCAGGGCATCGCGATGCGCCTGCAATGAGCGGCGGGGCGCCGGCGCTTCCGGCCACCGGCGGCGAGGCCGTCGCCGCGGGGACGCCCTCGGACTGGCTCGAGGCGGTGCGCTGGGACGCCGCCGGCCTGGTCACCGCGATCGCCCAGGACGCCGAGTCCGGGCGCATCCTGATGGTCGCCTGGATGAACCGCGAGGCCCTCGCCGAGACCGCCCGCAGCGGCCAAGCGGTGTATTTCTCGCGCTCGCGGCAACGGCTCTGGCGCAAGGGCGAGGCATCCGGCCACGCCCAGTCGGTGCGCGAGCTGCGCCTCGACTGCGACGGCGACGCGGTGCTGCTCGTCGTCGAGCAGGCCGGCGGCATCGCCTGCCACACCGGCCGCGCGTCCTGCTTCTTCAGCCGCTGGGAGGACGGCCGCTGGGTCGTCGTCGATCCGGTGCTGAAGGACCCCGAATCGATCTACAGGTAGGACCTCCCGCATGACCGAACGCAGCGACGACACCCTCGCGCGGCTGGCCGCGACCGTCGCCTCCCGGCGCGGCGCCGACCCCGACACCTCCTATGTGGCGCGGCTGTTCCACAAGGGCGAGGACGCGATCCTCAAGAAGATCGGCGAGGAGGCGACCGAGACGGTCCTGGCCGCCAAGGACGGCGACGCCGGCCGGATCGTCTCCGAG
>JBIIPQ010000128.1:0-10566 GCA_044342535.1 Burkholderiaceae bacterium
CGCGGGCCGCAAGCCGGCCGCGGGCGCGGGCGCGGCGTCCGAACTGCCCGAGTCCCTGCGCGAGCTGCCCGAGCCCGCGCGCGTGGTCACGATCGGCGAGTCCGGCAACCGCACCTACGGCGTGCTGGTCACCGGTGTCGGCGGCACCGGGGTCGTCACGGTGGGGCAGCTGATCGGGATGGCCGCCCACCTCGAGGGCAAGGGCATCTCGGTGCTCGACATGGCGGGCCTCGCGCAGAAGGGCGGTGCGGTGTTCTCGCACGTGCAGATCGCCGCCCAGCCCGAGGACCTGCACTCCACGCGCATCGCCACCGGCGAGGCCGACCTGGTGATCGGCTGCGACCTGGTGGTGGCGGCGGGCAACGAGGCACTCGCCAAGATGCGCCCGAGCGTCACGCGCGCGGTCATCAACGGCAACGTCGCCCCGACCTCCGACTTCCTGCGCGACCCAGACTGGTCGCTGCCGGCCGACGCGCTGCGGCGCAACGTGCTGGCGGCGGCGGGCGAGGAGGACATCGACTTCGTCGACGCGAACGACGTGGCCACCGCACTGCTCGGCGATGCGATCTACACCAACCCGCTGCTGCTGGGCTACGCGTGGCAGAAGGGCTGGCTGCCGCTTGCGCGTGTGGCGATGGAGCGGGCGATCGAGCTCAACGGCGTGTCGGTGGCGCGCAACCTCGAGGCCTTCCTCTGGGGCCGGCGGCTCGCGCACGATCCGGAGGCGGTGCGGCGCGCGCTGCGCCCGCAGAACGCCCGCGTGATCGAGCTGCGCCGTCCGGTCGGGCGGGTGCGCTCCGAGTCCGACCTCGACGAGCTGATCACGCGTCGCGTGGCGCTGCTCACCGCCTGGGGCGATGCGGCCTGGGCCGAGCGCTTCCGGGCGCGTATCGAGCGGGTGCGCCGGGTCGAGGGCGACCGGATCGGGGCGGTGGGCACCTGGCGGCTCACCGAGGCGGTCGCGCGCGGGCTCGCCAAGCTGATGGCCTACAAGGACGAGTACGAGGTCGCGCGCCTGCACGCCGACCCCGCCTTCGTCGCCTCGATCCGCGAGCAGTTCGAGGGCGACTGGCAGCTGCGCTTCCACATGGCGCCGCCGATCCTCGCGAAGGTCGATCCGCAGACGGGGGCACCGGTCAAGCGCGAGTTCGGCCCGTGGATGCTGCCGGCGCTGCGCACGCTCGCGAAGTTCAAGTTCCTGCGCGGCACCGCGTTCGACCCGTTCGGCCGCACCGCCGAGCGGCGCACCGAGCGTGCGCTGATCACCGAGTACGAGGCGCTGATCGACGAGCTGCTCGTCGGGCTCGATGCGTCGAACCACGCGCAGGCCGTGGCGCTCGCGAAGCTGCCCGAGCAGATCCGCGGCTACGGCCACGTGAAGGACCGCCACCTGGAGAAGGTGCGTGCCGAGTGGTCCGAGCGGCTCGCGGCCTGGCGGGGGCACGGCGATCCGGTGAAGCAAGCGCCGATCCCGATCCGCGCGGTGTAGGCGCGACGGCGCGGCGCTTTTTCGGGACAATCGCGCTCCCGGCCCCGGACGGCCGGGGGCGCGCCCGGCTCGGGACGACGGGTGCGGCGCCGACCGATCCCCCGCATCCGGAGACCTCGCCTTGAACCTGCTGTCCGCCACCGAAGCCGCCGCCCTCGTGCGCAGCGGTGCGACCGTCGCCAGCGCCGGCTTCGTCGGCTGCGGGCACGCCGAAGCGGTGACTGCGGCGCTCGAGCGCCGCTTCCTCGCCGAGGGCGCACCGGCCGACCTCACGCTGGTCTACTCGGCCGGGCAGGGCGACCGCGGCCACCGCGGCGTCAACCACTTCGGGCACGCAGGCATGACCGCCTGCATCGTCGGCGGGCACTGGCGCTCGGCGCCGAAGCTCTCCGCGCTCGCGCTCGAGGAGCGCTGCGCCGCCTACAACCTGCCCCAGGGCGTGATCACGCAGCTCTACCGTGCGATCGCCGGTGGCAAGCCGGGCGTGATCACCAAGATCGGCCTGCACACCTTCGTCGACCCGCGGCTCGACGGCGGCGCGATCAACGAGATCGGCCGCGAGGCCGCGCGGATCGGCGCGCGCCGCTATGTCGAGTCGCTCGAGCTGCGCGGCGAGCGCTGGCTGCTCTACCCGTCGTTCCCGATCGACGTGGCGCTGATCCGCGGCACCTCGGTCGATGCGCGCGGCAACCTCGCCACCGAGAACGAGGCCTTCCACCACGAGCTGCTCGCGATCGCGCAGGCCGCGCGCAACAGCGGCGGCATCGTGATCGCGCAGGCGCGGCGCATCGTCGAGCGCCACGAGAACCTGCACGCGGTGAAGGTGCCCGGCATCCTGATCGACCATGTGGTGATCGCCGAGCACGAGGACGAGCACATGATGACCTTCGCCGAGGCCGACAACCCGGCGTACTACACGTCGTGGCGCGGGCCCGGCCACGAGGCACCGCGGCGCGCGCCCGGGCCGCTCGACGTGCGCCGGATCGTGCAGCGGCGCGCGCTGCTCGAGCTGGTCGCGCGCCGCCCGCGTGTGGTGAACCTCGGCGTGGGCATGCCGGCCGGCATCGGCGCGGTGGCCGACGAGGAGGGCGTCTCCGGCTTCACGCTGACCGTCGAGGCCGGCCCGATCGGCGGCACCCCCGCCGACGGCCTGTCGTTCGGCGCGTCGGCCTACCCCGAGGCGGTCGTCGACCATCCGGCGCAGTTCGACTTCTACGACGGCGGCGGCATCGACCTCGCCTTCCTCGGGCTGGCCGAGCTCGACGTGTGCGGCAACGTCAACGTCAGCCTGTTCGGCGAGGGCGACAAGCGCATCGTCTCGGGCGTGGGCGGCTTCATCAACATCACGCAGAGCGCCCGCGAGGTGGTGTTCATGGGGACGCTCACCGCCGGCGGCCTGCAGGTCGAGGCGGGCGGCGGGCGGCTGCGGATCGTGCAGGAGGGGCGCGTCGCCAAGGTGGTGCTGAAGGTCTCGCACCTGACCTTCGATGCGGCCTACGTCGCGTCGCTGGGGCGGAGGATCCTCTACATCACCGAGCGCGCGGTGTTCGAGATGCGCGACGGCATGCTGACCCTGACCGAGGTCGCACCCGGCATCGACGTGCGCGAGCAGGTGCTGGCCTTCTGCCCGCCCGGCGTGCGCGTGGCCGAGCCGCTGCGCACGATGGATGCGCGGATCTTCGATCCGGCGCCGATGCTCACGCGCGAGCCGGGGTAGCGGGGCGCGGCCCTCACGGGCACGGCCCCCGGGGCCTCAGGGCGTCATGAAGCCCAGGTCGCGCGACGCGAAGTTGGTGATGTTCGGGAAGACCGTCGCGATCTGCGGGTCGGTGAGCCCGAACCACTTCGCCAGGGTGCCGGCGTACTGGTCGACCGAGACCTTCGGCAGCAGCCGGCCCTGTCCGACGTCGTCGACGGTGTTCACCCCGATGGTCGGGAACGCGCCGTACAGGTCCTTGCCGAGCACGGCCCCGCCGGCCACCAGGTGGTGGGCGCCCCAGCCGTGGTCGGTGCCGTCGCCGTTGCTGGTCAGCGTGCGGCCGAACTCGGAGGCGGTGAACAGCGTCGCCTGGTTGACCGCGTTCACGTCCGGATCGGCCATCAGGGCGTTGAAGTAGACGATCGCCTCGGAGAGCCGCTGCATCAGCGTCGCATGGTTGCCGGTCTGGTTGTCGTGGGTGTCGAAGCCGCCCATGCTCACGTAGAACACCTGCCGCTGGATGCCGAGCGCGCTGCGGGCGCCGATGATGCGCGCCACCGTCAGCAGCTGGTTGGCCAGGCCGTTGTTCGCCGGCGGGGCCGGCAGGTTGGCGGCGGGGACCATGTTGGTGGTCAGCGCGACCTGCGCGTCGATGGCGCGCTTGACCACCTTCGCATGCTCGCTCTCGAACAGGTTGCCGCGATCGCCGGTGACGATCGCGCGCATCGGGTTGGTCGCCGAGGTCGAGCCGAAGAGGCCGCCGGTCAGCCCGCCGATCGTGACCGCGCCGGCGCTGCTCGCCTGATACTGCAGCACGGTCTCGCCCGACAGGAACACCGCGTTGCCCGACGCCGAGATCGCGGTGAAGTTGGTGTACGTGTTCATCGAGGCGAGCAGGTCGCTCATGCGTCCGCCCCAGCCGATGCGCGCGCCCTCGGGCCGCAGCGACTGCCAGACCGAGGTCTGGTCGTTGTGCGAGAAGAGCTGCGGCGGCGTGCGCTTGCTGCGTGCGTTCCACTCGGCCTTGGTGATCGGCTCGACGAGCGTGCCGACGTTCGGCACCACCGCGACGCGGCCGGCGTTGAACTCGGTGACCAGCCCGCCCATCGACGGATGGACCGCGAAGGCCCGTCCCGCCTGCGCGGTGTTCGGCACGATCGGCAGCACGCCGCCGGCGGTGCCGACCTCGGGCAGCGCGATCGGCGCGGGGGCGGTGATGCGGGCCTTGCGGTACTCGGCCCAGGAGCCGGGGTCGGTGGCGAGCACCATGTTGGCGTGATCGTTGCCGCCGTTGAGGAACACGCAGATCAGCGCGCGGTAGCCAGGGGCGGGCTGCGCCTGCGCGGCCGCCATCGTCGCGAGGTTCAGCGCGAAGCCCGCGCCGGGGCCCACCATCGAGGTGGCGGCGGCGGCCCGCAGGAAGTGGCGTCTGGAAGCGTCGATTCGGCTCATGTCGTCGGTCCTTCGGCGGCTCATTTCTGCACGATGAAATCGGGGGAGGCGACCGCGAGGAACACCGCGAGGTGCACGCGGTTGCGGCGCGCAGCCTCCCGGTTCATGGGGTTGCTGATCGCGACGTTGATGGAGGCGACTGCGGTCGCGATCTGCTGGCGCACCGAGGCGGACATGCGGTCCGCCGTCAGCAGCAGGGCCACGCGGTCGACCAGCGCGACGGCGTTGTCGGCGATCGCCATCTCGTCGGCGTAGTCGGGCTGCACGTCGCGCTTCGGGTCGTTCGGCGGGTTGTTGCCGAAGCCGTTGGGCACCACGTTGCGCATCGTGTTAAGCCAGCCGGCGACACTCGTCTCCTGGGTGCTCTGCATCTCCGGGGACACCAGCTTCGCCTGCGCGATCGTGGTGTTCGGCGGCACGTAACCCGGCCGGAAGAAGTTGAACACCGAGGGCGCGCGCAGCGGCGTCTGGCCGATGTTGCCGACCGGGTCGTCGGTCACGCCCACCAGGAAGCGGCCGGTGGTGGACTTCGCATCGAACGCGCGCAGCCAGGCCGCCACCCGCAGCACCGGCTCGCGCACCTTGCCCGAGCCCGCGGCGCCGGCCACCGTGTCGTCGCGCGCCTCGGGGTCGAGCAGGATCGCGCGGACCACCGCCTTCATGTCGCCGCGCACGCCCTGGCCGTTGTCGTTGAACGCCGTCGCCACGCGGGCCACGTACGCCGGGCTCGGGTTGCTGGTCACCAGCCGCTGGATCAGCAGGCGGCCGATGAAGGGGCCGACGTTCGGATGGACGAACAGGCGGTCGAGCGCGGCCTTCAGGCTCGCCTCGGGCGTGCTCTCGGTGATCGTGGTGCCGAGGAAGGTCTTGGGGCCGGTCTCGTGGAAGTTCGGATAGCCGCGCATCGGCAGGATGTCGCGATCCGAGATCGAGATCGTGCCGAAGAAGCGCGCGTTCGAGCTGTCGGGACCCGCCCACGAGAAGCCGGTGAAGACCCGTGCCAGGCCGACCACGTCGTCGATCCGGTAGGTGTCGATCTGCTCTTCGCGCGCGTCGAGCTTGACCGTGCCGTCGAGATTCAGCTCGTACAGGCCGATGGTGAACAGCTGCATCACCTCGCGTGCGTAGTTCTCGTCGGGCACGCGTCCCACCGACAGGTCGCCCTTCTGGTTGCGCAGATGGGTCAGGTACAGGCCCATCATCGGATGCAGCGACACATCCTCGATCAGCGTGCGGAAGTTGCCGAACGCATTGCGCCCGAGCATGTCGAGGTAGCCGGCGACGCCGCGCGGGTAGTCGTTGACCGTGTCGTCGGCCATCGAGATCACGAAGATCTGCGACAGCGCGAAGGCGACCCGGTGGCGCAGCTGGTCGTCGGCCGTGACCGCGGTCCGCCAGAAGCTCTCGTAGACCCAGTTCTCGGACGGAGTCTCGCCTTCGTCGAGCTCGGCGGTGCGCGCGGCGAAGTAGTCGAGGTGCGGCGTGCCGGCCGGCTTGGCGAGCTGCTGCGCGACCCAGCGCGGATAGCTGCCGGTCATCAGGCCGTCGATGGCGGACGCGCTCGGCCCGAAGCTGCCCTGCGTCAGGAAGCGGGCGGCCGCGGCCTTGGTCGCCGGCGGCTCCCCGGGCGGCCCGAGCGCCGCCTCGGCCGCTACCGCCACCGTTGCCGCCGCTGCCGCCGCCGCGACCGCGCTGTCGGTCGCCTCCGCGGGCGATCCCGAACCGCCGCCCCCGCCGCAGCCGGCCAGCCAGCCACTCACCAGGAGGGTCGCGAGGACCCTCATCGACGTTGCCTGCATCACGGCACACTCCGTTGCAAAAATGTCACGCTGGACGGACCGTAAGGTCAGCGTCGGGTGCAGACAGCGCGCCGGCGACGGTCGGCGCTTGCCGACGGACGGATGGCCGGCCCGGGGCCGTCCGCGGACGACGGGTGGCGGCGATGGCGGGACGGGCGGTCGAGCGGCCGATGCGCCCGGGCGCGGATGTGCGATCCGTCACGGATTCCGGCGGAGGCCGGGGGCCGCAGGCGATCGGGGCAGGCGGACCGCCCGTCCGGACGGTCCGAGCACGGATCTCGCTTGCACCTCCGGCATCGGCATAGTCAGATGCGACACACGAGACGGAGCGCGATCGTGCGGCCACTGACCTTCGCCCAACTGCTGTACCGATACTGGTTCTACGGCTGGCTGTTCGCCGACGTGAACCGCGGCAGCCTGTTCGAACGCGCGGCCGCGCGCCGGCACAACCAGGCGCGTTCGGTATGGCTGCCGGTCTACCTGCGGCGCTGGACCCTGCTCGGGCTGATGTCCTTCGTCATCGGCTGGGGGCTCGAGCCCCATGCGCCGCCCCTGCTCGCCTTGACCTTCTTCCTGCCCTGCGTGCTGACCGTGCCGGTCAACGCGGTGACGCTGGCGGCCTGGATCGGCCTGCGGGTGATGCCGGTGCGCTGAGGCCCGCGCAAGAAAAAAGGGCCCGACTCGCGTCGGGCCCTTTCGTGTGTGCGCAGCGGGCCGGCGGATCGCCGGCCCCGCGACATGGACGCCTTACATGTCCATGCCGCCCATGCCGCCCATCCCACCCATGCCGCCCATGCCGCCGCCCATGCCGCCACCGGCCGGCTTGTCTTCCGGCGCCTCGGCGATCATCGCGTCGGTGGTCAGCATCAGCGACGCGACGGACGCGGCGTTCTGCAGCGCCATCCGGGTCACCTTGGTCGGATCGACCACGCCCATCTGCACCAGGTCGCCGTACGAGCCGTCGGCACCGTTCCAGCCGAAGTTGCCCTTGCCCTCGAGGACCTTGGCCACGACCACGCTCGGCTCGTCGCCGCAGTTGGCGACGATCTGGCGCAGCGGCTCCTCGATCGCGCGCAGCACGATCTTGATGCCGGCTTCCTGGTCGGCGTTGTCGCCCTTGACCGAGATGGTCGAGCGGGCACGCAGCAGGGCCACGCCGCCGCCGGCGACGATGCCCTCTTCGACGGCGGCACGCGTGGCGTGCAGCGCGTCTTCGACACGGGCCTTCTTCTCTTTCATCTCGACTTCGGTCGCCGCACCGACGCGGATCACCGCGACGCCGCCGGCCAGCTTCGCGACACGCTCCTGGAGCTTCTCGCGGTCGTAGTCGCTGGTGGCTTCCTCGATCTGGGCACGGATGGCCTTGACTCGGGCCTCGATCGCCTTCGCGTCGCCGGCGCCGTCGATCAGGGTCGTGTTCTCCTTGCCGATCTCGGCGCGCTTGCAGCGGCCGAGGTCGTTCAGGGTGGCCTTCTCGAGCGTCAGGCCCACTTCCTCGGCGATCACGGTGCCGCCGGTCAGGATGGCCATGTCCTCGAGCATCGCCTTGCGACGGTCGCCGAAGCCCGGGGCCTTGACGGCGACGGTCTTCAGGATGCCGCGGATGTTGTTGACGACCAGGGTCGCCAGCGCCTCGCCTTCGACTTCCTCGGCGACGATCAGCAGCGGACGGCCGGCTTTCGCCACCTGCTCCAGGATCGGCAGCAGCTCACGGATGTTGGAGATCTTCTTGTCGTGCAGCAGCACGAACGGATCTTCCAGCACCGCGACCTGCTTGTCTGGGTTGTTGATGAAGTAGGGCGACAGGTAGCCGCGGTCGAACTGCATGCCTTCGACGACGTCGAGCTCGTTGTTCAGCGACTTGCCGTCTTCGACGGTGATGACGCCTTCCTTGCCGACCTTCTCCATCGCGTCGGCGATGATCGTGCCGATCTCGACGTCCGAGTTCGCCGAGATCGAGCCGACCTGGGCGATCTCCTTGGTCGTCGTGCAGGGCTTGGTGATCTTCTTGAGCTCTTCCGTCAGGGCGATCACGGCCCGGTCGATGCCGCGCTTGAGGTCCATCGGGTTCATGCCGGCGGCGACGAACTTCATGCCTTCGCGGACGATCGCCTGGGCGAGCACGGTGGCGGTGGTGGTGCCGTCACCCGCGTTGTCCGAGGTCTTGGAAGCGACTTCCTTGACCATCTGGGCGCCCATGTTCTGGAACTTGTCCTTGAGCTCGATCTCTTTCGCGACCGACACGCCGTCCTTGGTGACGGTGGGCGCGCCGAAGGAGCGCTCGAGCACCACGTTGCGGCCCTTCGGACCCAGCGTGACCTTGACCGCGTTGGCCAGGATGTTCACGCCCTCGACCATCTTCGAGCGCGCGTCGTCGTGAAAATAAACTTGCTTTGCTGCCATGTCTGATGACTCCTGGATCTAGATCTGGATGTTCGGTTGCCGGGCGCGGGTCGTGACCGAGGTCACTCGACCACGGCCATGATGTCTTCCTCGCGCATCACCAGCAGCTCGTCGCCCTCGACCTTCACGGACTGGCCCGAGTACTTGCCGAAGAGGACTTTGTCGCCGACCTTGACGCCCAGCGGACGAACCTTGCCGTCGTCGCCGACCTTGCCCAGGCCCACGGCCAGGACTTCGCCCTGATCCGGCTTCTCGGCGGCGTTGTCGGGAATCACGAGGCCCGACGAGGTCTTACGCTCGTTGTCCAGGCGTTTGATGATCACGCGATCGTGCAAAGGACGCAGCTTCATCGATCTTGGCTCCTGAGATGTCTAGAGGTCTGTTCGGGATTGAGCGGCGGCCCGGGGGGGCCGCCGGATCGAAGCGAGAGGCGCACGCGAGGCCGGGATCCGGACTCGTGTTGCTAGCACTCACCGCTTGCGAGTGCTAATTATGCGGGCGCGGGCCGCGCTTTTCAAGTCGGTCGGCGTGACGCAATGCGCACGGAACCTGCCTGCCGCTTCCGCGAGCGCTGCCGCCGCCGCGCGGCGGCGCCCGACCGCCGCACGGGGGGCGCACCGGACCGGTCGCGGATAGAAAGTAGGTACACTGACGGTTCGTTCACGGACTTTCAGCCCCATGACCACGCCGTCCCCGCGCGCGTCGGCATCGCGTGCGGCGCCCGGCGGCGCGACGGCGCGCGATCCGCTGGCCTCGCGGCCCATGCCGCTGCACGACATGCCCGGCCACCTGATCCGTCGCCTGCACCAGCACGGCGTCGCGCTGTATGCCGCGCACGCCAACGGCGTCGACCTGACGCCGGTCCAGTACGCGGCCCTGCATGCGATCGGTGCCTGGCCCGACAGCGATCAGTCCACCATCGGCCGGGCCATCGCCTGCGACAAGGCGACCGTCGGCGCCGTGCTCGACCGGCTGCAGGGCAAGGGGCTGGTGGCGCGCAGCGCCGATGCGAACGACCGGCGTACCTGGCGGCTGCGTGCGACGCCGGCCGGCCTGGAGGTGCTCGCACAGCTCGAGCCCCGAGTCGCTGCCGTCCAGCGCGAGCTGCTGTCGCCGCTGTCGGGCGCGGAGGCCCGCGAGCTGACCGCGCTGCTCGCCAAGCTCGTGCAGGCCCTGCCCGGCTCAGGAGAGGCGCGATGAGCACCGCCGCGCCGATCGCCTCGGCCGCTGCCGACCGCGCGGCGAAGCTGCAGCGCTACGCGTTCTGGGCGGCGCTCGGGACCATCGTCGTCTGGGGCGCCAACTTCTCGATCCAGAAGGCGGTATTCGCCGCGGCGACGCCGGGCGGATTCCTGTTCGTGCGCTACCTGATCATGCCCGCCTGCGCGATCGCGCTGCTCGCCTGGCGCTTCCGGGGCCGAGTGCCGCGCGTGCCGCGCGCCGACCTGATCCAGCTGGCCAAGCTCGGCTTCTGGGGCCATTTCGTGCACGTCGGCATGGTCACCGTCGGCATCCACTGGTCGACCGCATTCTCCAGCTCGCTGATCCTCGCCTGCGGCCCGATCTACACGCTGCTGATCCTGCGCTGGCTGGGGATCGAGCGGCTGGGCGGTGCCCAGCTCGGCGGGGTCGCGATCGCGTTGGGCGGCGTTCTCGTCTTCCTGTCCGACAAGCTGCTGGCCGGGAGCTGGGCGGCATCCGGCGGCGACCTGTTCCTGCTGGTG
>JBIIPQ010000111.1:0-11375 GCA_044342535.1 Burkholderiaceae bacterium
GCTCGGCCTCGCCTGATCCGGACCACGTCGGCCGCGGCAGCGGGCGACGGGTCCGGCCCATCCATATTCACGTTCGATCGACTGGAGAGATGACCATGCCCCGACCGTTCTTCCGTACCGCGGCCGCTGTTTCGGCCATCACCGCCGTGATCGGCGCGGCGCCCGTCGCCGCGCTCGCCCAGACCTGGGAGCCCGCCAAGCCGATCGAGTTCGTCGTGCCCGCGGGCACCGGCGGCGGGGCCGACCAGATGGCCCGCTTCATCCAGGGCGTGGCCGCCAAGCACAGCCTCACCAAGCAGCCGATCGTCGTCGTCAACAAGTCCGGCGGCGCGGGCGCCGAGGGCTTCCTCGCGATGAAGTCGGCCAACGGCGATCCGCACAAGATCGTCATCACGCTGTCGAACCTGTTCACCACGCCGCTGGCGACCGGCGTGCCGTTCAACTGGCGCGACCTCACGCCGGTGACCATGCTCGCCCTCGACCAGTTCGTGCTGTGGGTCAACGAGGAGTCGCCGCACAAGACGGCCAAGGCCTACTTCGAGGCGATGAAGTCCTCGCCGCCCGCCACCTTCAAGATGGGCGGCACGGGCTCCAAGCAGGAGGACCAGATCATCGCGGTGATGATGGAGAAGGCCGCCGGCAAGAAGATGACCTACATCCCGTTCAAGGGTGGCGGCGACGTGGCGGTGCAGCTCGTGGGCAAGCACATCGACGCGACGGTGAACAACCCGATCGAGGCCGAGTCGCACTGGCGCGCGGGCAAGCTGCGTCCGCTGTGCGTGTTCGACAAGGAGCGCATGCCGTACAAGGGCAAGCTCACCGAGACGCAGACCTGGAACGACGTGCCGACCTGCGTGTCGCAGGGCATCGGGGTCGAGTACCTGATGCTGCGCGGCATCTTCATGGCACCCGGCGTCAAGCCGGAGCAGGTCGCCTACTACAACGGGCTGTTCGACAAGATCCGCGCGCTGCCCGAGTGGAAGGAGTTCATGGACAAGGGCGCATTCAAGCAGACCGTGATGAAGGGCCCGGAGTTCTTCGACTGGCTCGGCAAGAACGAGCAGGTCCACCGTGTGCTGATGAAGGAAGCGGGTTTCATCGCCATGTGATCCGCGGGGCGCGCGCGCTCGCGTGCGCCCCGTCTGCCCGGAGCGCGCCCGAGAGCGCGCCCGTCTCCGACATCCGATACGTTCCACCCGACCCGGGCGCCGCGCGCGCCGAGAGAATCCCGACATGAACGAACCCTCCGGTACGCCCCAGGACAGCGTTCGCACGCGCTGGCCGGAAGCCGCCGTCGCCGTGCTGCTGCAGGCGATCGCGATCGCCGTCGTCGTCGACAGCATGCGGGTCGGCGTGGGCTGGGCCGACGACGGCCCGCGCTCGGGCTACTTCCCGTTCATCATCGGCGTGCTGCTGTTCACGAGCGCGAGCTGGATCCTGGTGTCGCAGCTGCGGCGCTGGAGCGCCGACCATGGCGAGTTCGCCGAGCGCGCGCAGCTGCGCCTGGTGATGCAGATGGCCGTGCCGATCGCGCTCTACATCGCCGCGATCGTCTTCGTGGGCCTGTACGTCGCATCGACCGCGCTGATCGCCTGGTTCATGGTCCGCCACGGCAAGTACCGCGCGCTGGCGAGCGCTGCGGTCTCCATCGGCGTGCCGCTGGTCTGCTTCCTCGTCTTCGAACGCTGGTTCCTCGTGCAGCTCCCCAAGGGCCCGCTCGAGGCTGCCTTCGGCCTCTGAGCGCACGGAGACCACCATGCAGGAACTCGTAGACCTCGGGCACGGCTTCTCGGTCGCGCTCACGCTGCCGAACATCGGCTTCATGTTCATCGGCATCATCCTCGGCGTGCTGATCGGCGTGCTGCCGGGCCTGGGCGGCGCCAACGGCGTCGCCATCCTGTTGCCGCTCACGTTCTCGATGAACCCCACGTCGGCGATCATCATGCTGTCGTGCATCTACTGGGGGGCGCTGTTCGGCGGGGCGATCACCTCGATCCTGTTCAACATCCCGGGCGAGCCGTGGTCGGTCGCGACGACCTTCGACGGTCATCCGATGGCGCAGCAGGGGCGCGCGGCCCAGGCGCTGACCGCCGCCTTCACCTCGTCGTTCGTGGGCGCGCTGTTCGCGGTGCTGCTGATCACCTTCTCGGCGCCGGTGCTGGCGAAGTTCGCGCTCAAGTTCGGCCCTGCCGAGTTCTTCGCGGTGCAGCTGCTGACCTTCTGCAGCTTCGTCGGGATGAGCAAGGAGGCGCCCGCCAAGACGCTGGCGGCGATGATGCTCGGCTTCGCGCTCGCCGCGGTCGGCATGGACTCGGTGACCGGCCAGCTGCGGATGACCTACGGCGTGCCCGAGCTCCTCAAGGGCTTCGACTTCCTGATCGCGGTGATCGGCCTGTTCGGCATCGGCGAGATCCTGCTGACGATGGAGGAGGGGCTCGCCTTCAAGGGCAAGAGCGCGAAGATCACCTTCAAGGTGGTGCTCGAGACCTGGAAGGAGCTGTTCACGCACTGGCGGCTCTTCCTGCGCTCGACCGCGATCGGCTGCTGGATGGGCATCACGCCCGGCGGCGCCACGCCCGCGTCGTTCATGAGCTACGGCATGGCGCGTCGCATGTCGAAGCACCCCGACGAGTTCGGCAAGGGGCGCCTGGAGGGGGTGCTCGCGCCCGAGACCGCCGCGCACGCGGCCGGTACCTCGGCGCTGCTGCCGATGCTCACGCTCGGCATCCCGGGCTCGCCCACCGCCGCGGTGCTGCTCGGCGGCCTGCTGATCTGGGGCCTGCAGCCCGGCCCGATGCTCTTCGTCGAGCAGAAGGACTTCGTCTGGGGCCTGATCGCCTCGATGTACCTCGGCAACATCGTCGGCCTGATCGTCGTGCTGACCACCGTGCCCTGGTGGGCCGCGATCCTGCGCATCCCGTTCTCGGTGATCGCGCCGGTGATCATCGTGATCTGCGCGATCGGCGCCTACACCGTGCACAGCTCGATGTTCGACGTCGTGATGATGGGCGTCTTCGGGATCGTCGGATATCTGTTCAAGAAGCTGAAGTATCCTCTCGCCCCGTTGGTGCTGGCGCTGGTGCTCGGCGACATGGCCGAGGCGAGCTTCCGCCAGTCGATGCTGCTGTCGGACGGCAGCCTCGGCATCTTCTGGGCGAATCCGCTGGCGGGCGTGCTGACGACCCTGGCGCTGGTGATGCTGGTGTGGCCGGTGATCGGCCGCATCAAGGCGATGATGGCCGCGCCGATGGCGCGTCCGGTCTAGGCGAGAGGGCAGGAACGGTGAAGATCGCAGTCGTCGGCGCAGGGGCCATCGGTGGGTACCTCGGCGCGAAGCTCTCGCTCGCGGGCGAGCAGGTCACGGTGGTGGCGCGCAACCGCAACCTCGAGGCCATCTCGGCCAACGGCCTGAAGCTGATCCTCGAGGACGGCACCGAGCAGCATGCGCCCGAGGTCCGCGCGGTGCAGGTGCCGGTCGATGCCGGCCCGCAGGACGTGGTGCTGCTGGCGGTGAAGGCGCACCAGGTGATCGACCTGCTGCCGGCGATGCGCGGTCTCTTCGGGCCGCAGACCATGGTGGTCACGCTGATCAACGGCGTGCCCTGGTGGTACTTCCACCGGCTCGCGGGCCCGTGGGAGGGCCGCGTGCTCGAGAGTGTCGATCCGGGCGGGCGCATCGCCGCGCAGATCGAGCCGGAGCGGATCATCGGCAGCGTGGTCTACCCGGCCTCGGAGCTGGTCGCGCCGGGCGTGATCCGGCTGATCGAGGGCAACCGCTTCACGCTGGGCGAGCTCGACGGCTCGCGCAGCGAGCGCATCGACGGCCTGTCGAAGGCGATGATCGCCGCCGGCTTCAAGGCCCCGGTCTCCAAGGACATCCGCAGCGAGATCTGGGTGAAGCTGTGGGGCAACCTGAGCTTCAACCCGATCTCGGCGCTCACGCATGCCACGCTCGAGGACATTTGCCGCTTCGCGCCGACCCGCACGCTGGCCGCGGCGATGATGGGCGAGGCGCAGGCCGTGGGCGAGGCGCTCGGCGTCGAGTTCAAGGTCTCGCTCGACAAGCGGATCGCCGGGGCCGAGGCGGTTGGCGCGCACAAGACCTCGATGCTGCAGGACGTCGAGCACGGGCGCGCGATCGAGCTCGAGGCCCTGGTCGGGTCGGTGATCGAGCTCGGGCGGATCGTCGGACGCCCCACGCCCACCATCGAGGCGGTCTATGCGATGGCGAGCCTGCTGAACCGCACGCTCGCCGCGCAGAAGGGGCGGCTCGCGGTCCAGGCGGGCTAGGGCAGGGCACCGGGGGGGCAGGGCAGCCCGCAGGCTGCCCGCCGAGTCAGGCTGCGCCGCCGTAGACGTTCGACAGCGTGCCGATGCCGTCGATCGTGACTTCGACGTGTGCCCCCGGCTTCATCGGCAGCACGCCGACCGAGGTGCCGCACAGGATCACGTCGCCCGGCTCCAGGGTCACGTCGTGCGACAGGCGTGCGACCAGCTCGAGCGGCGTGAAGAACATGTCGGCGAGCGGGTAGTTCTGCCGTTCGCGGCCGTCCACGGTCGTGCGGACGCTGGCCGAGGCGGGGTCGAACGCGGTCTCGATGACCGGGCCGACGACGCCGAAGCCGTCGAACCCCTTGGCGCGGCACCACTGCGGGAACGAGGGGTCACGGTTCAGCAGCTCGATCGCGGTGACGTCGTTCGCGCAGCTGTAGCCGAGCACGTGGGCGGCGGCGTCGGCCACTTCGATGCGTCGGGCACGCCGTCCGATCACGATCGCGAGCTCGCCCTCGTAGGCGATGCGGCCGACTTCGCCAGGCGGCACCGGCACGGTGTCGCGATGGCCGGCGAGGCTGCTGGCCGCCTTCAGGAACCACAGGGGCTCGGCCGGCCGGGTCCAGCCGTTCTTGGTCGCGGCGGCCCCGAAGTTGTTCCAGAGCGCCAGGATCTTCGAGGGCTGCGTCGCTGGCAGCCAGTCGAGGTCGGCGACGGGCAGGCGGCGCCCGGTTCCCGAATGTTCGCCGAAGGGCGTGCCGTCGACGGTCTCGGCATGCTCGCCGTCGAGCAGGGCCCAGGTCTCGGCGCCGCGGTCGCGGCAGCGCAGCCATTTCATCTGAAGGTCTCCCGCGCGCACCGTGCGCGCGGCCGAATCGTACCTTCAGACGCGGGACGTCAGAAGCGCACGGCGTTCGCCGGGCGCGGCGGGGGCGGGGCCTCGGCGCGCGCCGCGGCCACCGACCGCGTGCGCGCCCGCGGCGCGTCGCCTGCGGCCGGATCGGCCTCGCCGTCGGCGCCCGCGGCGGCCACCGCGCGGCCGCTGTCGGCCAGCGGCTTGGCGGGCGTCTGCTTGAACGACGGCGGCAGCATCGAGCTCTTCGGATAGCCGGCCGCATCGAGCAGTTGGTTCCAGCCGCCCGGCTCGAAGCCGACCGAGCGCTCGCGTCCGACCGACATCGCGGGGAAGGTGTTCTCGGTGAAGCCCGCCTTCTTGAACGACTCGGCGTCGGCGCTGCTGGAGACCGTCCGCTCGACGAAGGGCACGCCGCGCTTGGCGAGGTGCCCGCGCGCCTGCTGGCAGGGCGTGCAGTCGGGCGTGGTGTACAGCACCACCGGGTACTTGCTCGTCGAGTCGCGCAGCGCCGCCGGCACACCGCCGTCGTCGCTGCGGGCCGTGGCCTTGCCGTTCATCGCGTGGCCGTCGACGCCAGGGGGCGGTGGCTGGTCGCTGTAGGTGACGGCGCCGTTGGGCGCGACCCACTTGTATTGCGCCGCGGCGGGCGCCGCGGCGAGCATCAGGGTCGGAAGCGCGAGGGCGAGGGCGAGTTCAAGCGGCCGCATGGGAGGTCTCCTGGACCATCCCATTGTGTCGGAGCAGGGCGTCGATGCTGGGGGCCCGACCTCTGAACGCCCGGAACGAGTCGATGGCCGGTCTGCTGCCGCCCACCGACAGGATCTCGTCGAGGAAGCGCCGCCCGGTGTCCGGGTTGAACACGCCTTCCTCCTCGAACGCCGCATAGCAGTCGGCCGACAGCACCTCGGCCCACTTGTAGCTGTAGTAGCCGGCCGCGTAGCCGCCCGCGAAGATGTGCGAGAAGCTGTTCTGGAAACGGTTGAAGTCCGGCGGCACGAGGACCGCGACCTCGCCGCGGACTTCGTCGAGCAGCTGCTGCACGGTGCGTGCGCCTGACCCGTCGACGTCGGCGAACTCAGCATGCAGCCGCATGTCGAAGAGGGAGAACTCCACCTGGCGCAGCGTCTGCATGCCGCTCTGGAAGTTCTTGGCCGCCAGCATCCGCTCGAAGAGGGCGCGCGGCAGCGGTGCGCCGGTGTCGACGTGGGCGCTCATCGTGCTGACGATGTCCCACTCCCAGCAGAAGTTCTCCATGAACTGGCTGGGCAGCTCGACCGCGTCCCACTCCACGCCCGAGATGCCCGAGACGCCGAGTTCGTCGACGCGGGTGAGCATGTGGTGCAGCCCGTGACCGAACTCGTGGAAGAGCGTGATCACGTCGTCGTGGGTGAGCAGCGCGGGCTTGTCGCCGACGGGCGACTGCACGTTGCAGATCAGGTAGGCCACCGGCGTCTGCGCGCCGCCCTGCAGGCGCTTGCGGCCGCGCGCGTCGTTCATCCAGGCGCCGGGACGCTTGCTCGGGCGGGCGTACATGTCGAGGTAGAACTGGCCGATCAGATGGCCCGCGCGCTCGATGCGGTAGAAGCGCACGTCGGGATGCCAGGTCTCGGCGGTGTCGGGCGCGAGCTTGACGTCGAACAGCCGCTCGATCAGCCCGAACAGGCCGTCGAGCACACGCGGCAGCTGGAAGTACTGCTTGACCTCGTTGTCGGAGAACGCATAGCGCGCTTCCTTGAGCTTCTCGCTGGCGAACGGAATGTCCCAGGCGGCGAGCGGCTCGAGGCCGAGCGTCTCCTTCGCGAAGGTGCGCAGCTCAGCCATGTCGCGCTGGGCGGAGGGCCGGGCGCGGGCCGCCAGGTCGCGCAGGAACTCGACGACCTGCTCGGGCGAATCGGCCATCTTCGCCACCAGCGAGACGTCGGCGAAGCTCGGGTAGCCGAGCAGGCGGGCTTCCTCGGCGCGCAGGGCGAGCGTCTCGTCGATGATCGGACCGTTGTCCTGCGCCGGGTCGGCGCCGAGCTCCGAGGCACGGGTGACGTAGGCGCGGTACAGCGCCTCGCGCAGCGAGCGGTCCTCGCCGTACTGCATCACCGGGAAGTACGAGGGGAACTGCAGGCTGAAGCGCCAGCCGGCGACGCCCGCGCGCTCGGCTTCCTGGCGCGCGGCCTGGCGGGCGTCCTCGGGCAGGCCGGCCAGGCGCGCCTCGTCGGTGACGTCGAGCGTGAACGCCTTGGTCGCGTCGAGCACGTTCTCGCCGAACTTCTGGTTGAGCGCGGCGCCCCGCTCCTGGATCTCGGCGAAGCGCTCGCGGGCGGGCGACACCAGCTCGGCGCCGCCCAGTCGGAAGCCGCGGATCGCATGCTCGACGATGCGCTGGCGGGCCGGCGACAGCGTCGCGAACTCGGGCGCGGCCTGCAGCGCCTTGTACTTCGCGAACAGCGCGGCGTTCTGGCCGAGCGCGGTCCAGAACTCGGTAGCGCGCGGCAGGTTCTCGTTGTAGACCGCACGCAGCTCGGGCGTGTCGGCCACGGAGTTCAGGTGCCCGACCACGCCCCACACTCGGCCCAGGCGCTCGGTGGCGTCCTCGAGTGGCTGGACGAAGTCGACCCAGGTCGCCGGGGTGGACGCCGACTCGGCGCGCTCGACCGCCGTGCGCGCCTCGGCCAGCGCCACGTCGAGCGCCGGCGTGACCAGGGCGGGCTCGAAGGCGGCGAACCGCGGCAGGTCGGAGAAGTCGAGCAGCGGGTTGGGGGCGGCGGCGGTGGCGGTGTCGGTCATGTCGATGGGTCGGGTGCGTGCGTCGGACATGACGCGGATTGTCGCTCGGCTGGCGTGGCCGCGCCTTCATCGGGGTCACAGGGAGGGAGGCGGGGGCCGCATCGGCCGACCGGGGCCGACCGGCGGCCCGCTGGGCGCGTCAGCGGGCGCCGCGCTCGGCCGCTTCGAGGGTGTTGACCAGCAGCATCGCGCGGGTCATCGGGCCGACGCCGCCCGGCACCGGCGTGATCGCGCTGGCCACCCGGCTCACACCGGCGAAGTCCACGTCGCCGCACAGCTTGCCGTCGGCGCCGCGGTTCATGCCGACGTCGATTACCGTGGCGCCCGGCTTGACCATGTCGGCGGTGACCAGGTTCGGACGGCCGACTGCGGCGACCAGCACGTCCGCGCGGCGCGTGTGCGCGGCGAGGTCTCTGGTGCGACTGTGGCAAATCGTCACCGTCGCGCCGGCTGCCAGCAGCATCAGCGCCTGCGGCTTACCGACGATGTTGCTGCGGCCGATGACCACCGCCTCGGCGCCGTCGAGCCGCGTGCCGGCGAGCTCGAGCAGCTTCATCACGCCATAGGGCGTGCAGGGGCGAAAGAGCGGCTCGCCGACCACCAGCTGGCCGACGTTGCTCACGTGGAAGCCGTCGGCGTCCTTGGCGGGCGAGATCGCCTCGATCACCCGGTGCTCGTCGATGTGCTTCGGCAAAGGCAGCTGCACCAGGATGCCGTGCACCGCCGGGTCCGCGTTCAGCGCGGCGATGCGCTCGAGCAGTGCGGCCTCGGAGGTGTCCGCCGGCAGCCGATCGAGCGTCGACGCGATGCCGACCTCGGCGCAGTCCTTGACCTTGTTGCGGACGTAGACCGCGGAGGCGGGGTTCTCGCCGACCAGCACGACGGCCAGGCCCGGCACGATGCCGCGGGCAGCGAGGGCGGCGACACGGCGCGCCACGTCGTCGCGGATGGAGCGGGCAAGCGCGTTGCCGTCGATGAGTCGGGCGGTCATGGGGCGGGGCGGATCGCTGAGCGCCGCAGAGGGCGTGGGCGCGGAGGTTAGCACGCCCGTCTGCTACCCTCCGACGGCATGAATCGCACCCTGCGCAGGCTATTCGTGTCGCTCCGCGCAGCCCTCGTGGCGGGGGGGCCGTTCGTGCTGATCGCGGTCGGCCTGCTGGTGCTGGCTTACCGTGTCCTGCAGCCGAATCCGCCGCGCCATGCCGTCATGGTGACCGGCCCCGAGCAGAGCGCGTTCGATGCGTTCGGCGAGCAGTACCGCAGCGCGCTGGCCAGGCAGGGCATCACGCTGGAGCTGCGGCGGACCGGCGGGGCCGTCGCCAATCTCGCTGCGCTGCACGACCCCGACGGCGACGTCGCGTTCGGCTTCGTGCAGGGCGGGCTCGCCTCGCAGGACGAGGCCGCGCGCGAGGGCCTCAGCACACTCGGCAGCCTGTTCTACGAGCCGGTCTGGATCTTCCACCGGCGTACGCCGCCCAAGGGCCGGTCGACGCGCCTCACCGACCTCGGCGGCCTGCGGGTGAACGTCGGCACACCGCAGTCCGGCACGCCCGAGCTCTTCGCGCGGCTGCTCGAGGCCAACCGCATCGACCCCGCGCGGCTCGAGCGTTCCGGGCTCGGCGACACCGAGGCCGTGATCGAGCTGCTCGACGGCCGGCTCGACGCAGTGGTGTTCGTCTCGGCGCCCGAGTCGCAGCTCGTGCAGATGCTGCTGCAGACGCCCGGCATCGGTCTGCTCGACTTCCCGCAGGCCGAGGCCTACGCGCGCCGGTATCCGTTCCTGTCGCCGGTGACGCTGCCGCGCGGCATCGTGTCCATCGACCGGGACATCCCGCTGCGCAACCATCCGCTGGTCGCCACCACCACCTCGCTCGTCGTGCGCGAGGGCACGCATCCGGCGCTGGTGCAGCTGATGGTGCAGGCCGCCGATCGGATCCACGGCGGCCCGGGCTGGTTCCGCCGCAGCGGCGAGTTTCCGACGCCGCGCGGCGCCGAGCTGCCGGTGGCCAAGGAGGCCGCGCGCTTCTATGCCGACGGCGAGCCGTTCCTGCAGCGCTACATGCCGTGGTGGGTCGCGAACCTGCTCGATCGCATGTGGCTGGCGCTCGCCGCCATCGTGGCCGTGCTGCTGCCGCTGTCGCGCATCGTGCCGCCGCTCTACGAGTTCCGGGTGCGCTCGCGGGTGTTCCGCTGGTACGCGCAGCTGCGCGCGATCGAGGACGAGCTCGTCGGGCCGCTCGAGCCCGAGGCGAAGGCGGCGCTGCGGACCCGGCTCGATGCGCTCGACGCGCGGGTCGAGAAGGTCGCCGTGCCGCTGTCCTATGCCGACGAGCTGTACGCGCTGAGGAGCAACATCGGCATGGTGCGAACCCGGCTCGGGTGAGGGCGTGCACGGATCGGTCCGCGTCCGTTTCGAGGACTCGCGCGCTTCGGGTACACTTCGCGCTCGCTGTCCAGGCGGTCGCGGCTCACCCGGCCTCGACTTGCAAGGCCAGTGACCCGTCGCTATAATGGCGGGCTTTCGTCGGGGGTATAGCTCAGCTGGGAGAGCGCTTGCATGGCATGCAAGAGGTCAGCGGTTCGATCCCGCTTACCTCCACCACGAAGCCGCATCACCTGAAGTCGTCCCAGCAGTCACCGCAGCACCCGCCTCGTCCCGTTCGTCTAGAGGCCTAGGACACTACCCTTTCACGGTAGCTACAGGGGTTCGAATCCCCTACGGGACGCCAGCACCTTCCAGGTGCTGAGCAGAAACAAATCCCCAGGTAATTCAAAGAGTCGAGAAGGCGGCTTGCCCGCACTTTCCGCACATTTGCCGCACAAACGGACGGGATGCCACGCAAAAGCGTGTGCGGCCGTCCGGGGTGTCCGGTCCGCGTCGGGATAACCCCGGTGACTAGACGTGGCCCGTTCACCTCGAACGACGAGGCCAAATCGTGTCGGACACTGCGCACCTGCGCATCACGTACCTCCATGCATACCGACGCGGCTGCCTGTACCGCCGCCGAGTTCCCGCCACCCTGACCGGGGCGCTCAAGGACCGCGCGGTCCTCGAGATTCCACTGCCCAAGGTCCCGCCCGCCGAGCACGCGAAGCTCGTCGAGCAGCACAACGAGGCGTTCGAGCGCACCGTCGCAAGCGCCCGCGCCGGCCGAAGGCCGGACGCGAAGCGACCCTTCGTGAAACCGACATCCCGGTCGTCGCCCAGGCTTGGGAGGGGCTGCACCTCGCCGCCGACGACGAGCAGCGCGACCGCTGTGTCACGGACACCGATTTCGAAGCGGAGGAGGCACTCGCCGCCCTGACGCTCGAGCAGCGCAAGCGCGAGCGGGCCCGCAACTGCATCGAGGCCGACCGGGCCGTATTCCTTGCCGAGTGACAGTGGCTAGGCCCGGCTCAGGTTGGTTGGCGCAACCCATTGAGTTTGAACGATACATATGATGGCCTGAGCCATTGCGCCGCGCTTGCG
>JBIIPQ010000145.1:0-9861 GCA_044342535.1 Burkholderiaceae bacterium
AGAAGGTACCGGACGCCGGCGGTTGGCTGACGATACTCGACGATGTCGGGTTCACGGTCGAATCCGGCGATACCGTCGCCATCGTGGGTGCGTCGGGTTCGGGCAAGTCGACCTTGCTCGGGCTGCTCGCCGGGCTCGACCTGCCGAGTTCAGGACGGGTGCTCGCCTCCGGGCAGGACCTGTTCTCGCTCGACGAGGACGCGCGCGCCCGATGGCGCTCCGAGAACGTCGGCTTCGTGTTCCAGTCCTTCCAGCTGCTGCCGCAGATGACGGCGCTGGAGAACGTGATGCTGCCGCTCGAGCTGGCCGGCGTGCGCGATGCCGCCCCCCGTGCGCGCGACCTGCTGGCACGGGTCGGCCTCGCCGAGCGCGGCGGACACTATCCGCGCACGCTGTCCGGCGGCGAGCAGCAGCGGGTCGCGCTCGCCCGCGCATTCGCGCCCGCGCCGGCGCTGCTGTTCGCCGACGAGCCCACCGGCAGCCTGGACCATGCGACCGGGCAGCGCGTGATCGAGCTGCTGTTCGAGCTGAACCGCGAGTCGGGCGCGACGCTGGTGCTGGTGACCCACGATCCTGCGCTGGCCGGCCGCTGCGGGCGCACGCTGTCCATCAAGAGCGGGCGACTCGTCGATTGACGAGGGCGCGGATCGCGTCGGGCAGCCGCGAGGCCGGCAGCCCGATGCCCGCGCTCCAGTCCGCCTCGGCCGCGAGTGCATCGCCAGCCGCTCCGTGCAGCCAGACCCCGTGCACCGCGGCATCGACGGGGGCGAGGCCGGCCGCAAGCAGCCCCCCGATGGTCCCGGCCAGCACGTCGCCGGTGCCGGCGACCGAGAGGATCGGCCCGCCGCTCGCGTTGATCGTCCAGCGCCCGTCGGGCAGGGCGACCACCGTGCCCGCCCCCTTGAGCACCACGCAGGCGCCGCTCGAGCGCGCCAGCCGGCAGGCGCTGCCGATGCGGTCCTGCAGCACGTCGGCGGTCTGGACGCCGAGCAGGCGGGCCGCCTCCAGCGGATGCGGCGTGAGCACCGAGGGCCGTCCCGCGGCGGCGCGAGCCATGAGCCGCTCGAACAGGCGGCCGTCTGCGGCTACCGCGTTCAGTCCGTCCGCATCGAGGACCAGCGCCGCGGGATGGGCGAGCGAAGCCGCGACCGCTGCGGTCGCGGCCTCGCCTCGGCCCAATCCGCAGCCGATCACCACCGCCTGCGCGGCGCCGAGCACGGCCTCGCCCTCGCCGTCGGCGGACCGGATCCGGCGGGTCATCAGCTCGGGGCGCTGCGGGTCCGGTGCGGCGTCGCCGTCCACGCCGATGTAGAGCCGCCCGGCGCCGACCGCCTGGGCGCCGAGCGCGGCGAGCGTCGCCGCGCCGCGCATCGACGGCGCGCCGGCGATCACCAGCACGTCGCCGAAGCGGCCCTTGTGCGCGTCGCGCTCGCGCGGCCGCAGCGGCCATCCGACGGTGTCGCCGTCGATCAGGAACCCCCAGGGCAGCGGGCCGTCGGCCGGTGCCCCGAAGGACTGGGGGTGCAGGCCCAGCGCCGACAGGCCGAGCTCGGCCACCCGGACGCGCCCGGCATGAGTCGCGCCCGCGCCGGTGTGCAGCCCGGGCTTGTCGGCGATCATCGTGACGGTGAGGTCGGCACGGATGGCGGTGCCCGAGCCGCCGCCGACGATCGCGCCGCGATCGGCGTCGAGGCCGCTCGGCACGTCGACCGCCACCACCTGCACCCCGGTCAGCGCGAGGCGGACCGCGATCGCGGAGGCAGCCCCGGTCAGCGGGCGCGCCAGCCCGATGCCGAAGAGCCCGTCGATCACCAGCGGCGCGGCCGCCAGCAGCGCATCGAGCGACTCCGGTCCGTGCAGCGCGCGGCCACTCGCGTCCCAGGCCGCCCGGGCACGACGCGCATCGGGGGCCGTCGGTGGTTCGGGTACGAGGGCGAGCGCGCTCACCGCCCAGCCGCGCGCGGCCAGCCCGAGCGCGGCCAGCAGCGCATCCCCCCCGTTGTTGCCCGGACCGACCAGCGCCAGCACCGGCGTGCCGGCGGGTCCGGCGCGCAGCAGCGTGGCACAGGCGTCGGCCACCGCCTCGGCGGCCCGTGCCATCAGCGCGCCTTCGGGCGTGGCGGCCAGCGCCTGTGCCTCGAGGGCACGGATCGCCGAGCAGGTCAGCAGCGGGTGGCCGGGGAGGGGAGCGGCAAACATCGCCCCGATGGTACGCAATGCCTGCTCAGCGCAGGCGATCGAGCGTGAGCCCCTCGAGATCGATCTCGGGCCTGCGACCGGCCACGACATCGGCCACCACCTGTCCCGCACCGGCCGCCATCGCCCAGCCGGTCGACCCGTGGCCCATGTTCACGAACAGGCCGCGGACCGGCGTCGCGCCGAGCAGTGCCGGACCGTCCGGCGTCATCGGCCGCGCGCCGACCCAGCACTGCGCGTCCTGCCAGCGGGCCGCGTCCGGGAACCAGTCGCTCCCGACCTTCACCAGGGTGCGCAGCGCCGCCGCCCGCGGCACCAGCGCCGGGCTGCCCAGCTCGGCCGTGCCCGCGACCCGGATGCGCCCCGGGAAGGGCGTGATCGCGACCTTGTAGGCCTCGTCGATCATCGCGTGCCGCGGGCCGGCGTCGCCCTCGGCCAGCGGCAGCGTCGTCGAGTAGCCCTTGACCGGCCAGATCGGCAGACGGATGCCGTGGGCGGCCAGCAGCGGCAGCGAATCGACCGCACCGGCGACGACCACGGCGTGGTAGGGGCGCAGTGCGCCACCTGCGGAGCCCGCCTGCGCGCCGTGATCGGGGCCTTCACGTCCCGGCACGTTCCCGGGCGCCCGCGCCAGCACGCCGCGCACCTCGCCGCCCTCGACGACGATGTGCCGCACGGTGCAGCCGAACACGAAGCGCACGCCGGCCGCGCGTGCGGCCCCGGCCAGGCCCTGCGCGAAGTCCGGGCAGCTCGCCGACTCGTCCTCCGGCAGCCAGAGCGCGCCGGCGAGCGGCACGCCCGGCGCGAGCGCCGGCTCGAGCGCACGCACCGCGTCCGCATCGAGCAGGCGGTGCGGCACGCCGTTCTCCTCGAGCAGCGCGCGCGCCGGACCGGTCATCGCCAGGTCGCGCTCGCTTCGCAGCAGCTGCAGGTAGCCCTGGCGGCGCCCGTCGTCGATACCCAGGCGTGCACGCAGCGCGTGCAACGCATCGCGGCTGTGGAAGGCCAGGCGCTGCATCCGGGACTTGTTGACCCGGTAGCGACCGAGCTCGCATTCGCGCAGCCAGCGCAGGATCCAGCGGGCCAGCGCCGGGCTCGCGACCGGCCGGAAGATCACCGGCGCTTCGGCGGCGAACAGGTAGGACAGCACCTTGCGCGGCATGCCCGGCGCGGCCCAGGGCGTCACGTAGCCGGGCGCGATCACGCCGGCGTTGCCCCAGCTGGTCTCGAGCGCAACGCCGTCGCGGCGCTCGAACACGTCGACCTCGAAGCCGCGCTCGCGCAGATACCAGGCGGTGCAGCAGCCGATGATGCCGGCGCCGATCACCGCGACGCGACGGGCCACGGTCTCAGCTGTCCTTCCCCATGACCGCATCGGGCAGCCAGGTGACGATCTCCGGGAACACGGTGATCAGTGCGATGCAGACCACCAGCATCACGAAGAACGGGATCGCAGCCCGGGCGATCGTGTTGCTGTCCTTGCCCGTCATGTTCTGCAGCACGAACAGGTTGAACCCCACCGGAGGGGTCACCTCCGCGATCTCGACGAGCAGGACGATGAAGATGCCGAACCAGATCAGATCGAAGCCGGCCTTCTGGATCATCGGCAGCACCACCGCCGAGGTCAGGACGATCATCGAGATGCCGTCGAGCGCGGTCCCGAGCACGAGGTAGACCACGGCGAGCACGGCGATCAGCGAGTACGGCGACAGCCCAAGCGAGGCGACCCACTCGGCGAGCTGCCTCGGAATGCCGGTGACGGCCATCGTCTTGGTGAGGAAGGCCGCGCCGGCGAGGATGAACATGATCATGCACGACACGCGTGTCGCGCCCATCAGGCTGGCGACGAAGTTCTCGCGGGTCAGCGAACGACTGCTCGCCGCGATCGCGAGCGAGCCGAGCACGCCGAACGCCGCGCACTCGGTCGCGGTCGCCCAGCCGGCGACCAGGACCCACACGATGAACACGATGAGCAGCGTCACCGGGATCAGGCTGCCGGAGCGGCGGATCTTCTCCAGAAGGCCTGGAACCGGATCGGACGCGGGCACCTTGTCCGGATGGCGGAGCGACCACCATGCGATGTATCCGGAGAACAGCGCCATGAGCAGGAAGCCCGGGATGAAGCCGGCGAGGAAGATCCGGATGATCGACGCGTCCGCCGCTACCGCATAGACGACCATCGTGATCGACGGCGGGATCAGGATGCCGAGCGTGCCGGCGGTCGCCAGCGCGCCGAGCGCGAGATTCTCGTCGTAGCCCCGGCGCTTGAGCTCCGGAAGCGCGACCTTGGCGATCGTGGCGCAGGTCGCCGCGGACGATCCCGATACCGAGCCGAAGATCCCGCAGCCGAGGATGGTCGTGTGCATCAGCCGGCCCGGCACGCGACCCAGCCAGGGCGCGAGGCCCTCGAACATCTGCTCCGAGAGCCTGGTGCGAAACAGGATCTCGCCCATCCAGATGAAGAGCGGCAGGGCCGCCAGCTCCCAGGATGCCGACGAGCTCCACATCGACACGAACAGGTTCTCGCCCCAGCGGGCGGGCGCCATGTCGGTGAACAGGGCCATGCCGACCCAGCCCACGATGGCCAGGGTCATGGCGATCCAGACGCCGCCGCCGAGCAGCAGCAGCATTACGACCAGCAGGAAGAGTCCGATCTCGGCGACGCCGACCATGCCCATCTCAGACGTCCTCGCTGAAGTCGCCGCGCGCGTGCCGCTCCGCGACCGCCGCGACGTAGCTGGGGATCCGACCGCGGACCACCGTGACCAGCTCGTCGATCACCGAGACGAACAGCAGCAGCGCACCGACCAGGAAGGAGAGCTGCGGGATCCACATCGGCACGACCAGCAGCCCCGTTGACATCTCGTTGTACTGCCAGCCCATGTAGACGTACTGCGCGACCGATACCAGCAGGTAGCCGGTGAACAGCGCTGCGATGGACAGCGACAGCAGCTCGAACAGGCGTCGCCGGCCGGGTGACATCGCTTCCAGGAACAGGCCGACACGCACAAAATCCCCGTGTCGGAAGGTGTGCGCGAGCCCGAGGAAGGCCGCGGCGGCGGTCATCCACGACACGAGGTCGTCGGTGCCACCGGTCCGGATCCCGAGCTCGCGGCATACCGCCGCCCCGAGCATCACGACGAAGATGGCGAAGACGCAGAACGCCGCCAGTGCGCCCGCGATGTCGTACAGCCGATCGAGGGCGCGTCTCAAGTCCTTACTTCCGGTAGGCGTCGACGATCGCCTTGCCCTCGGGCCCGGCCTTCTTCATCCAGTCCTCGAGCATGATGCCGCCGACCTGCCGGAAGTCCTGAACGAGCTTGGGCGGCGGGGTCATGATCTTCATGCCCTTCTCGGCCAGCGCCTTCTTGTACCAGTCGTTCTTTTCCTCGGAGACCTTCCAGCCGCGGGTCTCGGCGGCCGCACCGGCCTTGAGCAGGGCGTCCTGCGTCGGCTTGTCGAGCGCGTCGAACGCCTTGCGGTTCACGAACACCGCGTTCTTCGGCAGCCAAGCCTGGGTGTCGTACCAGTACTTGATGTGTTCGTAGGTCTTGGTGTCGTAGCCGGTCGAGCCCGACGACATGTACGACTCGACCACGCCAGTGGCCAGGGCCTGGGACAGCTCCGCGGCCTGGACCGTCACCGGCTGAGCGCCGATCAGCTCGGCGATCTTCGCCGTGGCGGGGCTGTAGGCACGCCACTTCACTCGGCGCATGTCGGCGACGGACTGCACCTCCTTCTTCACGTAGAGACCCTGCGGCGGCCACGCGACCGTGAACAGCAGCATCATTCCCTGCTCGGCGAGCTTCTTGTCGAGCGCCGGCTTCTGCGCCTGATAGAGCTTGAACGCGTCCTTGTAGCTGCTCGCCAGGAACGGCATGCCGTCGAGGCCGAAGACGGGCCACTCGTTCTCGAAGTTGACCAGCAGCACCTCGCCGATCTGGGCCTGGCCCGACTGCACGGCGCGCTTGATCTCCGGCGCCTTGAACAGGGAGGCGTTGGCGTGGACGGTGATTTTGAGCTTGCCGCCCGTGGCCTTGTCCACCTCGTCCGAGAACTGCTGGAGGTTTTCGGTGTGGAAGTTGGAGGCCTGGTAGGCCGCGGGCAGGTCCCACTTGGTCTGCGCGTAGGCCGAGGCGGCGCCGAACGAGACGACGGCTGCGACGGCGAGCGGGGCGAATTTCATAGGGTTCTCCGGAGGGCTGGGCTCGGGCGTGTGGGCCGGCGGGGTCGACGACGTCGACGGTCTGCGGCAGTGTAATCGTGCTTGTAGGTTATTCGGCATGCGTGGAAAATGTCAACGTTTTCTATACGTTTCGAAAGAGGCGGTGCTCGTGTCTAAAGTCAGCCCGAAGGTCGGTCCGAAAGCGGGCCCGAAGGCGAGCCCGAATGCCGGGCGCGCCCCGATTCCCGCCGCCGCGCGCAGTGCGGCCCGCGCGACGGCGTCGCCCGCCAGCGGGCGCGGGCCGCGCATCCTGTCCTCGGCGCATCTCGCCGAGGGCCCGGCGAGCGAGCTCTCCGAGTTCGAGTTCGGACTGATCGTCGCGCACAACGCGTTCACCCGGTGGGCGACGCGCTGCATGGCGGCGGCCGGCATGCCGGAACTCGCCATCACCGACGTGCTGGTGCTGCATCACGTGCGGCACCGCGACCGGCCGAAGAAGCTGTCCGACATCTGCTTCACGCTGAACTACGAGGACACCCATGTCGTCAGCTATGCGCTGCGCAAGCTGGTCGGGCTCGGGCTGCTCGGGTCGACGCGCCAGGGCAAGGAGGTGCTGTACGCGACCACCGACGCCGGCCGTGCCCTGGTCGACCGCTATCGCGAGCTGCGCGGCGTGTGCCTGCTGCCGGCGGTGACCGGCGATCTCGGCGACACCCGCACGCTCGCCGACACCGCGCAGCTGCTGCGGGCGCTGTCAGGCATGTACGACCAGGCGGCGCGCGCCGCGGCCTCGTTGTGAGCCCACCCGGCTTCGTCGGGTTGCTGCGGCTCGACACCGCGTTCCCGCGTCCGGTCGGCGACATCGGCAACCCGAACACCTTCGACTTCCCGGTGCGGGCGCGGATCGTGCACGGCGCGACCGCCGCGCGCGTGGTGCGCGGCGATGCCTCGGCGCTGCTCGGGCCCTTCGTCGAGGCCGGCCGCGCACTCGTCGCCGAGGGGGCGGTCGCGATCGGCACGAGCTGCGGCTTCCTCGCCCCGTTCCAGCGCGAACTGGCCGCGGCGCTGCCGGTGCCGTTCGCGGCCTCGGCGCTGCTGCAGCTCGCCTGGCTGGCGCCCCTGCTGCCCGCGGGCCGGCGCGCCGGCGTGATCACCCTCGACGCCGATGCGCTCGGCATGCATCACCTGGCGGCGGCCGGTGCCGCGCCCGACACGCCAGTGGTCGGCCTGCCGCGCGACGGAGCGCTCGCGCGTGCGGTCTTCGGCGATGCGCCCCGGCTCGACCGCGCCCGCATCCGCGAAGAGGTGGTCGATGCCGGGCTGCGGCTCAAGGAGGCCGTGCCCTCGCTTGGTGCGATCGTCCTCGAATGCACGAACCTGCCGCCGTACCGCGACGCGCTGATGCGCGCGGTCTGCGTGCCCGTCCATGACTGCAACACGCTGCTGCGCTGGCTCTGGGCCGGCGCGGCGCGACCCGTCCCCCTGGAGCCCGCCCGATGATTCAGACCGTCCCCGCCGCACCCGACCTCGATCGCTGGCAGTTCTGGATCGACCGTGGCGGCACCTTCACCGACATCGTCGGCCGCCGGCCGGACGGCTCGCTGGTCACCGAGAAGCTGCTTTCCGAGAACCCCGAACAGTACGTCGACGCTGCGGTCGAGGGCATCCGCCGGCTGCTCGGACTCGCCCCGGGGGAGCCGGTGCCCGCGCAGCAGGTCGAAGCGGTGAAGATGGGCACCACGGTGGCCACCAATGCGCTGCTCGAGCGCAAGGGCGAGCCGCTGCTGCTGGTGGTCACCCAAGGTTTTGCCGACGGCCCCCGGATTGCCTATCAGAACCGGCCCCGGCTCTTCGACCGGCGCATCGTGCTGCCCGAACTGCTGCACCGCGAGGTGCTCGAGGTCGACGAGCGCCTGGCGGCCGACGGCGCCGTCGTGCGCCCGCTCGACGACGCGGCGGCCCGAGCCGGCCTGCAGGCCGCGTTCGACCGCGGCCTGCGCGCGGTCGCGATCGTGCTGATGCACGCCTACCGCTTCCCCGAGCATGAGCGCCGGATCGCCGCGATGGCCCGTGAGATCGGCTTTCCGCAGGTGTCGGTGTCGCACGAGGTCTCGCCGCTGATCCGCTGGGTGGCGCGCGGCGACACCACGGTGGTCGACGCCTACCTGTCGCCGGTGCTGCGCCGTTACGTCGAGCGGGTCGCCTCGGGCATGCCCGGCGTGCGGCTGCAGTTCATGCAGTCCAACGGCGGGCTCACCGATGCACATGCCTTCCAGGGCAAGGACTCGATCCTGTCGGGCCCCGCCGGCGGCATCGTCGGCATGGCCCGCATCAGCGAGGCGGCCGGCTTCGACAAGGTGATCGGCTTCGACATGGGCGGCACCTCGACCGACGTGTCCCACTACGCGGGCGAGTTCGAGCGGGTCTTCGACACGCAGGTCGCCGGTGTGCGGCTTCGCGCGCCGATGATGAGCATCCACACCGTGGCTGCCGGCGGCGGCTCGATCCTGCATTTCGATGGCGCACGGATGCGCGTCGGCCCGGACTCGGCGGGTGCCACCCCCGGCCCGGCCTGCTACCGGCGCGGCGGGCCGCTGACCGTGACCGATGCGAATGTGATGCTCGGCAAGGTCCAGCCGGCACACTTTCCGCAGGTGTTCGGCCTGGCGGCCGACCAGCCGCTCGACCGGGATGCCGTCGTGCGCGGCTTCACCGCGCTGGCCGAATCGATCGGCCGCGCCACCGGCCGCGACATGTCGGCTGAGCAGGTTGCCCAGGGCTTCGTCGAGATCGCCAACGCCAACATGGCGAATGCGATCAAGAAGATCTCGGTGCAGCGCGGTTACGACGTCACCCGCTATGCGCTGACGGTGTTCGGCGGGGCCGGCGGGCAGCATGCGTGCGCGGTCGCCGACCAGCTGGCGATGTCCACGGTGCTCGCCCACCCCCTGGCGGGGGTGCTGTCGGCCTACGGCATGGGGCTGGCCGAGCAGGCCGTGCTGCGTGAGCGCTCGGTCGAGCGCCGGCTGGACGACGGCGGACTCGAGGATGGCCGCGCCCGGCTCGACGAGGTCGAGGCGCAGGCGCGCACCGAACTCGCGGCGCAGGGCGAGCCCGCCGAGCGGCTGCGCGCGATGCGACGCATGCATCTGAAGTACGAGGGCACCGACACCGCGCTGTCGGTCGCCGAAGGTGGGCGCGACGCGATGCTGGCTGAATTCGAAGTCGCCTACAGGCAGCGCTTCGCCTTCCTGCTGTCGACGCGGCCAGTGGTCGTCGAGTCGGTCAGCGTCGAGGTGGTGTCGCCGGGCGAGGGCGGGGCGAGCACGGTCGCCGCGCCGCCTGCGACCGGTGACGCCGGTGCGGCGCGCGTGGCGACCGTACCGATGTACGCCGACGGGGGCTGGATCGAGGCGCCCCTGTACCGGCGCGAGGCGCTGCCCGCGGGCTCGAGCATCGACGGCCCGGCGGTGGTCGCCGAAGCGACCGCGACCACGGTC
>JBIIPQ010000459.1:0-3648 GCA_044342535.1 Burkholderiaceae bacterium
CGCCGATCGACAGGTTGATCACCGCGCGGCCCTGCTGCTCGAGCAGGACGGCGCGCTTGACCAGCTCCATGACCTGGAAGGGCGCGATCCGCGTGGTGCGGGCCGCGAGACGGAGGTCTGACATGGCGTGAGCCGCGGCGCGGTGGGCGACCGGGCAGGGCGGTGGGAAGCCCGCGATTCTATCGCCTGCGGCGTCCCGGTCCGAGGCCCGCTCCGCTCAGGTCTGGACCCAGGGCAGGCCGGCGCGGCGCCAGCCGCCGCGCGTGCCGCGGTGCCCGTTTGCATCGAGGTCGCCCTCGAAGCCCTCGAGCACGTTCATCGCGAGCCGCCAGCCCGAGCGCGCGGCCAGCTCGGCCGCCGAGTGCGAGCGCACCGCGCTGCGGCACAGGAACATCACCGGCACGTCCTGCGGCACCTGCTCAGCGAGGGCGGCGATGAAGCCGGGGTTCGGCTGCTGCGCGCCGAACGTCCGCCACTCGACGAGCGGGGCGCCTTCGACGTGGCCGACGTACGTCCATTCGGCGAAGGTGCGCACGTCGATCAGACGCGCCGCCCCGGCTGCGTGCAGCGCCCAGGCCTCCGTGGGCGTGAGCTCGCCGTGGTAGCCGAGGCCCTTCTCGCGTCCGCGAGTGCCGGCGCGGGCGAACAGCGCGTCGGCGGCCTCGTCTTCGGGCGCGGGCGAGGCATCGGGCCGGGGGGCTTGCGGGGAGGGGGGCTGCGACATCGGTGGGGGTCCACGGCCGGGTTCGGCCCGGAGTCTGCCCGATCCTGACGTCGAATGAAACCGGCGTCGCGGCACATGCTCAGAACCCGCGCCTTCAGTCCCGGCACTGATAAGCGAATCACTTTCCGGTCGTTCCGCCTGCGCTGCGGGTCGGTGATCCTGCAGGGCCCCATCACCGCACAGGCCGCGGCACGTCCGCGGTCCGGCCCATGCCCGCATCCCTCCTCGAGCCGTCCGCCGACGCCCTCGCCGACGCCGTCCACGAACGCACCGCTGCCGCCGTCGCGCTGCTGCGTGCGGCGGTCGCTGCGCATGCGCCCGCCGTATTCACCACCAGCCTCGGCCTCGAGGACATGGTCGTCCTCGACCTGATCGTGCGCGAGGGGCTCGACGTCGAGATCGTCACGCTCGATACCGGTCGGCTGCCGGAGGCGACCCACGTGCTGATCGATGCGGCGCGCGAGCGCTATGGTCGGCCGATCCGCGCGCTGCATCCCGATGCCGCCGCGCTCGAGGCCTTCGTGCTCGCAGAGGGCACGAACGCGTTCTACCGTTCGGTCGAACTGCGCCGCGCGTGCTGCACGATCCGCAAGGTCGAGCCGCTGCGGCGCGCGCTCGCCGGCCGCGGGCTGTGGATCACCGGGCTGCGGCGCGCTCAGGCCGTGACCCGCGGCGCGCTCGAGCCGCTCGCGCATGACACCGACCACGGCCTGATGAAGGCGAGCCCGCTCGCCGACTGGTCGAGCCGCGACGTCGCCGACTACGTGGCCGCTCACGACGTCCCCGTCAGCACGCTGCACGCGCAGGGCTATCCGAGCATCGGCTGCGCGCCGTGCACGCGCGCGATCGCCCCGGGCGAGGACGAGCGGGCCGGCCGCTGGTGGTGGGAGTCGCTGCCGACCAAGGAATGCGGGCTGCACGTCGCGCCCGACGGACGGATCGCGCGCGCCCGCGCATTCGTGCAGCAGCCGGCCTGAGCCTGGAGGACACGACACCATGGACCTGAGCCTGGACACGCCCGCCCCCGTGCTGTTCGAACCGGCCGCCTTCGACGACGGCTGGAGCGAACTCGACGCGCTCGAGGCCGAGTCGGTGCACATCCTGCGCGAGATCGCCGCCGAACACGACAACGTGGCCCTGCTGTTCTCCGGCGGCAAGGACTCGGCGGTGGTGCTGCGTCTCGCCGAGAAGGCGTTCTGGCCGCAGCGCGTGCCGTTCACGCTGCTGCACGTCGACACCGAGCACAACTTCCCCGAGGTCATCGCGTTCCGCGACCGGATCGTCGCCGAGCGCGGGCACCGGCTGGTGGTGCGTTCGGTCGGCGACTCGATCCGCAGCGGTCGCGTGCGGCTGCGCCATCCCGACGAGCCGCGCAATCCGCATCAGTCGGTGACGCTGCTCGACGCGATTCGCGAACACGGCTTCGGCGCCTGCATCGGCGGGGCGCGCCGCGACGAGGAGAAGGCCCGCGCCAAGGAACGGATCTTCTCGTTCCGCGACGAGTTCGGCCAGTGGGACCCGAAGAACCAGCGCCCCGAACTCTGGTCGCTGTACAACGCGACGGTCTCGCCCGGCGAGAACATCCGCGTCTTCCCGCTGTCGAACTGGACCGAGCTCGACGTCTGGCACTACATCCGCCGCGAGCGGATCGCGCTGCCCTCGATCTATTTCGCGCACGAGCGCGAGGTGGTGCGCCGTGGCGGCGCGCTGGTGCCGGTGACGGCGCTGACGCCGCCACGCGAGGGCGAGACGGTCGAGCGTGCGACGGTGCGCTTCCGGACCGTCGGCGACATCACCTGCACGGCGCCGGTGGCGTCCGATGCGGCCGATCTCGACGCGATCGTGCGCGAGACCGAGGTGACGCGCCTGTCCGAGCGCGGCGCGACGCGCCTCGACGACCAGGCCAACGAGGCGGCGATGGAGCTGCGCAAGCGGCAGGGGTACTTCTGATGGACCGCAGCGATCTTCCCCTGCGCAGCGGACTGCTGCGCTTCGCCACCGCCGGCAGCGTCGACGATGGCAAGAGCACGCTGATCGGCCGGCTGCTGTACGACAGCAAGAGCCTGCTCGCCGACCAGGTGACCGCGATCGAGGCGGCCTCGCGCAAGCGCGGCCTTGCCGACGTCGATCTCTCGCTGCTGACCGACGGCCTGATCGCCGAGCGCGAGCAGGGCATCACCATCGACGTCGCCTACCGCTACTTCGCGACGCCGGCCCGCAAGTTCGTCATCGCCGATTCGCCCGGCCATGCGCAGTACACGCGCAACATGGTGACCGCGGCCAGCACCGCCGATGTCGCGGTGCTGCTGGTCGACGCCGAGCGCGGGCTGCAGACCCAGACCCGGCGCCATGCGCTGCTCTCGAGCTGGGTGGGCATCCGGAGCATCGTGCTCGCGGTCAACAAGATGGATCGGGTGGGGTGGTCGCTCGAGCGCTTCCGCGAGCTGTCCGGAGCGTTCGCGGCCTTCGCCGGGTCGCTGGGCTTCGAGGAGATCGTCGCGATCCCGATGTCGGCGCTGAAGGGCGACATGGTGGTCGAGCGCGGCACGCACCTCGACGGCTACACCGGGCCGACGCTGCTCGAGGCGCTGGAGACGGCGCCGTCGCGGCACGATGTGCTCGCGGCCCGCGGGCCGGCGGCCTTTCGCTTCCCAGTGCAGCGCGTCGTGCGGGTGCCGCGCGGGCAAGGCCAGCCGGACGCGCCGGCGGAGGATTTCCGCGGCCTGCAGGGCACGGTGGCCTCGGGCGCCGTTCGCGTGGGCGACGCGGTGGTGGTGGCCGGCAACGGGACCGGCGCGCGGGTCGCTCGGATCCTGAGGCTCGACCGCGAGGCGGCGGTGGCGCAGGCCGAGCAGGCGGTGACGCTGGTGCTCGACGCCGAACTCGACGTCTCGCGCGGCGACCTGCTGGCCGCGGCGTCGCAG
>JBIIPQ010000460.1:0-3626 GCA_044342535.1 Burkholderiaceae bacterium
GTGCGCAGCGGCGGCGTGCCGCTCGGTGCGCTGCCGGTGGGCCAATGGCGCTACCTGCGCCGAGACGAGAGGTTCTGAGTGACGAGCGACACACCGGCTGCGGCCGCGACCGATCTCCCCGTGATCCGCTGGAGCGAGGAGGGCATCGAGCATGCGGCACGCTGGCGCTCCGAGCGCGGCGCGCCGCCGCCCAAGAGCGTGGCGATCGCCGACGACACGATGTCCGCGGACGAGGCCTACGGCCTGGCCTGCCAGGGCGTGGCGCTGCTGTGGCGCGGCGACTTCCAGAACGCGCGCCAGATGCTGACCGCGCTGGCCACCCGGGCCGACCGCAAGCCGCGGCGCGCGGTGAAGGCCGGCAAGGTGGGAAAGGCCGCGAAGGGCGGCCAGGACGGCCCGTCCGCGCAGGCCGTCGAAGCCCCGGCGAAGTCGCCGGTCGAGCTCTTCAACCTGCAGCGCCAGGCCCGCTCGCAGCGCGCCCGCACGCTCGGCATGCTGCTGATCCCGCTCGAGGACGGCCACGCGATTCCGCTGCGGCGCGCGCCCGACCTGAAACGCGCCTGCACCGAGGCCTGGGGGCCGGCCGACGGCCCATCGGTGGTGTCGATGCGCGAGCTGCTCGGCGTGAATGGCGCGCACGAATGGCGCGCCAACGGCATCGAGGTGCCCGCGATCGGCGCGCGCATCCATCCGCACTATGGCGTGTTCGCGCCGACCCGCGCCGAGTACGTCGAGCTGGTGGCGAAGGCGCCGCTGCCGCGTGCCGCCGCCGCGCTCGGCACCGCCTTCGACGTCGGCACCGGCACCGGCGTGCTGGCGGCCGTGCTCGCGAAGCGCGGGCTCGCGAGGATCGTCGCCACCGACATGGACCCGCGGGCACTCGCCTGCGCCCGCGAGAACGTCGAGCGCCTCGGCCTCGGCGAGCGCGTGGCGGTGGTGCAGGCCGACCTGTTCCCCGAGGGCCGTGCCGAGCTCGTCGTCTGCAACCCGCCGTGGGTGCCCGCGCGCCCGAGCTCGCCGCTCGAGCACGGCGTCTACGACGCCGACGGCCGCATGCTCGAGGGCTTCCTGTCCGGGCTCGCCGCGCACCTCGCGCCCGGCGGCGAGGGCTGGCTGATCCTGTCCGATCTCGCCGAGCACCTCGGTCTGCGCACCCGCGCCGAACTGCTCGCAGCGATCGAGGCCGCGGGTCTGAAGGTGCTCGACCGCATCGACGTCAAGCCCGCGCACAAGCGGGCCTTCGATGCGACCGATCCGCTGCACGCGGCGCGCTCGCGCGAGACCACCTCGCTCTGGCGGCTCGCCGCGGTGTCCGCCTAGGGTTCACGACCGGGCACGACCGGGCACGACCGGTTCGGTTCGGCGCGCGGGCCTTCGCCGGCACCGCCGTCATCGTGCTGTCACGAAGCATCGCTACCTTTCCAGATTACTAGAACTCTAGAAAGGCGCTGCGGTCTCCGCCGCGCCCGGGCACCAAGCCACCATGCGCGTCGGCATCAACGGAATGGGCCGGATCGGCCGCCTGGCCCTGCGGGCCGCCTTCGGAGCGGCCGAGCGCGGCGCCGACGACCCGCGGGCGGGCAACCGCCTGGAGGTCGTCCACGTCAACGAGATCAAGGGCGGGGCGGCGGCGATCGCGCACCTGCTCGCCTTCGACTCGGTGCAGGGTCGCTGGCGCACCGACATCGCCGCCGAGGGCGAGGACACGATCCGCGTCGGTCCGCACCGGTTGCGCTACACCGCGCAGGCGAGCACCGACGCGATCCCCTGGGGCGATCTGGGCGTGGAACTGGTGCTGGAGTGCACCGGCAAGTTCCTGACCCCCGAGACACTGCAGGGTCACCTCGATCGCGGCGCGAAGCGCGTGATCGTCGCCGCGCCGGTCAAGGTCGGCGACGTGCTCAACGTCGTCGTGGGCGTCAACGACGGCCTGTACGACCCCGCTCGCCACCGCATCGTCACCGCCGCGTCCTGCACGACGAACTGCCTCGCGCCGGTGGTCAAGGTCGTGCACGAGGCGATCGGCATCCGCCACGGTCAGATCACCACGATCCACGATCCGACCAACACCAACGTCGTCGTGGATGCGCCGCACAAGGACCTGCGCCGGGCCCGCAGCGCGATGACCAGTCTCGCCCCGACCACCACCGGCAGCGCCACCGCGATCGCGCTGATCTACCCGGAGCTGCGCGGCAAGCTGAACGGTCATGCAGTGCGCGCGCCGGTGCTCAACGCCTCGCTGACCGACTGCGTCTTCGAGATGCGGCGCGAGACCAGCGCCGAGGAGGTCAACGCGCTGTTCGAGCAGGCCGCGCGCGGTGCGCTCGCCGGCATCCTCGGCTACGAGACGCGCCCGCTCGTCAGCGCCGACTATGCGCGCGACACGCGCAGCGCGATCGTCGACGCGCCGTCCACGATGGTCACCGACGGCACGCTGCTCAAGGTCTACGCCTGGTACGACAACGAGATGGGCTACGCCTGCCGGATGGTCGACCTCGCCTGCCTGATGCAGGCGCGCGGCGCCCTCTGACCGGGAGCGGCGCGATGAACGAGGGCACGCGCAACTACGCGATCGTGACCGCGGCCTACTGGGGCTTCACGCTGACCGACGGCGCGCTGCGGATGCTGGTGCTCCTGCACTTCTACCGCCTCGGCTATTCGCCGTTCACGCTCGCCTTCCTGTTCCTGCTGTACGAGGCCGCCGGCGTGCTCGCCAACCTGATCGGCGGCTGGCTCGCGACCCGCTACGGCATCGCGCGGATGCTCGTGGTCGGGCTCGTCACGCAGATCTGCGGCTTCCTGCTGCTGTCGGCGCTGTCCCCCGACTGGAGCGCCGCGATGTCGGTCGCCTGGGTGGTGCTCGCGCAGGGCGTCTGCGGCGTCGCCAAGGACCTCACCAAGACCGCGAGCAAGTCCGCGATCAAGCTCACCGCCGGCAGTGCCTCGGGGCAGCTGTTCAAGTGGGTGGCGTTCTTCACCGGCAGCAAGAACGCGATGAAGGGCGTGGGCTTCTTCGCGGGCGGTCTGCTGCTGCAGGCGCTCGGCTTCCAGGCGGCGCTGTGGACGATGGCCGCGCTGCTCGCGCTGGTGCTGGCGGGCGTGATCGCCTTCGTGCCGCCGCTGATGGGCCGGGCCAAGGGCTCCCGCTCGGCGCGCGAGCTCTTCGCGAAGAACCGGGGCATCAACCTGCTGGCCGCGGCGCGGGTGGCGCTGTTCGGCGCGCGCGACGTGTGGTTCGTCGTCGGCGTGCCGGTGTTCCTGTACAGCGCCGGCTGGACCTTCACCATGGTCGGCGGCTTCCTCGCGCTCTGGACCATCGGCTACGGCATCGTGCAGGCGGGCGCGCCCGCGGTCGTGCGGCGCAGCAACGACGGGCTCTCGGCGGAGGTCCCCGCCGCGCGCCTGTGGTCGGCGCTGCTCGCCGTCGTGCCGATCGCGCTGGCCGCGCTCGTCGTGGCGGGTGTCGACCACCTCGAGTGGGTGGTGGTCGCGGGCCTCGGTCTGTTCGGCGTCGCGTTCGCGATCAACTCCTCGGTCCACTCGTACCTGATCCTCGCCTACGCGGGCTCGGAGAAGGCCGCCGAGGACGTCGGCTTCTACTACGCGGCCAATGCGCTCGGCCGCTT
>JBIIPQ010000112.1:0-11261 GCA_044342535.1 Burkholderiaceae bacterium
GGTCGATCCAGTCGTCCTGCAGGAAATCCGATGGCGCCGAGATCGACAGCCCGGCCACCAGCTTGCCCGCATCGTCGCGGATGCCCGCGGCGATGCAGCGCACTCCCAGCTCGAGCTCCTCGTTGTCGCGCGCATAGCCGCGCGCCCGCACCAGCGCCAGTTCGCGTTCCAGCTTCAGCGGCTCGGTGATGCTGTTGCGGGTCTGACCGGCGAGGCCCGTGCGGGTGGCATAGGCGCGCACGTTGCGCGGATCGTCGGCCGCAAGGAACAGCTTGCCCACGGAGGTGAGGTGCAGCGGCGCGCGTCCGCCGACCGCCCGCACCACCTGCATGCCACTGCGCTCGGACACGGCCCGCTCGATGTAGACGATCTCGTCGCCCTGGCGGATCGACAGGTTCACCGGCTGGTGCGTCATCCGGTGCAGCTCGCGCATCGGCGCGAGCGCGGCGTCCCGCACGCTCAGGCGCGCCTTCACCAGGTTGCCCAGCTCCAGCAGGCGGATGCCGAGTTGGTAGGTGCCGGGCTCCGATCGGTCGACCAGACGTGCCGACACCAGGTCGTTCAGGATCCGGTGCGCGGTGGACGGATGCAGCCCGGTGCGCTGGGCGAGGCGCTTCAGGCTCACCGCGTCGGGCTGCTCGGCGAGGGCGTCGAGCAACGACACCAGCCGGTCGATCACCTGGATGGCCCCGCGGCTCGCGGCGTCCGGTGCCCCTGCCTCGTCCTTGACGTTGCCGTCGTCTTGCCGTCGGGCCATGGAGATAGCGGTCTGGACCGGTCCGCTGGCGGCCGGTGGTATCGTGGATGGTGGTACGTTATATCAAGCAGTGAAATCGCTGTCGAGGGCGGTCGCATCGCGCTGTCACGCCGGCGGTGCGATCATCGGGGCTCGGAGGAGGGGACGTTGAGAGTCGGATTGTTCATCACCTGCCTGGTCGACGTGATGCGACCGGAGATCGCCGAGGCCACGGTGCGGCTGCTCGAGTCGGCCGGCTGCACGGTCGAGGTGCCGATGGCACAGACCTGCTGCGGCCAGCCCGGCTACAACTCGGGCGACACCGCCAGCGCGCGCGACCTGGCCCGCAAGTTCCTCGTCGAGTTCGAGCGCTTCGAGCATGTCGTGCTGCCCTCGGGGTCCTGCGGCGGCATGATCCGTCATCACTATCCGGTGCTCTTCGCCGACGATCCCGACCTGCGGGTGCGCATCGAGGCGCTGGCCTCGCGCACCTGGGAGCTCACGTCGTTCCTGCACGACGTGGTCGGCATGAAGTCGCTGCCCGGGCGCTTCGAGGGCGAGGTCACCTATCACGACTCGTGCAGCGGGCTGCGCGAGCTCGGCGTGCAGGCGCAGCCCCGTGCACTGCTCGCGCTGCAGCCGGGCGTGAAGCTCGTCGAGATGAAGGACGCACGGGCCTGCTGCGGCTTCGGCGGCACCTTCGCGGTCAAGTATGGCGACATCTCCACCGCGATCGTCGACGAGAAGATCGAGCGCATCCACGCCAGCGGCGCACCCTGCGTCGTGCTCGGCGACCTCGGATGCATGCTGAACATCGAGGGCCGGCTGCGGCGTACCGGCGACACCACGACGCGCGTGCTGCACGTCGCTCAGGTGCTCGCGGGCGATGCCGTGCCCGCGCCCGCCTCGTCTAAGGGGGCGTGATGCAGGTCCAGTCGATGCACTTCAAGGCGCGCTCCGGGCAGAAGCTCGCCGACGTCCGCCTGCAGCAGAACCTGAAGATCCTCTCGCAGCGCTGGACGGTCGGGCGCACCAACGCGATCGCCGAGCTCGACGACTTCGAGGGCACGCGCGACGAAGCGGTCGAGCGGCGCAACCGCGCGCTCGCCAACCTCGACGCCTACCTCGAGCGCTTCGAGGCCGAGGCGACGCGGCGCGGCGCGACCGTGCTGTGGGCCGAGACGCCCGAGGAGGCCTCGCGCCTCGTCGTCGCGATCGCCAAGAAGCACGAGGTGGCCAAGGTCACCAAGTCGAAATCGATGGTCTCCGAGGAGATGGCGCTGAACCGCCACCTCGAGGCCGCGGGGGTCAAGGTCGTCGAGACCGACCTCGGCGAGTACATCCTGCAGATCAACGACAACGAGCCGCCCTCGCACATCGTGGCGCCGGTCGTGCACAAGTCGAAGGACGAGGTCTCGGACCTGTTCGCGCGCGTGCACGACCGCCCGCGCCTGACCGAGATCCCGGCGATGACGCGCGAGGCGCGCGAGTTCCTGCGGCCGCACTTCCTGTCGAGCGACATGGGCGTGTCGGGCGGCAACTTCCTGGTCGCCGAGACCGGCTCGGTCGCGGTCTTCACGAACGAGGGCAACGAGGGCATGTGCACCGTGCTGCCCCCTAAGGTCCACGTCGTGGTCACCGGCATCGAGAAGGTGCTGCCCACGCTCGAGGACCTGGCCACCGTCGCGCGGCTGCTGCCGCGCTCGGCCACCGGGCAGTCGATCTCGAACTACTTCTCCATCCTCACCGGGCCGCGCGCCCCGGGCGAGCAGGACGGCCCGGAGCACATGTACTTCGTGCTGGTCGACGGCGGGCGCACCGGGCTGCTCGGCGGCGAGTTCCAGGACATGCTGCGCTGCATCCGCTGCGGTGCATGCATGAACCATTGCCCGGTCTACCAGAAGATCGGTGGCCACACCTACGGCTGGGTGTACCCCGGCCCGATGGGCTCGGTGCTGACGCCGGCCTATGTCGGCATCGAGAAGACGCTCGACTTGCCGCAGGCGGCCACGCTGTGCGGCGAGTGCCATGTCGTGTGCCCGATGAAGATCCCGCTGCCCGACCTGCTGCGCAAGCTGCGAGAGAAGCAGATGGAGCGCGGGCTGCGGCCTCGGCGCGAGCGCGCGGGGCTGGCCGCGTGGGCGTTCGCCGCGAAGCGTCCGGGCCTCTACCGGCCGATGGTGCGGATGGCCTCGTGGGTGCTCGCGCGGCTGGGCGGCGACAGCGGCCGCATCGGCAGTCTGCCGATGTCGGGCGGATGGACCGCGACCCGCGACCTGCCGGCCCCGAGCGGCCCGACCTTCAAGGAACGCTGGGCGAAGCAGCGGCACTGAGCGCGGCCATGTCGGCCGCGGCCGCATGCCGGTCCTGCCGGCTCGCCGCGGCGCGGCGCCCGCCGGGCAGGCCGTGCTCGAGGAAGGCCGGCCGGCCGCGCGCACCGCTCGCCGCGTAGTCGGCCACGAGCCGCTCGCGCACCGTGACAGGGTCGCCGCCGTCCGCGTCGATCAGCCAGTCGTGCAGCGCCTCGGCCTGGCGCTCGGCCGACAGCCGGTGGGTGGCGCTGGTGTGCGCCCACAGCCAGTCCGAGAACGCCATGAATCGCGCGAAAGGCGTCTCGCCGAGCAGCGCGGGCAGCGAGCGCGCGAAGCGCCCGGAGTTGCCGTACAGGTCCCAGTAGCGCGCGAAGCGGGCGATGCGGGCGACGTCCGCCGCCGGCAGCGCCGCGGTCTCCAGCACTTCGTACGGCGCGCGCTCGGCGAAGCGAAGTCCGAACGCGGCCGTGTGCCGCGCGATCGGCGCGCCGCGCAGCCGCTTGAGGATGCCGACCTGGATCTCGTGCGGGCGCAGCGCCGCCAGCCGGTCGAAGCCGGCGCCGAAGCTCGCGAGGTCCTCGCCCGGCAGCCCGGCGATCAGGTCGACGTGCAGGTGGGCATGCGTGTGCTCGCGCAGCCACCGCAGGTTCGCCTCGGCGCGCCCGTCGTCCTGGCGCCGCGAGATCCGCGCCTGCACCTCGGCGTTCCAGGTCTGGATGCCGATCTCGAACTGCAGCGCCCCCGGCGGGAAGCGCACGATCAGGTCCTTCAGGCCGTCGGGCAGCCGGTCGGGCACGAGCTCGAAGTGCGCGAACAGCGGCTCGTCGGGCGCCGCCTCGATGCGCTCGAGGAAGTAGGCGAGGATGGCGCGGCCGGTGTCGACCTTGAGGTTGAAGGTGCGGTCGACGAAGCGGAAGCGCCGCGCCCCGCGCGCGTGCAGCGAGGCCAGCGCCTCGAGCAGGCGCGGCAGCTCGAAGGGCCAGGCCGTCCGGTCGAGCGCCGACAGACAGAACTCGCACTTGAACGGACAGCCGCGCGAGGCCTCGACGTACAGGTGCCGATGTGCGAGGTCGGCCTCGGTGTAGAGCGCATAGGGCAGGGCGAGCGACTCGGGCTCGGGCTCGCCGCCGTGCACGACCTTCTGCAGCGGTCTCGGTCCGTCGAGCAGCTGGCGCGCGAGCGTCGCGAACGCATGTTCGCCGGGACCGGTGACGACGTGGTCCGCGAGCCGCACGATCTCCTGCGCATCGAGCTCGTGGCTGACCTCGGGGCCGCCGAGCACGATCTTCAGCCCCGGGGCCTCGGCGCGCAGCCGGCGGACCAGCTCGGTCGTGCGCTCGACGTTCCAGATGTAGACACCCAGCCCGAGCACGCGCGGCGCATCGCGCAGCAGCCGCTCGATCACCTGGTCGAGCGGTGTGGCGAGCGTCGCCTCCTCGATGCGCGCACGCTCGCGCAGCGCGCCGAGGTTGGCATGCAGGAAGCGAAGCCCCAGCGACGCATGGGTCCAGCGCGCATTGAGCGTCGCGAGCACGATCTCGGCCATCGCCGGATTCTATGTGCGAAGATCACCCGAGGAGGAGACCAATCGTGTCCGGCAACCACCCCCATGGCAGCGACCTGTCCGAGACGGACCTGCGCGTGCGCGCGCTCGAGACCCTGCTGATCGACAAGGGCTATGTCGACCCCGGCGCGCTCGACGCGCTGATCGAGACCTACGAGCACCGGATCGGCCCGCACAACGGTGCCCGCGTGGTCGCGCGCGCCTGGAGCGATCCGGCGTACCGCGAGCGGCTGCGTGCCGACGCCACCGCCGCGATCGTCTCCGAGTTCGGCTACAGCGGCCGCCAGGGCGAGCACATGATCGCGCTGTTCGACGAGCCGGGCGTTCACCACATGGTGGTCTGCACGCTGTGCTCGTGTTATCCGTGGCCGGTGCTCGGGCTGCCGCCGACCTGGTACAAGTCGGCGCCGTACCGTTCGCGTGCGGTGATCGACCCCAAGGGCGTGCTCGCCGACTTCGGCGTGACGCTGCCCGAAGGGACCGAGGTGCGCGTCTACGACTCCACCGCCGAGCTGCGCTACCTGGTCGTGCCGATGCGGCCGGCGGGTACCGAGGGCTGGAGCGAGGATCGCCTGGCCGCGCTGGTGACCCGGGACGCGATGATCGGCACCGGCCTCGCGCTCGAGCCGTCGTCGGTGGGGGGGCAGCCGTGAACGGCGGTCAGGATCTCGGTGGCATGCAGGGCTTCGGCCCGATCCGACCCGAGCCGGACGAGGCGCTGTGGCACGCGGACTGGGAGCCGCGCGTGCTGGCACTGACGCTGGCAATGGGCGCGACCGGCGCCTGGAACATCGACCAGTCGCGCCATGCCCGCGAGTCGCTTCCGCCCGGGCAGTACCTCACCAGCACCTACTACCGCATCTGGCTCGAGGGCATGCAGCGGCTGCTGCTCGAGCGCGGGCTGGTCACCCACGAGGAGCTCGCCGACGGCGTCATGCGCGAGCCGGCCCGCCCGCTGCCGCGCCGCCTCGAGCTCGAGGCCGTGCCACGCGTGCTCGCCTCCGGCACGCCCACCGATCGCCCCGCGTCCGGCCCGGCCCGCTTCGCGCCGGGCGACGCCGTGCGTGCCAGGACCATGCATCCGAGCGGCCACACCCGGCTGCCGCGCTACGTGCGCGGTCGCATCGGCACCGTGGTGTCGGTGCACGGCGCCCACGTCTACCCCGAGACCCACGCCACGCCCGCCGGCGACCCGAGCCCGCGCTGGCTGTACACCGTGCGCTTCGATGCGCGCGAACTGTGGGGCGAGGACACGACCGCCTCGGCGGTGCACGTCGACGCCTGGGAGCCCTACCTGGAGCCGCTCGCCGCCGGAGCCGGTCGATGACGCTGCCGCCGCTGCAGGACCTGCCGTGCGACGCGCAAGGCCCGGTGTTCGCGGAGCCGTGGCAGGCCCAGGTGTTCGCGCTGACGCTCGCGCTGCACGAGCGCGGCGTGTTTGTCTGGACGGAATGGGCGGACTACCTGTCGCGTGCGATCCGCGACGCGCAGGCCCAAGGCGACCCGGACCTCGGCGATACCTACTACCAACACTGGCTCGCGGCGCTCGAGCGGCTGCTGCTCGATCGCGGCATCGCCGCGCCGCTAGCGCTCGCCGGCCTGCGTGCCGCCTGGCGCACCGCGGCCGAGGCGACGCCGCACGGTCAGCCGGTGCGGCTCAACGCGGCGGCGCGCCGGCTCGGTCGCGCCGAGGATGCGGCGGGGGCGGGCTGACCGACGCGTCCGGCCGCGCCAAGCCGCGCGCCGCCCGCGCGCACTCGCCCACCAGGGCCGGGCCACGGTAGATCAGTCCGGTGTAGACCTGGACCAGGTCGGCACCGGCCTCGAGCTTGGCCCGCACATCCGCACCCGTCATCACGCCGCCCACGCCGACGATCGGATAGCGCGACGGCAGCAACGCGCGCAGCGCGCGGATCACGCGGTTGCTCGACTCGAGGACCGGCGCCCCCGACAGGCCGCCCGCCTCGTCGGCGTGCCGCAGGCCCTTGACCGCCTCGCGCGAGACCGTGGTGTTGGTCGCGATCACGCCGTCGACCGACTGCTCGACCAGCACCCGCGCGATCGCCTCGATCTGCGCGTCGTCGAGGTCCGGGGCGATCTTGACCAGCATCGGCACCTCGCGCTTCGTCGCGCGGCCGAGCTTCGTGCGCTCGGTGCCGAGCGCGGCAAGCATCGCCGTCAGCTCGTCGCCGCCCTGCAGCTGGCGCAGGCTCTTCGTGTTCGGCGACGAGATGTTCACCGTCACGTAGTCGGCATGCGGCCAGGTGCGGCGCAGGCCCTCGAGGTAGTCGTCGGTCGCCCGCTCGATCGGGGTCGCCGCGTTCTTCCCGATGTTCAGGCCCAGCGTCACCGCCGAGCGGCGCCGCTGCACGTTCGCGACGTACGCGTCCAGGCCGAGGTTGTTGAACCCCATCCGGTTGATCAGCGCGTTCGCCTCGGGCAGGCGGAACATCCGCGGCTTCGGGTTGCCTGGCTGCGGCTTCGGCGTGACCGTGCCGACCTCGACGAAGCCGAAGCCCATCTGCGCGAGCGCGTCGACATGGGCCGCGTTCTTGTCGAGGCCCGCGGCCAGTCCGATCCGGTTGGCGAAGCGCAGCCCGAGCAGCTCGACCGGGTCGTCGACACGAGGTCCTGCGGCCACGCGCAGCGCGCCGCTGGCGGCCAGCGCATCCATCGAGGCGAGGGTGAGGTCGTGCGCGCGCTCGGGGTCGATCGCGAACAGCAGCGGGCGCGCCAGTGCGTACGGGCTCATCGGGAAGGGGGGAAGGCGCCGAGGGAAGGGGCGTGCCGCGCGGCGCGCTCAGCCGGCGTCGGCCGCCGGCCTCAGCGTCTGCCACTGCCCGCCGACCAGCTGCTCGATGGGGCGAAAGCGTGCCTTGTAGGCCATCTTCGGGCTCTGCTCGATCCAGTAGCCGAGGTACAGGTAGTCGAGGCCCAGGTGCTTGCACTGCTCGATCTGCCAGAGCACGTTGAACGTGCCGTAGCTCGCGTTCGGAACGTCCGGATCGAAGAAGGTGTAGACCGAGGACAGGCCGTCGTCGAGCAGGTCGATGATCGACACCATCCGCAGCGTGCCGTCGGCATCGCGGAACTCGACCAGCCGGGTGTTGACCTTGCTCTGCAGCAGGAACTGCGCGTATTGCTCGCGGCTGTCATGGTCCATGCCGCCGCCGGCGTGGCGCGTGGACTGGTAACGCAGGTAGAGCGCGTAGTGCTCGGGGACGAAGCCTAGCCGCGCGACCAGGGTGCGCAGGTCGGCGTGACGCTTGAGCGCGCGGCGCTGGCTGCGGTCGGGCTCGAACCGGGCGACCGGAACGCGCACCGGCACGCAGGCACGGCAGCCGTCACAGTGCGGGCGGTAGGTGAAGATGCCGCTGCGCCGGAACCCCGAACGAACCAGCTCGGAGTAGACGTCGGCGTTGATCAGGTGGTTGGGCGTGGCGACCTGCGAGCGAGCCTGATGGCTCGCGAGGTAGCTGCACGGGTAGGGCGCCGTCGCGTAGAACTGGAGGGCCGAGAACGGCAGTTCCTTGAGATGCGTCATGCGTGCCCGATACGCTCAAACGTCCGGAAACTCCAACTTCATCGCGGACCAGTCGGGAGGCGGCTGCGCGGTGAGGGTGGCGACCCGGTCCAGGAACGCGTCGCGAGGAATCTCCCGGCCTCCGAGGGAAGCGAGATGCGACGTAGCCTGCTGACAGTCTATCACGCTGAATCCGCGCTCGCGCAGCAGCGCGACGAGCGATGCCAGCGCACATTTGGAGGCGTCCGGACGACGGGTGAACATCGACTCGCCGAAGAACATGCGGCCGATCGACACGCCGTACAGTCCGCCCACCGGCACGCCGTCCTCGAGCACCTCGACCGAATGCGCGTGCCCCAGACGGTGCAGGCCCACATAAGCCTGGCGGATCAGCGGCGTGATCCACGTGCCGTCCTGATCCGGGCGCGGCTCGGCGCAGGCAAGCATCGTCGACTCGAAGTCGCGGTCGAGCGCGATCGTCCAGCGGCCCTCGCGGCGCACGCGGCGCAGGGTCTTGGCGAGCGAGCGCGACAGCTTGAACTCGTCGATGAACAGCACCATGCGCGGGTCGGGCGACCACCACAGCACCGGCTGGCCTGCCGAATACCACGGGAAGATGCCGCGGCTGTAGGCCTCGAGGAGCCGCTCGGGCGACAGGTCGCGGCCGGCGGCGAGCAGGCCGTTCGGATCCTGCAGCGCCTTCGAGGGCGGCGGCAGCGGCCGGCCGGGATCGACCCAGGTCAGCATGCGAGACGGGTCGCGTTCAGGCGGCGGGGCGGGGCGTGTAGCGGATCGCGCTGGCATGCAGCTCGAACCGGCCGCGGCGGCGGTCCTCGAAGAACCACCGCAGCGTCTGGCCGACGGTGCGGAACGCGATGTCGTCCCAGGGGATCTCGGCCTCGGTGAAGAGTCGCGCCTCGAGGCTCTCCGGTCCCGGATCGAAGTCCAGGTGCAGCAGCGTGGCGCGGTAGAAGAGGTGGACCTGCTCGACGTGAGGCACGTCGATCAGCGAGTAGAGCGGACCGAGCTCGATGCGTGCGCCGGCCTCCTCGAGCGTCTCGCGCGCGGCGCCCTCGTCGGTCGTCTCGCCGTTCTCCATGAAGCCCGCCGGAAGGGTCCAGTAGCCGTAGCGCGGCTCGATCGCACGCTTGCACAGCAGGATCTTGTCTTCCCAGACCGTGACGGTACCGACGACCATCTTCGGGTTCTGGTAGTGGACCGTGCTGCAGTGGGCGCAGCACCAGCGGGGGCGGTTGTCGCCCGCGGGCACTTCCAGGACGACTTCGTGGCCGCAGGTCGAGCAGAATTTCATGCGAGTGCAGGGGTTCGGTTCGAATCGAGTGTAGCAGCCAATCGAGGTGCGCCGTGGCAGCGCGTTTGCGTGCTCAGTGCGTTCCGTGCTACTATCTCTGGCTCAGACGCGGGGTGGAGCAGTCTGGCAGCTCGTCGGGCTCATAACCCGAAGGTCGCAGGTTCAAATCCTGCCCCCGCAACCCGATCCATGAAAACGCCGGCTCGCAGAAGTGCCGGCGTTTTCATTTGTGGGTGCCGTTCGTGCATGCGGGCTGTGTCAGCGCGTCGCACTCCGCACGACGCGGACGGCTCGTCCCCGAGCGTCGCGAACCCGCCGGACCCGCCTGCGCGGTCGCGACCAGTCGGCCTCCCGACGGACGGTGCCTTCGCCGCAGTGCCGCGGCCGACTGCCGGACAGATTCGACGGACGCGCGGTCAGTCGCACGAATACCGGCAGTTTTCCCCTGTTTCGTCGCGCCTCGCCGCCGTGCGGGTGGTTGCACCATTCGTTGGCGCTCTGCCGAGATGGATGGACTCGTGACCAACCCGCATCACCACCGCTCCGACCCTGGACCGTTCCGGTCCGGGCCCATATCGCGAAACCAGGACCACGGCTCGCTGTCATGAGATTCCTGATCGTTGACGACTTTTCGACGATGCGACGCATCGTCCGTGGCCTGCTCAAAGAGATGGGCCATCTGGATTGCGACGAGGCCGAAGACGGCGCGGTGGCGATCACCAAGCTGCGCAACGGCCGGTTCGACTTCGTCGTGACCGACATCAACATGCCGAACATGAACGGCTTCGATCTGCTGGAGGCGATCCGCGCGGACGCCGCGCTGCAGACGCTGCCAGTTCTGATGGTGACCGCCGAGGCCCGCAAGGAGGACATCGTCCGCGCGGCGCAGCTGCGTGCCTCGGGATACATCGTCAAGCCCTTCTCGAAGGCGACGCTCGAGGAAAAGGTCTCCAAGATCATGGGCCCGGTCAAGGCCTGAACCCACGCCGCACTCAAGACGACGCCATGGAACACGACGACCTCGAAGCCCTGTTCGAAGCGACCCGCGCGGAGGCCGAGCGATCGGTCACCGCCCTGGCGGAGCCGCCTCCCGCGCCGGCCGCACGGCTGGCCGCACCCCTGCCCGCGGCGGTGACCGATTTTTTCCCGATCGCTGTCGAGCATCCGCCCGAGAGCTGTCCGAACGCCGATCCCGACGGAATCTGCCGCAACTGCACCTGCGGCAGCGCGCGCGATCTGCGCGATCGGGTCGGCCGCCTGACGCGGGAGCTGCACGAGAGCCTGCAGGAGCTGCGGCTCGACAGCACGCTCGCCGACATGGCGAACGAGATCCCCGACGCGCGCAACCGACTCAAGTACGTCACCGAGATGTGCGAGCGCAGCGCCCAGAAGGTGCTCGACACCCTCGACGAGCTGTCGCCGCTGCAGGAAGCCGAGCGTGACGGCTCGCAGGCGCTGCATGCGCGCTGGAGCCGGATGCTCGACGAGAAGCGCCGTCCCGAGGAGGGCTACATGGCGCTCTTCGAGGCGACCCGCGTCCACCTGTCGCAGAGCGTGGCGCGTGCCGAGCGCACGGGGAGCCTGCACAGCGACATCATGATGGCGCAGGACTTCCAGGACCTGACCGGTCAGGTGTGCCGCAAGATCGAGGGCATCACCGAGCGGATCGAGCAGAAGCTGCTGAAGCTGCTGATCGACACCGCGCCGGAAGACCACCGTGCGCGCCACCAGGAGATGCTCGAGGGTCCGCAGGTGGTGGCTGGCCGCAGCGACGCCGTGACCACGCAGGGCGAGGTCGACGACCTGCTGAGCTC